>CANRKN010000088.1 GCA_947631215.1 uncultured Oscillospiraceae bacterium | reverse complement strand
TTCTTCACCTATCTCATCAGCGGCATCAGCCTGGGCAGCGTGTACGCCATCATCGCCCTGGGCTACACCATGGTGTACGGCATCGCCAAGATGCTGAACTTCGCCCACGGCGACGTGATCATGGTGGGCGGCTATATCTGCTACATAGCCTTGAACAGTCTGGGCCTGCCGGCCATCGTTGCGGTCATCGTTGCCATGATCGTGTGTACGGTGCTGGGCGTGGTCATCGAGGGCCTGGCCTATAAGCCTCTGCGCCAGGCCGGTTCCCTGGCCGTGCTGATCACGGCCATCGGCGTGAGCTACTTCTTGCAGAACGCCGCCCAGCTCATCTGGGGCGCCACGCCCAAGAACTTCACCTCCGTGGTCCACTTCTCCCTGCCCGTGAGTCTGATGAGCATCGGCCTCTCCAGCGAGGCGCTGATCACAGTCCTGGCCTGCATCGTCATTATGATCGCGCTGACCACCTTCGTCAACCGCAGCAAGCTGGGCAAGGCCATGCGGGCCTGCTCCGAGGACAAGGGCGCCGCCCAGCTCATGGGCATCAACGTCAACCGGACCATCTCCATGACGTTCGCCATCGGCTCCGCCCTGGCGGCCATCGCCGGCGTGCTGCTGTGCTCCAGCTACCCCGTCCTGCAGCCCACCACCGGTTCCATGCCCGGCATCAAGGCCTTCACCGCCGCCGTGTTCGGCGGCATCGGCTCCATCCCCGGCGCGTTCATCGGCGGTCTGCTGCTGGGCATCATCGAGTCGCTGGCCAAGGCCTATATCTCCACCACCCTCGCCAACTCCATCGTGTTCGCCGTACTGATCATCATCCTGCTGGTAAAGCCCACGGGGCTGCTGGGCAAGTACGCGCCCGAGAAAGTCTGAGGTGGCCTGGATGAAGAATATGAAAAAGAGCACAAAGACGGACTTTGCCACTTATGCCGGCGTCACGGCGGCCTTTCTCATCATGTACGCCCTGCAGCGCGGCGGCCATCTGACCAGCTCCATCTCCGGGCAGCTTGTGCCCATCTGCTGTTTCATCGTGATGGCCGTGAGCCTGAACCTGGTGGTGGGCATCTCCGGCGAGCTGAGCTTGGGCCACGCGGGATTCATGAGCGTGGGCGCCTTCGGCGGCATCATCGCCGCCCAGAGCCTGGCCGGCGTCATCCCCTCCGCGCCGCTGCGCCTCATCGTGGCGCTGGTAGTGGGCGCCCTTTGCGCCACGGTCGTCGGCTTCGTCGTGGGCGTGCCGGTGCTGCGGCTCAGGGGCGACTATCTTGCCATCGTCACCCTGGCCTTCGGCCAGATCATCAAGGACCTTATAAACTGCCTGCTTGTGGGCTATGACTCCCACGGGCTGCATATCGTCTTCAATATCAGCGGCCTGAAGTCCATCAACGACCTGCACCTGGAGGAGACAGGCAAGGCCATCATCAAGGGCGCCCAGGGCGCCGTCGGCGTCACAAAGATCGCCTCCTTCCCCGCCGGCTTTATCCTGGTCATGATAACCCTTGTGGTGATACTGAACCTGGTCCGCAGCCGGACCGGCCGGGCCATCATGGCCATCCGCGATAACCGCATCGCGGCCGAGAGCGTAGGTCTGAACATCACCAAGTACAAGCTGATGGCTTTCGTCATCTCCGCTGCCATGGCCGGCGCCGCCGGGGCCCTTTACGGCCTGAACTACGGCAGTCTCGTGGCCAGCCGCTTTGACTTCAACACCTCCATTCTGGTGCTGGTGTACGTGGTGCTGGGCGGCCTGGGCAATATCTGGGGCTCCATTATCGCGACAGTGGTGCTGTATATGCTGCCGGAGGCCCTGCGCCAGTTCTCCGACTACCGGATGCTGGTGTACGCTATCATCCTGATCCTGGTCATGCTGGTCACCAACAACGCCCAGCTCAAGGCGCTGCTTGGTAAGCTCATCCCCCATAAGAAGGAGGCCGCCGGCAATGAATGAGAAAAAGCGTATGGGCAAGGCGAAGATGGTCCCCGTCCCCAGCAAGGCCATCATCCCCGAGCGGGACATCGACAAGGCCCCCATTCTGGAGTGCAGCCACCTGGGCATCGATTTCGGCGGCCTGCGGGCGGTGGACGACTTCAACCTGACCATCGGCCGCACCGAGATCGCGGGCCTCATCGGCCCCAACGGCGCGGGCAAGACCACCGTGTTCAACCTGCTGACCAAGGTCTACCAGCCCACCCGGGGCACCATATTGCTGGACGGCGTGGACACCGCGGGCAAGACCACGGCCCAGATCAACCACATGGGCATCGCCCGTACCTTCCAGAACATCCGGCTTTTCTCCAACATGACCGTGATGGAGAACATCCTGGTGGGCCTGCACGAGGAGATGAGCTACAACGCCCTCAGCGGCATCCTGCGCCTGCCCAAATTCTTCCGCAGCGAGCGCATCGCCCGGGAGCGTGCTATGGAGCTTCTGAGCATCTTCAACATGGAGGACACCGCCGACGCCGTGGCCGGCTCCCTTCCCTACGGCGCCCAGCGCCGCCTGGAGATCCTCCGGGCCCTGGCCACCAACCCCAGCCTGCTGCTCCTGGACGAGCCCGCCGCGGGCATGAACCCCTCGGAGACCGCGGAGCTGATGGAGAACATCGTGAAGATCCGGGATACCTTCAACATCGCGGTGCTGCTCATCGAGCACGACATGAACCTGGTCATGGGCATATGCGAGGGCATCGTGGTGCTGAACTTCGGTCAGGTCATCGCCAAGGGCACCGCCGAGGAGATACAGTCCAACCCCACAGTCATCGAGGCCTATCTGGGCAAGCAGCAGTGAGGAGGCGCGGGATATGATGCTGAAAGTCAACGACATAAACGTCTATTACGGCGCCATCCACGCCATCAAGGGCGTCTCCTTCGAGGTCAACGAGGGGGAGATCGTCACCCTCATCGGCGCCAACGGCGCGGGCAAATCTACCATCCTGAACACGGTCTCCGGCCTTCTGAAGTCCAAGACCGGCTCTATTGAGTTTCTGGGCCAGCCTTTGAGCGGCGTGCCCGCCCACAAGATCGTGGAGCGAGGCATCGCCCACGTGCTGGAAGGACGGCGGGTGTTCCTCTCCATGACGGTGGAGGAGAACCTGGAGATGGGCGCCTACACCCGGCCCAACAGCGGCGTGGCCGACCATCTGGAGCGGGTGTACGAGCAGTTCCCCCGGCTGAAGGAGCGCCGCCGTCAGGTGGCGGGCACCCTCTCCGGCGGCGAGCAGCAGATGCTGGCCATGGGCCGGGGCCTCATGTCGGACCCCAAGCTGCTGATGCTGGATGAGCCCTCCATGGGCCTGGCCCCCATCCTGGTGGAGCAGATATTCGAGATCATCGCCTCCCTGCACAAGGCCGGCACCACCATCCTTCTGGTGGAGCAGAACGCCCGCATGGCCCTGTCCGTGGCGGACCGGGGCTATGTGCTGGAGACCGGCAAGATCGCTCTGTCCGGCACCGGCAAGGAGCTGGCCGAGAGCGACGACATCAAAAAGGCCTATCTGGGCGGCTGACATAGACACAGCAAAAGGACGCGCATGCATGCGCGTCCTTCTTTTTATGCCGTTTCAGGCGATCGCCCTGGAGATGAGCCCCAGCACCAGCAGGTGGATGGGATAGAGGGCATAGAAAACGTATTTATACTTCGCCGCGAGCTTCCCCCGCTGGCCATCGTAGTTGTAGATGGCGTACCCGGACAGGGGCGCCGTCACGTAGAGGATGCTCACCGCGCAGCCCAGGAGCACACGGGTGCCGTTTTTCTCCCGCCAGAGGTAGTATATCGCCGCCAGCAGCACCGTGACCAGCCCAAAGGCGCACCGGAGCAACATCGCCCACAACACTGTGGCGCCCACCAACACAACCTGGCAGAGGCGGATGACGAAGCCCTTCTTCCCGTCCAGAAAGCTCAGGCCGTAGAGCATCACGAGGCACAGCGCATAGGTCAAAAGAGCGTTCTGCCCGCCCATGTCCCACGCTTTCCCGTACATGGCCAGGTCGTAGGGCACCTCGCTCACCACACCGACTATGAGCATGGTGAGAAGATACCGCTTGAAGCTGTGGGTGTGGAGAAATCCCTCCACCAGCAGGAACGCGAAGACCGGCACGGCGAGGCCGCCGATGAGCTGCAGCACCGAGGCCCAGCCGGACAGCACCATCAGGTCCGGGTCCGCCTCCATAGCCGCCGCCAGTTCCCCGGGGCCGTATTGGTCCATGCCGATGAGGCCTTGCTGGAACACGGAGCGGCTGAGGGCATAGAGAAACATGGTCACACAGCCGTATATCTTCATAGTGGTGCCGTTCATGTCCAGATGGGGCCGCCGCCGGCCCCGGCGGGGGTCGTTCAGTCTGTAGCTTCCCTCCATGCCCTCACCTCCTCTCACAGCGTGCGTATCGTTTCCAGCGCGGGCAGCGCACGCCCCTCATAGTCAAACAGCGCCTGGTTGGCCCACTCGTTGCCGCCGGGCCCCTTCTCGCCGGTATAGCGCAATGCCGCCTCTGTGGCCCAGCCGCTGCCGGGCACCGGTATCCAGGCAGGCTCCCACCAGATGAAGCCCCTGCCCCGTCCGCCCGGCACGGCCTGGATAGCCGCCGCCAGGTCCCGGATAAAGTCACTTTGCCCCTGGGGCGTCATGGGGTACTCTATCCCCGCCGCCAAGGCGGCCGTGGCGGCCATGCCCTTGCGCTGGTCCGGCGCCAGCTTTTCATAGGCGCCGTAGTCCTCCAGGGTGAAGCCCATGGAGGTCTCCACCACCATAACATCTTTGCCGAACCGCTCCACCGCGTCTGCCATGCTCCGGGCCAGGCCCTCCATGGGGCCGTTCCAGAAGGGGTAATAGCTCATGCCGATGACGTCAAAGTCCGCGCCGCCGGCGGCGTAATAGCCCTCGAACCAGGCCCGGTACTGGCCCCGGTCGGGGCCGTTGTCCAGGTGGATAACCGTCTCCGCGCGGGGACATATCTCCTCCACGGCCCTGAGGCCCGCGCTGACGAACCGGGCCACGCTTTTCATATCGTCCTTCCGGCCCTCGGGCCAGAGAAGGCCGTTGGTGATCTCGTTGCCTATGGACACCATATCCGGCGCAAGGTCCTGGGCCGCAAGCTTTTGCAGCACCTTCCGGGTATACTCCCCTATGGCCTTCTCCAGCCCGTCCGTGTCCAGACCCCGCCAGGCCTTGGGGACGATCTGCTTGCCCGGATCGGCCCAGAAATCGCTGTAGTGAAGGTCCAGCATCCACTTGCAGCCCAAATCTTTTGCCCGCCGGGCGAGAAAACTGACCGTCTCCAGGTCGCAGGTGCCCGCCCCGTAGGGCTCCCCTGTCTCCGACCAGGGGTCGTTCCAAAGCCGCAGCCGCACCAGGTCCATCCCGTGGCGGCGGAGGATCTCCATTGCGCCGCCGGGGCCGTTCTCGTCGGAGAACCGGCCCCCACAGGCCTCCACCTCCCGGAGGGTGGACAGGTCCATTCCTTTGATGAATCCCATCAGGTCTTTCCGCCCTCCCGGGAGAAGTCCTCAAAGTCTGTGAACCTGCGCATCATGGCGCCGTAGCGGAAGCGGGCCATCTGGTTTTTCGCCAGCACGTCCGCCTCATTGCCCCGGTACTGGCAGCGGATGCAGAAATACTCGTCCTTATCCTTGTCATAGAACATGTCGATGTCCAGGTCCCGCATGAAGCAGGATGGGCAGCGGTAGTTCAGTCTGCCCTTTCCAGCCTGAGCCATGTGGTGAACACCTCCTTCTCTTTGAGCCTTCCCTGATAGCCCAGGGTGAACATGGGGCTGAAGGCGTAGCCCTCCCGGACGTAACCAGCCTTGTCCCGGCCCTCGCAGGCCATAGACACCTTCGTCCTGATGGGCGGCAGCGTGCAGGACACGGCCCCTGCTCCCGCCGCGGACGCCTCCCGGCATTTGTACTCGTAGTCGATGCTCTCGCTCTTCTCCCCCGCCTCCACGGTGAGGGTGAGACCCGTCATATCCTCCGGGTACTCGGTAGTGCCGTAGCAGGCCACCATGTACTCGTTGATGGTGACCTTCGCGGCCGGGTCGCTCATGGAGAGCACTTTCCGCTCGATCTTTATATCCCCCGTCCCCTCCGGGAAGGAGATGACGGTCTGGAGCTTTACGGTGAGGTCCTCGAACTCGATGTCCACCGGGTCCAGGGTCAGGGTGCGCACGCCCTTTTCCTCAGAGAAATGGGCCTTCGTCCGGCAAAGGCACAGGTCCACCTCTTCCCCGTTGTGGCATATCTTGGCGCTGCGGACGGTGCCCTCCCCGGCGTAGTGGGTGAAGTATCCGGCCCGGTATTTTTCCTGGATGAGGAAGGGGTAGCTGGCGTCCTGGACATGCTTGGTGCCGATGCCCACGGGCCACTCCAGCTTGGCCGCGTAGGGCCGCAGGTCCACGATGGCGCCGCCCTGGTCCATGTTGACGCAGGCGCGCATATAGGGGTCGCAGTACCAGAAAAGCTGCTTGTCGCTGCCGTAGAGGATGTCCCGCCACAGGGCACATTCCGGCTCCGTGTAGTGCTTCTTCTCCCGGTAGAAGTCGGCAAACTCGCTCATGGTCATGTCTATGAGCTTGCCCTCCTTCTTGAGCTTGCCGTAATAGGCGCAGCCGTCCTCATAGGACTTCTTCAAGAGCTCATAGGGGGCCTCCCAGCGGCCCATCTTGTTCATCCAGCCAGGGCCCACGAACATCATGTTGTAGGCATAGCCGTTGTTGAATTTGGCCAGATACCGGTACTGGTCGATGAGGTTATAGAGATACGGGTATTCCCAGGTATCCGCGTCGTAGATCATGCCCCGGAGCACGTTCTGGGGGTGAGTGCCGAAGTTGGAGCCGTTGCCGTCGTAGCAGGCCAGCAGATCCCGGCTCAGGTGGGGTATGGCCACGACGCCGCTGTCCTCTTGCTCGTTGGCAGCGGGGGCGTGGGTGTTCTGCTTCGAGGGTATCCAGGGCGCCCAGGGGCCGCCGTCCATGAGGGTGTACCAGGAGTTGTTGCAGGTGTGGTAGGCCTTGGGGCCCTCCTCCCAGCAGGTGGCCACCGCGCACTTCACGCTGGGGTACTCCGCTTTTATAAAGTTTATAAGGTCCGCGTCCATGTAATAGGACCCGGTGGACTCGGGGTAGAACCCGAAGCGCTCATAAAACTTCCCGAACACGTCCCGGACGATGGCCTGCTTGTCCTCCATGGAGAACATCCAGATGCAGAAGTCCTTCGTCTTATACTTCTCCCGGAACTGCTCGCAGGGCAGCCCCAGGAGGCTCAGGGCGATCTCGTCGCCGTATTTCTCGTGGTGCTCCTTGGCCAGCGCCACCGCCTCGTCGTTGAAGAGGCTGGCGTAGGTCATCTGGATGGTGGTCTTCAGGCCGTTTTCATGGGCTATCTGCTGCTGGGTCTTGAAGATGTCCAGGCTCTCGGTGAGCAGAGCTTTCCGGCCGATGTCCTCGGCCTTGCCCTGGCCGGTGACCTTCTCGGCGTATTCCGGCACCATCTCCGGCCGGTGGATGATGTTGACGATGAATTGGTCCATATAAATGGTCCTTCCTGTGGTTCATAATGACGCGGGCCGCCGTCAGGCGGCCCGCATGATCGTACTGCGATCGGAAAAGCGTGTCAACCCTTGACCGCGCCGGCGGTGATGCCCTCCACGTAGAATTTCTGCATGATGAAGAACAGGACCGCGATGGGGATGGATACCAGGATGCCGCCGCAGCAGAAGATGGTGAAGTAGCTGTTGATAAGGCTCTTGTCCAGCATCTTGTACAGGCCCACGGCCACGGTATACTGGCTGGAGATGCCCGCGTTCAAAATCATCTTGGCGAACACGAAATCCATCCAGGGGGTCAAAAAGCTGCTGATGATGGTGTAGACGATGATGGGCCGGCTGGTGGGGATGACGATCTGGGCGAAGATGCGCGCCTCGTTGCAGCCGTCCAGCCGCGCCGCCTCGCATAGAGCTCTCGGCACCGTGTCAAAAAAGCCCTTGCAGATGAGATACCCCAATCCGGAGCTGGCCGAATACACCAGCGTCAGGCCGATGTGGCTGTTTGTGAGCCCGAAGGTGCGCAGGGTGAAGTACACCGCGATCATGGTCAGCACGCCCGGGAACAGGTTCAGCATGACCGCCACGTTCATCAGTGGCTTTCTGGCCTTGAACTTCCCGAAGGAGGTGGCGTAGGCCACCATCAGGGTGAAGCAGGTACTGATGATGCAGGTGGCGATGGCGATCTTGAACGTGTTCATGAACCAGGCCGGGAACTGGTTGACCGTGTCGGGCTGGAACAGCTGCTTATAATACTGCGTGCTCCACTCCTGGGGGAAGAAGGTGCTGGTGTTCATATTGGGCTTGGCCGAGAAGGACATGCACACCAGCCACACGATAGGGATGAGCCAGATGAGGCACAAAATGGCGATCAGCACATTATGGCTGATGATGCTTCCCAGTTTCTTATCTTTCATTACTGATACACCCCTTCCTTGTCGCCCTTGATGAGGAAGTTGAAGGCCACCAGGGTGAATACGGCGCAGACCAGGAACACCACGATGCCGATGACTGCCGCCATCTTATAGTTGTAGTAGTTCTGGGTCAGGTTGAAAAGCCACGTCACCAGCAGGTCCACTTCCTTGGCCTGGGAGTTGGCCATGAGCTGGTTGGTGGTGGTGTACACGCCGTCGGTGAGCAGGAAGAT
>CANRKN010000087.1 GCA_947631215.1 uncultured Oscillospiraceae bacterium | reverse complement strand
AGGAAGGTGGTCTTGGCCCGCTCGGCGGCCTCGGCCTTTTTCAGCTTCTCCTCCAGCACCGCCTTCTCCACGGCCTCGTCCATGGCCCGCTGGGCCTTGCGGTGGATGACCATGTAGTATACCGCCACGGACAGGATCATCAGAAGGCCGATGAGGAAAAATATCTCCCGCGCGGCGAACACGCTGGAGAAGGCCTCCTTCTCCGGCACGGCCACGGCGATGGACCACTGGTTGATGCCCGAGGGGGCGTAGTACATGTACTCCCAGCCGTCGGTGGTGTCGGTGCGGTAGACCACGTAGCCGGTGCCTTGGTCCATGATGTCGGCGGTGTACTCGTCCCAGCCGGTGTTGCCCTTGGTCTCCCGGTCCGGCTCGTTTTCCAGGGAGTAGTCGCTGATGTTGCCCAGGCGGGGGTGGAAGGTGTCCATGATGAAGTCGCCGGAGCGGGTGTCGATGATATAGATGTTGGCGGTGGCGTTATAGATATTGGCGATGTTCAGGGTATCGGCCAGGTCGTCCAGGTAGGTCACGCCGTAGACGAGAGCCACTGTCTTGCCGTCGATCTGCACGGGCACATAGTGGCGCAGGACGTAGGAGTCCCGGACCACGCTCCGGGCCCGGTTGGACACGTGCTCCCCCAGAGGCGCCTCCTGTTCAAAGGATATGGCGTCCACCTTGGCCACGCTGGAGATGCGCCCGTCCGCCGTCAGGACCATGTCGTCGTCCAGCAGCACCCGCAGGTTCATGGTGGAGAACAGCGGCGCGGCCAGCCGGATGGTATCCCGGGCGGTCTCGATGTCCAGTCCCTTGGCGCCGTCGGGGTTGGCGGCGGCGATGATGTCCGCCGTGGCGTTCAGGATGGCGCTGTCCCGGTCCAGCTTGGAGGTGATCTCCTCCATGACGGTGTTCACACCCTCCTCCATACGGCCCATGGACCGCTCCCATATGGCGGAGCGGATCTGGAAGAAGGCGAGGATGAACAGCACGGTGATGACGGCGATGAGCACCAGGGTATCCACCGTGTTCCTGTCCTGTTTTGTCTTTCTCTTCATGGCAGCTCTCCCTGTGACCTTTCCTCAGCGTTAGGGATGAAGGCGTGCGGGCTTATCAGGCCAGAGACGCCTGGAAGGCGCGGATGGCGTCCAGGGTCACCTTGTAATCCCGGCGGACCTTTTCCAAAAGCTCATCCGCGTTGGGGGCGGGGGTGCCGGAGCGCAGGGCCTCGGTCAGGGCGCTGCTGGACTGGCCCAGGTCCGTGAAGCCCAGGTTCTGGCATACGCCCTTGATGGTGTGGGCGGCCCGGAAGGCCTCTTCGATATTCCCCGAGGCCAGGGAGCTCTCCAGCAGGGCGAAGCTGCCGTCGTCGGGGAAGCGCAGGACGAATTTCTGTATGAGCCTCTCGCTGCGGAGCCGGCCGAACACCTCGTCGTAGTCGGCCCCCATGGCCTTGTAGCAATCCTGGAGCGTCATGGCGTAAGTCCTCCTTTGTTATTCGTCTGAGTCTTCGTCTATGTCGGAAATAGCGGAATAGGTGCTGGCGTTGGACGGGTCGTAGAAGCAGTAGCGGCCCTTGCCGTCCCGCTTGGCCGCGTACAGGGCCTGGTCCGCCGCCCGGAAGAGCCTCTCGTAGCTCAGGCCCATGATGTGGCTGCGCACCACGCCCATGGTGACGGAGATGTAAAAGCCCTCGAACTCGCCAGTGAGCTGGTGGAAGATGCGGTCTATGGTCTTTTCGATGTCAGTATTGTATTCCAGGAAGAGGAGGAATTCATCCCCGCCGGCCCGGCAGCATATGTCCGAGCCCCGGATGCTGTGGCGGAGCCGGTCCGCCACGGTGCGGATGACCGCGTCGCCGAACTGGTGGCCGTAGGTATCGTTGGCGGACTTGAAGAAGTCCAGGTCGAACAGCGCCAGGGCGTAGTTGCTCTGGGGCCGCTCCAGCATCCGGGCCTCGATGCGCTCCTGGGCAGCGGCCCGGTTCAGAAGGCCGGTCATGGGGTCCCGGGAGGCCTTCTGTGTAAGCTCCTCCAGCTTCTGGCGGGTCTCATGGATGTCCGTGGCCTTGCCCAGGGCTCCCAGGAACCTGGGCGGGTCCTCGTCGGACCAGGAGGTCTTCAATACCACCCGGTGCCAGCGGGTATGGCCGCCGTAGGTCAGCTCGCAGTCATAGGCGATATCCGGCACCTCGGGGGAGGCCAGGCGTATCTTCTCCGACAGCAGCGACCAGCCGTCGTCGCCTATGACAGCCCGCAGGGCCTCGCTGTCCCCCGGCCGGGGAATGAACTCATCCAGGCCCAGGACCTCCGCGCTGCCGGGCGTGAGCGTGATCATGGCGGGGGAGGCGGTGTATTCAAATTGGATGTCGTTGGTCAGGGCGGAGAAGGAGTCGTTCTTCATCCGCTCCTGGTCCAGAAGCCGCAGGGTGCGGTCCGAGGCGCCGCTGGGGCGCACCGACTCGCTGACGATGCCCCGGGCCTCCCGCTGGGCGGCGGACTGCTCCAGCGCGCCCTTCAGAAGCCCCCGGATGCTCTCGGAATTCTCCTTCAGGCATTCCATCAGCAGCGGGTTGAACACCCCGCACTGGTTATCCAATATCATCTGCACGGCGGTGTCGTGGTCGATGGCCTTTTTGTATACCCGGGGGCTGGTCAGCGCGTCGTACACGTCCGCCAGCGCCACCACCTGGGCGGCGATGGGTATCTCATCCCCCACCAGGCCGTCGGGGTAGCCCCGGCCGTCGTAGCGCTCGTGGTGCCAGCGGCATATCTCGTAGCTGGTGCGCACCAGCGGGTCGTCCCGGTGCTCCTCCATGGCGTTGAGCATTTCCGCCCCCCGCAGGGAGTGGGTCTTCATGATGGCGAACTCCTCGTCGGTGAGCTTGCCGGGCTTATTGAGGATCTTCTCGTCGATGGCGATCTTGCCGATGTCGTGCAGAGCGGAGCTGACGCTGATGCGCTCTATGTCCGCCGCGGACAGGGCGTACTTGTCCGTCCGCCGGGCCAGGGCTTTGAGAAGGAAGTTGGTCAGGGTCCGCACATGCATGATGTGCAGGCCGCTCTCGCCGTTTCTAAACTCCATGATGTGGCTCAATATCTCCACCATCAGGCTGCTGCGCCGCTCGGTCTCGGTGATCTGTTCCTCCACCATGGCGGCCAGACGCTTCTGCTTGGCGTACAGAAGCAGGGTGTTGACCACCCGCTTCCGCACGATGAGCGCGTCGAAGGGCCGGGCGATGAAGTCGCTGACGCCCATGTCGTAGGCCCGGGCCACGGAGGCGGAGCCGCTCTCGGCGGATATCATGATGACGGGCACGTCCTCGATCCAGCCCCGCCGGTTCATGGTCTCCAGGACCCCGAAGCCGTCCATGCGGGGCATGACGATGTCCAAAAGCACCAGGGCTATCTCCCCGTGGCGCTCGGCCAGGACGGACACGCCCTGCTCGCCGTCCTCGGCCTCTAAAATGACGTACTCCTCCTCCAGCATATCCGCCAGGATGGAGCGGTTCATCTCGGAGTCGTCGACGATCAGTATCTTTCCCTTGTTGAACATAGCGCCCTCCCGGTCACAGCCAGCGCTTTAAGGTCTGGGCCAGCTTCGCCACCTCCACGGGCTTGGCCAGGTGGTCGTTCATGCCCGCGTCCAGAGCCGCGCGGATGTCCGCGGCGAAGGCGTTGGCGGTCATGGCCACGATGGGCAGCGCCCCGGCGTCGGGCCGGCCCAGGGTCCGGATAGCCCGGGCGGCCTCGTAGCCGTTCATCACGGGCATCTGCACATCCATGAGCACCAGATCGTAATAGCGGGGCGGCGACTGGGACACCATGTCCAGGGCCTGTCTGCCGTCTTCCGCCTGCTCCACGGTGACGCCCATGGCGGAGAGAAGCTCGTCGGCGATCTCCCGGTTCAGCTCGTTGTCCTCCACCAGCAGCACCCGCCTGCCCTGGAAGGAGGGCTCGGCAATATCCTCCGCCAGCTCCGGTTCCTCCCCGGCGGGGGCGGCCTGCCGGGCGTCCTGGAGCTTTAAGTGTATCTCCACGGTGAAGGTGGAGCCCTGGCCGGGCTCACTCTCCACCCGGATGTCCCCCTCCATCATCTGCACGATGCTGCGGCTGATGCTCATGCCCAGGCCCGTGCCCTCGATGTTGCGGCTGACGGAATCCTCGGCCCGGGTGAAGGGCTCGAAGATGGTCTGGATGAACTGCTCGTCCATGCCCACGCCGTTGTCCCTGCAGACGAACCGGTAACAGCCCGTGCCCTGGACCGTGGAGCTGAGTTCCCGGACGGAGAAGGTGATATGCCCGCCCTCGGGGGTGAACTTCACGGCGTTGCCGAGGATGTTCACCAGCACCTGCTGGATGCGGGGGGCGTCCCCCAGCACGGCGGGGTGCTCCAGCGCCTCGGTGACGACCTC
This sequence comes from uncultured Oscillospiraceae bacterium, assembly GCA_947631215.1. Next base: position 4,327 of record CANRKN010000087.1, on the reverse strand, counting down.
CAGCCGCTGGTCCTTTTTGTCCGCCTGGGGCTGGATGATGGTCTGCACGCTCTGTATCACGTCGGGCACGGCGAAGGGCGCCTCGTCCAGGGTAGCCTTGCCGCTCTCGATCTTGGACATGTCCAGGACGTTGTTGATGAGCGCCAGAAGATGGCGGCTGGCGATGGTGATCTTGTTCAGGCAGTCCTTGAGCCGCTCCGGCTCGTCCAGGTGCATGGCGGCCACCGCCGTCATGCCCATGATGGCGTTCATGGGGGTGCGGATGTCATGGCTCATGCGGGCGAGGAAGTCGCTCTTGGCCCGGTTGGCGGCGAGAGCCGCGTCGGAGGCCTCCTGCATGGCGGCCCGGATCTCCAGCTCCCGCTCCTTCAGCACGGTCACGTCCTGGATGGCGTACAGCACGCCCACGGGCACGCCGCCCTCCCGGCGCAGGCAGAGGATGGAGAGATTCTCCCACCGGCGGGCGCCGTTTGCGTCCAGCTGGTACTCGGTCTGCAGGTAGGGCACGTCCTCCGTCAGGTGCTCCCGCACATAGTCCGGGGACTCGAAGGCGGTCATCCGCTCCCCGTCCTCCACATACATGGGGGCGAGGTGGGCCATCAGTTTGGCAAAGGAGCCTGTGTCCGGGATATCCAGGATGTCGTCCTGCTTTAAGTACTCGTATGTATCCTTCTCAAAGTCCACCAGGATGAACCGGGCGAACAGGGTGGTGACCGCGTCCACGATCTGGCTCACGGCCTGCTTTTCCTGCTCCAGCCGCCGCTTTTGCAGCTGGTTTTTCACCACCAGGTAGATGACATAGGCCAAAAACGCGCCTACGAGGGAGACCTCCAGCCGGAAGCCGATGGAGTTGGCCTCCCGGGCCATGGCGGTGGTCGCGGTGGAGGAAAGGGTCTGCATCAGCACCCACCGGCCGCCGTGGAGCGTGGTGATATAGGCGTTGCCGGCGCCGCTGGTGCCCTCGTAGTTGATGCTGACCTCTTCGACGTCGTTTTCCGTGCTCAGCACGTCCAGGAAGTCCTGCATGGTCTCGTCGCTGATATACCCGCCCTGGGACAGAGACTCCAGGAGGTTGACGCCCGGGGTGCCGGAGCTCGTGGTGAAGAGGATGTGGCCCTCCCGGTCCAGCAGATAGGTCTCGCCCTGCACGCCCAGATAGTCGGCGTCCAGCACGTCCATGACGGTGCTCTCCTTCATGATGCAGCTGAGCACGCCGATGATCTCGTCCTCATAATAAAACGGGGCGTAGGAGATGAGCAGGGTCTCGTCGGTGATGCGGGAGTGGTAAAGGATGACCTGGCCGGCATTCCCCTTCATGCCGTCCAGGAAGTATTCCCGGTCAGACAGGTCCACCGAACTGCCGTCAGCGGACAGGTCCATGCCTTTTTTATCGATGAACTCGGCGTAGTCGAAGCCCGTCCGGTCCATGATGTCCTTGAGCATGTCGGGCTCCACCTTCGGCTCCGCCAGCGTCTGGCCGTAGAGGTGGGCCATGGCCTGGGCGTCCAGCAGCGCCTCGTCCGCCAGGTCGTCCAGACGGTCCGCCTTCTGCCGGGTGGCGGCTTGGATGAAGTTGTCGTTCTGGACCAGGATGCGGGCCCGGTTGTCCCGGACGAACAGGACAAAGGACGTGAGTACGAACGCAAGCAGCACGCCCACGACTATCGCGTCCCAGAGATAGATATGGTTCTTTTTCTGCGGTTCAGCTTTCATAGGTCTCCCAATGCTTCTCTTGATGGGCCCGGCTCGCCGGACCTTTACCTTACATTTTAACATATATGTACGGCCGATTGCAACATAAAATGCCGGGGCTCCGCCGGTTGTAAGAAAGGGCAGAATGTGGTAAAATACAGGAAACGACAGCTTATAGGGAGGAAACGCTTATGGACGGGAAAAAGCATGGGTTCCACCTGCCCAGGGGCCGGGTGGGAAGGACGGTCTTCTGCATCCTCATCACGGTCCTTGTGGGATTCGTATACTTCTACGTGTCCCTGCCGGCCATCAACCTGCGCGACGGGGAATTCTACGCCTTCCTCATCTTCCTGTGCGTGGTCTATATTGCCTGCGTGGTGCTGACCACGGGCATATCCGGGCTTTTGGACGACGCCTCGGTGAAGGGGAAGATCAAGGGCGGCTTCGCCTTTATCAAGACCCACTGCCTGCCCGTAGGCATTGCCCTGGCGCTGGTGCTGCTGGCGGCCCTCATCGGCAAGGTCATCTCCCTGCCCATGTTCCGGGCAAGCGCCTACCGGGAGCTCCTGGACGTGCAGACCGGGGACTTTGCCGAAGACGTGGCTCAGATCTCCTTCAACGAGATACCCACCCTGGACAGGACCAGCGCCAACTACCTGGGCGACCGGCAGATGGGCACGCTGTCCGACATGGTGAGCCAGTTTGAATACTCCAACGACTCTACCCAGATCAACTACCAGGGCCGGCCCGTGCGGGTGGCGCCTATCGGATATGCCGACCTCTTCAAATGGTTCACCAACCGGGGCGGCGGCCTGCCCGCCTATGTGGTGGTGGACATGGTGACCCAGGAGGCCAGCGTGGTGCGCCTGCCGGCGGGGGAGGGGATGAAGTATTCCTTCTCCGAGCCCCTGAACCGGAACGTGCTGCGCCATCTTCGGTTCCAGTACCCCACCATGATGTTCTCCACGCCGGAATTTGAGATCGACGAGGAGGGGCACCCCTGGTGGATCGCCCCCAGGCTCGTGAAGACCATCGGCCTCTTTGGCGGCCGGGATATCCAGGGCGCGGTGCTCATGGATGCCGTCACCGGCGAGAGCGAATACTATGAGACCGTGCCCACCTGGGTGGACACCCTCTATACTCCCCAGCTCATCATGGAGCAGTACGACTACCACGGCACCCTGGTCCGGGGCTTCATCAACTCCATCCTTGGCCAGCGGGACGTGACCATGACCACGGACGGGTATAACTATATCGCCATGAATGACGACGTGTACGTTTATACCGGCGTCACCAGCGCCAACGCGGACCAGTCGAACTTGGGCTTCCTTCTGTGCAACATGCGCACCAAGGAGACGAAGTACTACGTGGCTCCCGGCGCCACCGAGGCGGCTGCCCGGGCCTCCGCCATGGGCGTGGTCCAGGACTTGGGCTATACCGCCACGTTCCCCCTGCTTTTGAACATCTCCGGCCAGCCCACCTACTTCATCCCCCTGATGGACGCCACCAACCTGGTGAAGAGCTACGCCATGGTGAACGTGGCCCAGTACCAGATCGTGGCCACCGGCTCCACGGTGTCCGCCTGCGAGAGAACTTATGTAAACCTTCTCAATGAGCGGGGCGTCATCGCCGGCGGCGGCCTGCCCGAGGAGCAGGGCCAGGCCAAGGGGACCATAAAGGAGATACGCACGGCGGTGCTGGAGGGCACCAGCTGGTACTATATCCGCCTGGAGGGCGAGGACGTGTTCTACGCCGTCTCCGCTGCCCAGGACCGGAACGTGATCGTCCTCAGCGAGGGGGACGAGGTGACCATCTCCCACGCCCTGCCGGAGGAGGGGACCGACCCCGCCATCCTTGAGGCCTACGCTGTCGCGGCGGGCTGACTGTGAAGCTGATACACGCCCCGTATATCGGGCAAAAGGGGACGTATCCAACCGGGTGCGAGAGCGTCAGCGCGGTAATGCTGCTGCGCCATCTGGGGGTGGATATCACGGTGGACGAATTCATCCAAAGCTACCTGCCCCTGGGGGCCTTTGAGACCCGGGACGGGCAGCTTTGGGGCCCGGACCCCCGGAAGGTGTTCTGCGGCAGCCCCTACGACGAAGACGGCATGGGCTGCTACGCCCCGGTGATCCGCGCGGCCCTGGAGCGGGTCCTGGCGGACCGCATGGCCGACCCGCCCCTTGTGGTGGACGAGACAGGCACGCCCATGGAGGCGCTGGTAGAAAATTATGTAAATCAAGGTAGTCCTGTGGTGTTCTGGACCTGCATCGACATGCGCCCGGCGCTCAAGGGGCCGTCCTGGCGGCTGTTGGACAGCGGGGAGATGTTCGAATGGATATCCAACGAGCACTGCATGCTCCTGGTTGGCTATGACGGCGAGGGCTACTGGTTCAACGACCCCTATGAGGACCACGGGCTCATACATTATCCAAAAGAGCCCACCCGGCAGCGGCACCTGGCCCAGCGGGCCATGGCCGTGGGGGTGCGGTACCCCGACAGGTGAAAAAAAGCGGCGCGGCATTTCTGCCGCGCCGCCCCTCTTTTTACAGAGGTACTCACTTCATGCCGTTCTCGTAGGCCTCGATCATCTTTTTAGACGTGTGACCCACGTGACAAATCTCATCGTCAGGGA
>CANRKN010000086.1 GCA_947631215.1 uncultured Oscillospiraceae bacterium | reverse complement strand
CGGTCCGTCTCCTTTTTGAGGGCCATTTCTTCAATTTCCATCTGCATGATCCGCCGGCGCACGTCGTCCAGCTCGGAAGGCATGGAGTCTATCTCCGTGCGGATAAGGGCGCAGGCCTCGTCCACCAGGTCGATGGCCTTGTCCGGCAGGAACCGGTCGGTGATGTACCGATTGGAGAGGGTCGCCGCCGCCACCAGGGCCGCGTCATGGATGCGCACGCCGTGGTATATCTCGTAGCGCTCCTTGAGGCCCCGGAGGATGGAGATGGTGTCCTCCACCGTGGGCTCCTCCACCAGTACGGGCTGGAACCGGCGCTCCAATGCCGCGTCCTTTTCGATATATTTTCTGTACTCGTCCAATGTGGTGGCGCCGATACAGTGCAGCTGCCCCCGGGCCAGCATGGGCTTTAAGAGGTTGCCCGCGTCCATGCTGCCCTCGGTCTTGCCGGCGCCCACGATGGTGTGCAGCTCGTCGATAAAGAGGAGGATCTTCCCCTCGCTCTTCGCGATCTCCTCCAGCACGGCTTTGAGCCGCTCTTCAAACTCGCCCCGGTACTTGGCCCCGGCCACGAGAGCGCCCATGTCGAGAGAGAACACGGTCTTGTCCTTGAGCCCCTCGGGCACGTCCCCCCGGACGATGCGCTGGGCCAGGCCCTCGGCGATGGCGGTCTTGCCCACGCCGGGCTCGCCGATGAGCACGGGGTTATTCTTGGTCTTGCGGGAGAGGATGCGGATGACGTTTCGTATCTCCGTGTCCCGGCCGATCACCGGGTCAAGCTCGTTGTCCCGGGCACGCTGGACCAGGTCCGTGCCGTACTTTTCCAGGGCGTCGTAGGTGTCCTCGGGGCTGTCGGTGGTGACATGGCCTGTCTTCACTTTCGCCAGCTCCGCGGTGAAGCCGTCCTTCGTCACGTTATACTGGCGCAAAATGTCCCGGATGGCGGGGGTGGGATGGGCGAAGATGCCCAGCATCAGGTGCTCCACGGACACGTACTCGTCCTTGAGCTGGGCCGCCACCTTCTGGGCGAAATCGATGATCTTCCCGAACTCGTTGGAGGGGTACACGCTCTGGGCCCCCTGGACCTTGGGCAGCTTTCCGATGGCCCCGTCCAGGGCCGCAAGGACCCCGTCGCAGTCCACGCCCATGCGGCCGAAGAGGGTGGGGATGAGCCCGCCGTCCGCGTCCACCAGGGCGTAGAAGAGGTGCTCCGCCGTCACGTACTGGTTGTCGTTTTCCCGGGCCATGGCGGTGGCGTTATTGATGGTCTCTATGGTCTTCTGTGTCAGCTTATCGCTGTTCATAACAGGTCACTTCCTTTGGAAATATTTCAACTTGACAGGCGAGGCCGCCCTGCCAGCCTGACGCCCGGCGGGAGCCGGCAGTGTCACGGTCTCACGGCTCGTGAGCGCAGCGTAACAAGTGAGCCGGGATACTGCCGGGCCCGTCCGGGCTATGCCAGCGTGGTGCCAGGGCGGCTGAGCCCGACAGGGCCCCTCCCGCTAAAGTTCGCTTCGCTCACCGAGCGCGTGCGGGGCACTGCCGGTTCTCACCGCCCGTCGGGGGGTCACAATATCGTATTCCCCGCGCGCAGCCAGGCAAGATACTCGCTCTCCACGTCCCGGGGGGCCATGTTCCCGGCCAGATACCCCTTCATCAGCCGGTCAAACAGCTGCACATAAGCGCTGATAGCTGCGGCCACGTCGCCAGTGGCGTAGTCCCGCCGGCCCGGCAGGGCGATGGTGCGGGTGAACCGCCCCGGATAGAGGGCGTAGTCGGTGGCGTAGCTCTTGTGGGGGGCGATCAGTTCATCTTCCACCTGCTTCCACAGCCGGAAAAAATCCCCCATGGCATCCAGAAGCTCCCTGGACTGGGTGCGGAACACCACGGAAAGCTCCCCCAGGGCCTCCTCCCTGTCCCGGTACAGCTCCACGGAGTACTTCACCGTGGGCCGGTAGCGGTACTGGAGGCTGGACTTCATGCTCATGGTCATGGCGTTGGGGGCCACGAAGGGCACCAGGTCCGTGTCCGCGCCCAATATCTCCCCGATCTGGCGGAAGATGTCCTGGACCCGGCGCTCCGGCGTCACCATGTCCGTGTACTCGGCCAATATCTGGTTCACCAGGGCCGAACGGTTGGTGCCCATCCGGTGGGCCAGGGCGTCCACCGCCCGGACCACGTCGTCGGAGAGCATCAGGCTATACAGGGTCTTCTTCATATCTCTCACCTCGGAAATATTCTACCGCGTTATATAAACTTTGTCAAGCGATTTATATAAGATTTCTGCACATATTTTTAGCTTGCCCGCAAAAATACCGCCCTATCCCATCGGATAGGGCGGTATTGGTTTTATCTCTTAACTTGTGATGACGTAGGAGTCCCCCACCTCGGGGACCAGGCCCATGACAGACACGAAACGCACGTCGGCGTCGCCGTCGTTCATCTTGTCGACGCAGAGCTCCATGTCGTTGGCCAGCACCTCGGAGCTGGTGGGGCAGTAGAGCCTCGCGAAGAGCCGCCAGAAGATGGAGATGTCCTGGCCGGTCCGGGCGCCAAGGCCCTGCCGGAGGCTGGTATCATTGAGGCGCACGGATACCGCCGTGCCGGTCCCCTCCAGCGCCTGGGCCACCCGCCGGCCCATCTGGCACACGGCTACCACCGGGTCGGGGCTGGTACGCATCTGGGTGGTATAGGTAAAGCCCGTCTCCGAGTCGGTCATGGGGTGCTCCAGGTCCGCCAGGATGACCTCGTCGAAGCCCATGGAGGCCAGCTCCTTCGCCAGGTCCGTGATATAGGTGCGCACGGTGGGGTTATAAGGGTCCAGCCAGTACCGGCCGCTGCTGTCCCGGTAGGTCATGCCGTCCATCGTGAGCGCCACGGTCCAGTTCCGCTGGGCAAGCAGCGTGTCAGTGAAGCAGCTGATCTGCGCCACGGCGGTCTTTCGCGCCGCATGCAGGGCGTCGATGGCCTCGGACACGTCCGCGGTGCCGGAGGTGCCGTAGGACACGGCGGTGGGCGCCACGGAGGACCAGGCGAGCTGGCCGCTGGAGTCCTTCATCTGAAAGACGGCGGCGTTATAGTAGTCCCCGTCGGTCACGGAGGCCACCGCGGAGGTGAGGCTCCCGCTCATCACGTCGTTCAGGGAGATGAACCGGGCGTGGATGGGCTTTAGGTCCTCCCAGCCGCCCATGTCCACATCCTCGAAGTCCGGGTCCTCCCATATGACCTCCACCGGCACCGGCTCAAAGGTGGGCGCCGGCGTGGGGCCGGTCTGCTGTTCCTCCTCCGGGACCTGCTCCTTCTCTTTGCCGAAGGGCAGCTCCAGGTGCGCTCCCTCGTCGTCATACACCGCGTACTGCTGCAAGAAGTAGAACAGCGACACGGCGCCGACCAGAAGCAGCGCCAGCACGAACAGGAATATGTTCAGAGGCACCTTGAATTTCCGGCGGCCCCTGTATATGTCCTTGGGACGGTAGGGCATTTATTTCTCCATATCGCGGATCTGGCCGAGACGCCGGATATGACTCTCCCCGTTGGAAAAGCCCGTGTCCAGCCAGGTGTCCACGATGCGCTTGGCAAGCTCCGGGCCCACCACGCGCCCGCCCAGGCAGAGAACGTTGGCGTCGTTGTGCTGGCGGCTCATCTCCGCGGAGAAGCAGTCCCCGCACAGGGCCGCCCGGATGCCGGGGATCTTGTTGGCGGCGATGGACATGCCGATGCCCGTGCCGCAGACCAGGATGCCCCGCTCATACTTCCCCTCCACGATGGCCCGGCAGAGCTTGTCGGCGTACAGGGGATAGTCCACCGGCTCGCCGCCGCAGCCCAGGTCCTCCACGGGGACGCCCCGCTCCTTGAGATGGTCGATGATGAGCCCTTTCAGGGCATAGCCCGCGTGGTCCGATGCGATAGCGATCATGATATGCCTCTCCTTTTCAGATGGGGATAAATTCAGGCTTTCTCTTGGTGAATACGGTAACGTACTTAAAGCCGCAGGAGCGCAGTACCTGCTGGCCTATGTCCACGCACTTGGCCGCGTCCTCCGGCCGGTGGGCGTCGGAGCCCACGGTGACGATCTCGCCCCCCAGGGACTTGTAGAGCTTCAATATCTCCTCCGAGGGGAAGGGGCCCACCCCGTCCCGCAGGCCGGAGCAGTTGATCTCGACGCCCTTGCCGTTTTGGATGATGGTCCTGAGGATTTTTTCGATGCGGTCCCCGTGCTCGGCGAGGGTGAGCCCCGTGTCCACCCCCTGCCAGGAGGCGTACCGGCGGAAGTAGCCGATATGGGCCATCACGTCGAAGTAGTCAAGGTCCGCCACCCACTGCAGGTCCCGCAGGTAGATGTCCGTGAGCTCTTTGCAGAACGCCGGGTCCCGGTAGTCCTGCTCATGGAAGTCCCCGTGCTCCCGGGTGATGTGGTAGGAGCCCAGGATGAAGTCCAGCCACGGCGGGCTGGACAGCTCCTCCGTAAGCTCGGGATGGAAGATGAGCTCGGCCAGCTCCATGCCCATGCGCAGGTGCATATCCTTGGGGATACGATCCTTCGCCGCCTCGTAGGCCTCCAGCTCCCTCCGGGCCACGGTGAGACACTCCGGATGAAAGTCCAGCGTCCGCCAGTCCACCGTGTCGCAGTGGTCCGTGATGCAAAGCCACCGCACCCCGGCGGCGTACTCCGCCGTCACCATGTCCAGGTATTTTGCGTGACTGTCCAGGGATATATCCGTATGGCAGTGATAATCGACTAAAACGGCCATGTGTCTTTAAACCACCTCAAAAATACAGCGCAGTACGCGGTGCTGACCTCTGTGCCGGCCAGCACGGGATAGAATATACAGAAAAGCCCTATGCACGCCGCCGTGAAGCCCCCCACCGAGGCCTTCCAATGCCGGTCCTTTTGATAGAGGTCCGCGAAGATGTAGCTGATGGCCAGCACCAGAAACACCGTGCAGGGGAAATAGTGATAGGCGAACACAAGCCTGCTCACCAGCACCCAGGGCAGGAGGTTGGCAAAGTATCCGATCAGGATGAATATGGCCCGCTCGTCCTTTTCCTTCACGGCCAGCCACCCCATGCCCGCCATGGCGGCGAGACCTGCCCAGGAGACGATGGGACTGTTGAAGGAGGCAAAGCGGATGGTGGTCCCGGCGCCGGGATTGTCCATGTAGTAGAGGATGGGCCGCACGTCGAACAGCCACTGGTACCACTTGGAGGAATAGGGATGGGTGGATTCCAGGCCGGAGTGGTAGTTCCACATGTAGGTCTGGTTGTCCAGCACCACCTTGAGATACTTTGGGTTGAACCAGCGCAGCGGCCCGTCCGCTCCCTGGCTGGGTCCGTAGGCCCAGTAGCTGCAATAATATACCGCGCAGGGCACCAGTACGAAGAGGAGCAGACACCAGCCCACGTTGTTCAAAAACGCCCGCCGCGCCCCCTTCTTCTCCCGGACGAAGCGCATGATCCAGTAGACGGCCCACAGCACCCCCAGGCCCGCGCCGGCGTAGATGCATATCCATTTTGTCGCCGCGCCCAGGCCGAAGGAGAGGCCGGCGAGGCCCAGCCACAAAAGCCGCTTCTTCTCCCGGTCCGGCGGCTCCGTGAGCCAGAGATATATAAAGAGGTTCATCAATATGATGAAGAACACCGCGTAGGAGTCGATGGTGGCGAGGCGCGGCTGGACGAAGTGCATGAAGTCGAAAGCGAACACCGTGCTGCCGCAGGCCGCCGCGGGGAGATATCCGAACATGCGCTTTAAAAGCAGGTACAGCGCCGGCAGCATCAGCACGCCGAACAGCGTCCCCATGAACCGCCAGCCGAAGGGGGTCATGCCGAACAGCCGGATGCCCAGCCCCAGGATCATCTTGCCCAGGGGCGGGTGGGTGATCTCATAGGGCCAGCGCTCCTGGATGTGCTCCAGGGCCGTGCGGGCGAAGTATATCTCGTCGAAGTAGGTGCCGTTTTTATAGCTGTAGGCGGCGGGTATCACGTCCTGCTCGTCCAGGAGCATCTCGCAGCCCGGGGCGGCGGTGATCTCCCCGGCGCCCAAAAGGCGCCCGTCCTCGCCGTAGACGGCCACCTCCCCCAGGTACTCCTCCCCGCCGGAGATGATGCGGATATACCGCACCGGCCCCCGGTCGGCGTCGAGATAGGCGTCGTTCCAGCGGAAGAGCTGGGTGTACTCCTGGGTCATGCCGGAGGTAAAATCCTCCTTCATCTGGGTCTCCCACTCCTCCCCGTCCAGGGAGAACTGGAGCTCATAGGGCTCGGTGCACAGGCCCGAATAATACCGCAGAGACGTGATGTACTGGGGCTCGGTCAGCTCCAGCTGGGCGTAGGTGTTGCCCTGCTCATAGTGGAGAAAGGTCTGGGGGGCCTTGGTGGAGCCCAGGCCAAAATAGGCGATGCAGGCCCATACCGCCGTCAGGGCGGCCAGCACGATCCAGTCCGCCTTTTTCATGGCCCTGTCCGGGGCGGGGCGCTTCTCCCCCTCCGGCGCGGCCAAGGCCGCCCGGCGGTGGATGGCCGCCCAGCGCAGGCACCACAGCAGTATCCCCAGGGCCACCGCCAGCGGGAAGATGACCGTCAGATTGTTTATCATATCGCGCACCGTCATATGGGGTTTCCTTTTCCGTGCTCGCATTATAGTCAGACACAGGTATTATATACCAAAACCGGGGACACTGCAATGTCCCCGGTAAAGATTAAATGAATGTTCGTTTTTTAAAACAGCTTTTTCTTTTTGCCGCCCGTCTTCTCCCCCGCGATATCCGCGAACTCCTGCAAAAGCTCCTTCTGCCGGCGGTTCATGTTCTTGGGAGTGGTCAGGTCCACGGTCACGAACTCATCGCCTTTAAGCCCCGTGCGCAGGTTGGGCACGCCCTTGCCCCGCAGGCGGAACACGCTGCCCGTCTGGGTGCCCTCGGGTATGTTCAGGCTCACCTGGCCGTCCAGGGTGGGCACCTGTATCTCCGTGCCCAGGGCCGCCTGGACGAAGCTTATCGAGGCGGTGGTGTAGAGGTTGGTCCCATCCCGCCGGAAGGTGGGGCTGGGCCGGACCTGGACCGTCACCAGCAGGTCCCCGGCGGGCCCGCCGTTGGCCCCGGCGTTGCCCTGGCCCCGGAGGGAGACGGTCTCCCCGTCGTCGATGCCCGCGGGGATGGACACGTTCAGCTTCCGCTGGGCCCGGATGGAGCCCGCGCCCCGGCACTTGGAGCAGGGGGAGTGGATGATCCGGCCGGAGCCGCCGCACTTGGGGCAGGGGCCGGTGGACTGCATCATGCCGAAGGGGGTGCGCTGCTGGCGCATCACCGTGCCGCTGCCCCGGCAGTCGGGGCATACCTCCGGCGTGGTGCCGGGGGCGCAGCCGGTGCCCTTGCAGTCCGGGCAGGGGTCCACCTTGGTTACGTTGATGTCCTTCTTGCAGCCGAAGGCCGCCTCCTCGAAGGAGATGGCCAGCCTCACCCGCAGGTTCTCCCCCCGGCGGGGGCCGGTGCGGCTCTGCTGGCGGCTGCCGAACCCGCCGAAGCCCCCGAAGCCGCCGAAGATGTCTCCGAAGATGTCGCCCAGGTCCCCGAAGTCCCCGGTGAAGCCGCCGGCGCCCGCGCCATAGCTGGGGTCCACGCCGGCAAAGCCGAACTGGTCATACTTGGCCTTCTTGTCCGGGTCGGACAGCACGGCATAGGCCTCGTTGGCCTCCTTGAACCGGGCCTCGGCGGCCTTGTCGCCGGGGTGCAGGTCCGGGTGGTTGGCCTTGGCGGCCTGGCGGTATGCTTTTTTGATCTCCTCGTCCGTGGCGCCCTTTTTCAGCCCCAGGACCTCATAATAATCCCGTTTGTCTGCCATATATCAAATCACTTACCTTTTAGGCCCCCTTGTGAAAGGGGGCTGGCGCGGCGCAGCCGCGTCTGGAGGATTGCGTTGTGTTTTCCTCCCCTATACCGGGAGGCTTTTTCAATGGAGGGCGCGGGAAACCGCGCCCTCCGTCTCCGCTTCTTACTTATTGTCCGGGTCGACCTCGGTGTAGTCCGCGTCGTAGTAGGTCTGGCCGTTGTCCGTCTGGCCGCCGCCCATGTCCGGGCCGGGGCCGGCGTTGGGACCGGCGCCCTGGTTGGGGGCCGCCTGCTGGTAGAACTTCTCACTCATACGGTAGAAGGCCTGGGTCAGCTGGTCGGTGGCGGTCTTGATGAGACCGGTGTCGGAGCCGGACAGGGCCGTCTTCAGGTCGGCAAGCTTCTGCTCCACCTCCGCCTTGTCGGCGGCGGGGACCTTGTCGCCCATCTCCTGCAGGGCCTTCTCGGTCTGGTAGACCATCTGGTCGCCGGCGTTGCGCACGTCCACCTCTTCCTTACGCTTTGCATCCTCGGCGGCGTACTGCTCGGCGTCCTTCACGGCCTTGTCGATCTCATCCTTGGAGAGGTTGGTGGAGGCGGTGATGGTGATGTGCTGCTCCTTGCCGGTGCCCAGGTCCTTGGCGGAGACGTTCACGATGCCGTTGGCGTCGATATCGAAGGTCACCTCGATCTGCGGCACGCCCCGGCGGGCCGGCGCGATGCCGTCCAGATGGAACCGGCCCAGGCTCTTGTTGTAGGCCGCCAGCTCCCGCTCGCCCTGGAGGACGTTGACCTCCACGCTGGTCTGGTTGTCCGCCGCGGTGGAGAAGATCTGGCTCTTGCGGGTGGGGATGGTGGTGTTGCGCTCGATGAGCTTGGTGCACACGCCGCCCAGGGTCTCGATGCCCAGGGACAGGGGCGTCACGTC
>CANRKN010000085.1 GCA_947631215.1 uncultured Oscillospiraceae bacterium | reverse complement strand
TCTCATAGCTCTCCTATGGCGTTTCCTTCTGTTGTTTCCGTGATTCACCCTCTTGACTTAATACCATTGGACTTGTTTCTCTTTCAGAGATTTCCGCACCAGTATAGCACACTGCATGCCATCTGAAAAGTTACAATTCCTGCCGTCACCGGCTCATGAAGGCGTACAGCAGTTCCGCCGCCTCCGCCCGGGTGAGGGTATCCTCCGGCTTATCCGGCGTCATGCCCAGAGCGTCGGCTATCAGGGCAAAGCCATCCTGGCCGTTTTCCTCCAAAAGCGCCGCCCCGTCGCCGTACCGGCTGGCGCCCAGGAGCATTTTGACAAAGTCCTCGCCCGTCATCTCCCCGTCGGGGTCCCAGCTCTTCTCCTTCACCAGGCCCTGATACCAGGCCTGGTCCAGGAGCGCATCGTCGTCCCGGGCGGAGATGTGGCTGCCCCCGGCCCGGAGAAGGAGCACCACCGCGTCCCGGAAGGTGAGGGCCCTGTCGGGATGGAAGCTCTCACCGTCGAAGCCCACGCCGGCCTCGCCCAGGGCGGCGATCATCTCCGCCTGGGCCACGCCCTCCAGATCGTCATAGGCGTATACGCCCTCGGGCTCCTCGTCCACGATGGCCTCGCCGGTGACGGCGTCCACCGCCTCCACGTCGGAGAGGTTGCCGTAGTAATAGGCCAGGCGCAGCTCCTCCACGTAGGTGTAGCCCCACATCTGATAGCTGGCGTACAGGCTGTTTTCATCCTTGGCCAGGTCCAGGGGCCAGGCCACATAGCCCAGCGTCACGTCCAGGGCGTCTGCATAGGCCTCCAAAGCCGCCTCGGCGCTGACGGCGTCCGCCGGGCCGAAGGTCACGTCCTCCCAGGCCCGGCTAAACCCATCCACCGTGCCGCTGGCGGGGTTCACCGTCACCCGCAGGCAGTTCACCGGGTAGAAGTAGCCCTCATGGACCTGGGCAAATACGATCTCGTCCTTCTCCTCATAGCCCCGCAAGGTACACAGCGCCGTCTCCGGCGTCTCCTCCGGCGCAGCCTGGGCCAGGAACTGCTCCGCTGCGGCGGTCTGGGCCTCCCTGTCGGCTATCACAGCGCTGTCCTTCTGCCACAGGGGGTAGTTGGTGTAAAGGCTCAGGAGCTTTCCCGTCTTGGCGTCCACGGTGACGTATTTGTAGATGGTCAGATCCTGCCCCGCGGCCACGGCCTGGTCATAGACCGCCCTGTCATAGCCGTAAAGCTGGTCCGCCGTCATAGGGGCGGTGTAGCGCAGGTCGGCGGTGATGTCGCCGTCCTCGCCCCCGCTCATGGAATAGGAGCACCGCTCCACAGTGAAGCCGTCCAGCCCCAAGCCGGGCAGGGACCGCAGCGCCTCATCCAGGGCCGCCTGGTCCAGCACGTCGGCGTAGTTCTCGATGGAGGTGAGCTCCACCTCCGTCAGGCCCAGGCCCCCCGCCGCGGGCTCCGCCATCTCCGCGGCGGCGTCCATAGCCATGCCGTTCTCCCCCGCCGTGCCGCCCACAGAGGCGTACAGCGCGTCCATATCCACCGCCTCGCCGGTGCGGGCGTCCACCACGGTCTTGGGCCCCACGGGCATATACCGCAGCGTTGCGCCGCCCTCCCCGTCGGACACATACCAGGCCTCCAAGGCCAGGGCGTCCGCCAGAGCCTTGGCCGCGTCGGCCTCCGCCGCCGTGGGCGCGGGGTCAGGCACGATGCCCACATAGCCCATGTAGCTGTCGGAGCGGTAGAAGGACTCAAGCCCGTCGGCCCCCAGGGACAGGGAGAAGCTGATGGGGCTGGGCAGGCCGTTTAAGTCCACCCCGCCGTAGAACCGGTGGGTGCCGTCGGCGCCCAGGTACATGCGGCTGGACAGGGTGCGGCCGGTCTCCTTGCCGGTGAAGAGCTTTTCGTAGTATTCTTCCGCCTGCTCCGCCGCCTCCTGGGCGCTCAAAGCTGGGAAGGCCGGGTCGAAGCCGTTGAAGAAATCCCGCCGCTGGGAACCGTCCGCCCAATAGGAGACGCTGACGATCTTCCCCTCGGGGGTGACCTCGCAGGTGAGCTGCCGGGCGTCGTCCGTCCAGTTGAGGCTCCACCGGGGCGTCAGGCTGTCGTTATAGTCACTGTAAAAGCCGGTGTAGTCATCGTCCACGCCCAGGGTCTTCTTGACCTGGGCGGTCAGCGCCGCCAGCGCCACGTCCGAGGTCACGTCCGATACCTGGGCCACCTCCGGCGCGTCCACGCCGGGGATGAGCATTCCGGTGTCGATGCCTCCATCCGCCCCCAGGGCGGATATGGAAAGACTCAAAACAAGGCACAGGGCCAGGAGGATGGATAGTAAACGCTTCATAAAAACAGCTCCTTTCGCGTGTCGCTCATGCCTATCCGACGTTCCGCCGGGCGAAAAGTTCCCGCCTCCATTATAGCGGCGCATAACGTCAAAGGCAAGCGGAGACGAGCCTCTTAAAAATAAATTAATACTTGACTTTAACGGCGCATTCTGGTAATATAACAGCCGTTCAAAGACAGCAGGCTGCCCCTAAGTGGGCGCAAGTCCCGCCGAGAACGTCAAATAGGATCATGTGATGCTATGTGTCGTTGTCTCTTTGGACAAGGACATTTTTCTTTTTCAGGAGGTGAAAACCAACCAATGCCCAGCAAAGCAGTATTGACCGAGAAGCAGGCCATCGTGGCGGAGCTGACCAAGCGCCTCCAGGAGGCCAAGGGCGGT
Source organism: uncultured Oscillospiraceae bacterium (assembly GCA_947631215.1). Next base: position 6,093 of record CANRKN010000085.1, on the reverse strand, counting down.
CTTCTGGTGGACTACAAGGGCATCAACGTGGCGCAGGACACCGAGCTTCGCCGTGACCTTCGCGCGAAGGGCGTGGAGTACTCCGTGGTGAAGAACACCCTGACCCGCCTGGCCCTGGATAACGCGGGCCTGTCCGGTCTGGACGAGCACCTGAACGGCACCACGAGCCTGGCCACCAGCGCCGAGGATCCCCTGGTCGCCATCCATGATGTGACCGAGTTCGCCGAGAAGATGAACGACTTCTTCACCATCAAGGGCGTGTTCGTGGACGGAAAGGTCCTGACCGACGCCGAGGTGGCGGAGCTGGCTCCCATCCCCAACCGCGACGCGCTGTATTCCAAGGTCCTTGGCACCATGCTGGCGCCCATCACGTCCCTGGCCGTGGCCCTGGGACAGGTCGTCGAGCAGGGCGGCGGCGCTCCCGCCGCTGCTGAAGCCGCCCCCGCTGAGGAGGCCGCTCCCGCCGCCGAGGAAGCCGCACCCGCAGCCGAGGCCCCTGCCGAGGCTCCCGCCGCCGAGTAAGACGGCACACCACTTACAAAAATAATTTGGAGGAAAATAAAAATGGCTAGCGAAAAAGTTACTGCTCTGATCGAAGAGATCAAGGCTATGTCCGTTCTGGACCTGGCCGAGCTCGTACATGAGATCGAAGACGTGTTCGGCGTCTCCGCCGCCGCTGCCGTGGCCGCTCCCGCCGCTGCCGCCGCCGGCCCCGCCGTGGAAGAGAAGACCGAGTTCGACGTCGTCATGACCGACTTCGGCGCTGAGAAGATCAAGGTCATCAAGGAAGTCCGCGCTATCACCAACCTGGGCCTGGCCGAGGCCAAGGCGAAGGTGGAGGGCATCCCCGCCGTCATCAAGGAGCAGGTCTCCAAGGAAGAGGCCGAGGAGCTGAAGAAGCGTCTCGAGGACGTGGGCGCCAAAGTGGAACTCAAATAAGAGTTTTTCTTCACATGCCAAGGGGCGCGGTGGTCACCACCGCGCCCCTTTCCTTTTAAAAAGGATTACATAATATTGTTTACATAAATCAGGAGGCGCCCATGATACACGAAAAAAGCTGCGGGGCGGCGATATTCGTCCGGCAAGACGGCCAGACGCTCTGGCTCGTAGAGCACATGCGAAAGGGCCACACCAGCCTGTGCAAAGGCCATGTGGAGGCCGGGGAGACGGAGCACGACACCGCCCGCCGGGAGATACGGGAGGAGACGGGCCTGGCCGTCACGTTCCATGACGGCTTACGGGAGCGCATCGAATACAGCCCCTATGAGGGCTGCGTGAAGGAGGTCATCTTCTTCCTGGCGGAGGCGGCAAGTATGGACGCCATCCCCCAGCCGGAGGAAGTCGCCTCCATCCAGTGGCTGCCCCTGGACGAGGCACTGGCCGCCCTCACCTACCAAGATGACAGGCGCATCCTCTCCGCCGCCGCGGCGGCTCTGGGCGATTGACAGGACCCTGACGATACGTTATAATAGATAAAAACAGAGCGAAAAGGGGGACGGCCCATGGCGAATCTTCTGGCATTGGCTGACGGCAAGTTCCACCTGCTGGTGGAGTGGGGCATCCTGGTGCTGGAGTTCTTCGGCACGGTGGTCCTGCTGGTCACCGCCATCGTCAGCATGTATAAGTGGCTGCGCAGACGGCCCGACGTGCGCACCACCATCTCCCAGGGCATATTGCTGGCCCTGGCCTTCAAGATGGGCGGCGAGGTCCTGCGCACGGTCATCGCCACCGAGACCCGGGAGCTGGTCAGCATCTTCGCCATCATCCTCCTGCGGGGCCTTGTGGCCGCCATGATCTACTGGGAGATCACCAAGGAGGCCAAGATCGAGGCCATGTACAACGGCGGGAAGATGCCGGAGCGGCGCCACAAAAAGCCTGATGAGGCCGCGGAAGAAAAAGAGACCGTCACCGAAACATAAAAATACCGCATACAAATCCCGCCGTCCCCCAACGGCGGGATTTTTGCCGTTGCCCCGGCGGATAAATCATGCTACAATAGGGAAAAACTTTTTGAAGGAGCGCGGGAATGAAGTACCTTTTGATCATAGGCGACGGCATGGCGGACAACCCCGTGCCCGCCCTGGGTGATAAGACACCGTTGGAAATCGCGGACAAGCCCGTCATCGACGACCTGGCCCGCAAGGGCCTTTTGGGCAGCACTGTCAACTGCCCCAAGGAGTTTGAGCCGGGCAGCGCCACCGCCATCATGTCCATCTTCGGCGCCTCCCCCCTGGAATACTACCACGGCCGGGGCCCTTTGGAGGCCGCCGCCCAGGGCATAGCCCTCTCCGACGGGGATATGGCCTGCCGGTGCAACATGGTGACGCTGGAGGACACGGACAAGCCCTACAGTGAGCGGCGCATCCTCTCCCACAGCGCCGGGTCCATCGACGGGGAGACCTCCGACAAACTGGTGACGGACCTGTGGGCCAGCCCCGAGTTTTCCTCCCTGGCGAAGGAGTACGACATCGGGATCAACCCCGGCTCCTCCTTCCGCCACTTCGCCGTCATGCACCACGCGGACATAGAGGGCATCAGCCTCATCCCGCCCCACGATCATCTTGGCGAGGTCATCGGGCCCCTGGCCCCCTCCGGCTGCCCGGTGGCGGAGAAGTTGAAAGCCCTCCAGGAGGCCGCCTTCCGGTTTTTGGACCGTCACCCCCTCAACGAGGCTCGGCGGGCCGCCGGGAAAATGCCGGCGAACGGCATATGGTTCTGGGCGGAGGGCACCGCCGCCATACTGCCGGACTTTGCCCAAAAATACGGCCACACCGGCGAGGTGGTATCCGCCGTACCCCTGGTCCGGGGCATCGCGCGGCTTTCCGGCCTGCCCGCCCCCTGGGTGGAGGGTGCCACCGGCGAGATCGACACCAACTGGGACGGCAAGTGCGCCAAAACCATCGAGATCCTTTCCCGCTGCGACTTCGCGGCGCTGCACATCGAGGCCCCGGACGAGTGCACCCACAACGGGGACACCCCGGCGAAGATCCAGTCCATCGAATGGCTGTCGAGCCGGGAGACGGCCCCCATCGTGGAATACCTCCGCTCCACCGGCGAGCCCTTCCGCATCCTGATGCTCTCCGACCACAAGACCCTCACCTCCAACCGGGCCCATGACGGCGACCCGGTCCCCTTCCTTATATACGACAGCCGGGAGCAGACCTGCTCCGGCCTTAGCTACACCGAGGCCAACGGCCTGAAGACGGGCCTGTTCGTGCCCCAGGGCACCGCCCTGCTGGATATGCTGTTTGAGAAATGAACGTAAGAGCCCACGCAAAACTGAATCTCACCCTGGACGTGCTGGGAAAGGCGCCCGGCGGCTACCATGACCTGCGGATGGTCATGCAGACCGTGGAATTTGGCGACGATATCACCGTGGAGCTCACCCGGGACGGCTCCTTCTCCCTGGACCCGGGCCAGAGCTATCTGCCCGCCGACGGGCGGAACCTGGCCCTGCGGGCCGCCCAGCTCTTTTTGGATGGCACCGGCCTGGGGGCCGATATCGCCGTCACCAAGCGCACCCCCGTCTGCGCCGGGCTGGGAGGCGGCTCCGCCGACGCGGCGGCGGTCCTGCGGGCGCTGAACGAGCTCACCGGCCGGGGCATGAGCGTGCCCGAGCTGTGCGCCTTCGGCCTGAAGGTGGGCAGCGACGTGCCCTTTTGCGTGATGGAGGGCGCGGCTCTCGCCGAGGGCCGGGGCGAAAAGCTCACGCCCATCGCCCCCCTCCCCGACTGCGCCGTCGTGCTCTGCAAGCCCGCCTTCTCCATTGCCACCCCGGAGCTCTTCGGCCGGGTGGACGGGCGGAAAAGCCGCCTGCGGCCCGATACCGCCGGTATGGTAGCGGCCCTGGAGGCCAGGGACCTGCCCGGGGCGGCCCGGCGGGTCTACAACGTGTTCGAGGACGTGCTGGACCGGCGGCAGCAGGAGGTGTTCACCATCAAGCGGGCCCTCACCGACATGGGCGCCCTGGGCGCGGCCATGACCGGCAGCGGCAGCGCCGTGTTCGGCCTTTTTGACGACGACAGCGCCGCATCCGCCGCCTATGAGGCCCTCGCCGGGCGCTACAGGGAGTGCTTCCTCACCCGGCCCTATACACCCCAGACCGTTTAAAATTTCGCGTCACCGGCCAGAATATGGCCGGTGATGTTTTTATGCAAAAGACGAAATTACCCGCCTGGGAGCTGGCAGGGCTCATCGCCCTGTGCGTGCTGTTCGCCGCCGGGGCCTGGGCCTCGGATACCCAAAAGGAGCTTTCTTCCGACCTGGTGCGGCTGCACGTAATCGCCCGGTCCAACGCGGACGCGGATCAGGCGGAAAAGCTGGCCGTGCGGGATAAGGTGCTGGCCATCCTCTCCCCCGCTCTCGCGGGATGCGAGACACGGGAGGAGGCGGTTGACATAATATTATCCCACCAAACCGACATCGAGGCACTGGGGGACGATATCACTATGACCCTGAGTCCGGAGCACTACCCCACCCGGGACTACGGCGCCTTCGCCCTGCCCGCGGGAGAGTATCTCTCCCTGCGCATCACGCTGGGCGCGGGCGAGGGCCATAACTGGTGGTGCGTGGTGTTCCCGCCTCTGTGCACCGAGGCGCTGGCGGAGCCGGTGGAGGACGCCTTCGCCCTGCTCCCGGAGGACGCTGCCGGGCTCATCACCCGGGACGGGCCCGGGTATGTGATCCGCTTCCGGGTGCTGGAGTGGTGGGACGCGCTGACCGGCCTTTTTCATTGACATTCCCCCCTCCCGGTGCTATGCTGAACAAGGAGAATTTTACCGTTTCCCTGACCGCTTTCTTTACGTTTCGCGGGTAAGCTTACAGGGTAATGGGAAAGGGGGGCGGAGCTGTGGCCGATATGGACCGCCGGAAAAAGTTCATCATCAACGCCCTCTATTGGGTCATCGTGCTGGGCATCGTGGTCTTCGTCACCCGCTACCTGCTGGGGCTCATATGGCCGTTCTTCCTGGCGTTCCTGTTCTCCTGGGCCATGACGCCTATCATCCGCTGGATGACGGTGAAGTGCCACATAAAGCACTCCTTCTCCGTGTTTCTGTGCCTGCTCCTGTTCTTCGGCATCGTGGGCGGCCTTCTGGTGGTGGTGACGGTGAACATCGTCTCCTGGGTCCAGGACCTGGTGGTGTGGCTGCCCAGTCTCTATCGGGACACCATCCTCCCCGCCCTGCAGACCGCCACCACCCGGGCGCAGGATTTCGTGGCCAAGCTGGACCCGGACGCCATCTCGGTGGTCCAGTCCGCCTTTGACAACGTCATCAACTCCTTAAGCTCCGCCGTGAGCAATTTCTCCCTCCAAGCCGTGGGCATGGTCTCCGGCTGGGTGACCCAGGTGCCGGGAAGGCTTTTGTCCATCCTCATCTGCATCATCGCCACGGTGTTCATGACCGCGGACTTCAACCGGATGGTTGCCTTCCTGCTGCGGCAGATGCCCCAGCGGACCCGCCACGTGGTGGTGAAGACGAAGGAGACCTTCATCCAGGTGCTGAAAAAGTACGGCCGCAGCTACGGCATCATCATGTGCATCACCTTCTGCGAGCTTTTGGTGGGCTTTCTCATCCTCCGACAGGACAACGCCGTACTTCTGGCGGCCATCATCGCCCTATTCGATATCTTCCCCATCATAGGCGCCGGCTTTTTCCTGATACCCTGGGCGGTGGTCAATCTGCTGTCCGGCTCCATTGCCAAGGGGCTGGGCCTCATCGCCATGTATATCGTCATCACCGTCCTGCGCCAGTTCATCGAGCCCCGTGTGGTGGGCCACCAGGTGGGCCTGCACCCGCTGGTGACGCTGATGGCCATGCTGGTGGGCACAAAGCTCTTCGGCGGCATAGGCCTTTTGGGCCTGCCCCTGGCCTGCGCCATCATGAAGAGCCTGGACGATACCGGCGTCATCCACATCCTGCGCAAGGAGGACGACGCCCCGGTCCCCGCCGGAGAGGAAAAATTTTAGCTTTTGGCCCCGGCGCTATTGACTTTTTCCCCGTGAGATGGTAAAATCTCCTAGCTTGCGGGCGTAGCACAACGGCTAGTGCACCAGCCTTCCAAGCTGGGGACGTGGGTTCGATTCCCATCGCC
>CANRKN010000084.1 GCA_947631215.1 uncultured Oscillospiraceae bacterium | reverse complement strand
GCCTTCCTGGCCGGCCACGAGTCCTTCGCCGCCGCCGAGGGCGCCATCGGCATCGTCCGCAACGCCAACAAGGCCCGCAAGACCCCCCTGCGGGTCATCCTGAACGGCCTGGGCAAGGACGCCGCCCAGATCATCAGCCGCATCAACGGCTTCACCTATGTCCAGACCCAGTTCGACTACGCCACCGGCAAGGTCGCCATCGTCAAGGAGATCAAGTACTCCGACGGCGAGCGCGCCAACGTCCGCTGCTACGGCGCCGACGACGTCCGCGAGGGCGTGGCCATCATGCACATGGAGGGCGTGGACGTGTCCATCACCGGCAACTCCACCAACCCCACCCGCTTCCAGCACCCTGTGGCCGGCACCTACAAGAAGGAATGCATCGAGCAGGGCAAGAAGTACTTCTCCGTGGCCTCCGGCGGCGGCACCGGCCGCACGCTGCACCCGGACAACATGGCCGCCGGCCCCGCCAGCTACGGCATGACCGACACCATGGGCCGCATGCACTCCGACGCCCAGTTCGCCGGCTCCTCCTCCGTGCCCGCGCACGTGGAGATGATGGGCTTCCTGGGCATGGGCAACAACCCCATGGTGGGCGCCACCGTGGCCGTGGCTGTGGCCGTGGACCAGGCTCTCAACAAGTAAGACCCCTCATAGCGCACAAAGACCTGCCGCAGATGCGGCAGGTCTTTTCTTTTTGTTGGGGGCGCGGGAATTTTACTTTCCCAGCGCCACGGCCAGGGAGATGTTGTTCACGAACACATAGGTCGTCATAGGACGGGGGATGCCGCGGAACTGGCTCTTCCCGCTCTCCAGGGCCTGCAGCTTGCGCAGCTTCTTTTCCTGCTTCTTCACGTTGAACATTGATCTCGGTACCTCGCTTTCTTTTCGATCGCGCATTATAATATTCCCCCGCGACCCAAAAGTCAACGACCCGATTATACAATATTACAGAAAACCTGGCCCCGTTTTTGTATAACTTGCTATTTCCCTGCCCTCATTTCGCCGGCGGATACTCGTTGCACAGGAGCCGATAGGGCGGCTCGTCCTCCTCGATGGCCGGGAAGCGGCCCACGGGGGGATTGAACCGGTTATCGGTGTTGTCGTCGTTGCACTGGCTGACCTCCCCCAGCAGCACCGGGCCGGTGCCCGGCTCCACGTCGAAATCGTGGTACAGATACTGCTGGATGTGGATGCTCTCCCCCGGGGTCAGGCGCACCTGGGTCCCGGCGGGGACGGTATAGGTCCGGCCGTCGGTATGGACGGTCACGTCGGACTCATAGTCGATGCTCTCGTCGGGCAGGGAGTTGTAGACCCGGATGAGCACGTTGCCGCCGCCCCGGTTGATGATGTCCTCGGTCTTGTACCAGTGGAAGTGGTTGGGCGAGTGCTGGCCCTCCTTCAGGTACAGGAGTTTCTCCGCGTACACCTTGGGGTACTTGTCTGCCATGGCCCGGTTGCCGTTTCGGATGGTGATGAGGGAAAAGCCCACCTTATCGAAGTCCCCCAGGCCGTAGTCGGTGATGTCCCAGCCCAGCATGCAGTCCCGCACCTCGTCGTAATCGTGGCCGATATGCTGCCACTGGTCCGGGGTGAAGTGGCAGAAGGGCGGCAGGTAGCACTTATACTTCTCGCACATGGCCTCCAGCTCTTTGAGGGCCTTGTTGATCTCCGAGCGCTTCATAGTATTACCTCCTCACAGGCATTCGCCGTTGGTCTCGATGACATGGGCATACCACCGGGCGGAGTCCTTGGGCGTGCGCTCGCAGGTGCGGTAGTCCACGTAGACGATGCCGAACCGCTCGCCGTAGCCCTCGCTCCACTCGAAGTTGTCCAGAAAACTCCACTGCATGTACCCCCGCAGGTCCACGCCCTCTTCTACGCTCTTGGCCAGCTCCAGGAGGTACCTATGCAGAAAGTCGATGCGCTCCGGGTCGTGGACCATGCCGTCCAGGTGGATGCGGTCGTTGCAGGACTGGCCGTTCTCGGTGATGTAGATGGGCTTATTATACCGTTTGGCAATTTGCAGGGGCGCGTAGTGCATGACCTCCGGGGTGACGGGCCACTTGTTGGCCGTCACGGGAAAACCGGGATACCGCTCCACGTACTTCCCGTCCTCGTCCACCATCTCGCCGTTATAGACGTTCACGCCGATGAAGTCCGGCGATTCCATGAGGGCCCAGTCCCCCGGGTCCACGGTATCGGCGAAGCGCCGCACCGCGGCAGGGATGTCGTCGGGGTATTTTTTAAGGCATATGGGGTCCAGGAAGATGTCGAAGGTGAACATCCAGTCGTCGGCGGGCAGGGCGAAGGTGGCCTCATAGGACGCCTCCCGGTTCTTGGGGGTGTCCTTTTCGGGATAGGTGAACCGGCCGCAGGAGGCCACGCCCACCTGGGCGGCCGGGTCCGCCGCCTTGATGGCCCGATAGGCCGCGCTGTGAGAAAGGCACAGGTGGTGAAATACCCGCGCCACCTTCTCCTCGCTCAGGACCCACCCGGGGGCATGCACGCCGTTTCCGTACCCCAGGGCCGCGATGCACTGGGGCTCGTTGAGGGTCATGTATTTTTTGACCTTCCCCTTCATCCGGGCGGCAAAGATGCCCGCGTAGCGGCCGAAGGCCTCCACAATGTCCCGGTTGAGCCAGCCGCCCTTATCCTGCAGGGCGCTGGGCAGGTCCCAATGGTAGAGGGTCACCAGCGGCTCGATGCCGTTTGCCAGAAGCTCGTCCACCAGGTCCTCGTAGAATTTGAGCCCCGCCTCGTTCACGGCCCCGTCCCCGTCGGGGATTATCCGGGCCCAGTTCACGGAGAAGCGGTAGGCCTGGATGTTGTGCTGCTTCATGAGGGCGACGTCCTCCCGAAAACGGTGGTAGCTGTCGCAGGCCACGTCCCCGGTGTCGCCGTTTTTGATGTGGGGGCGGGTCGTGTCGTGGCAGAACTCGTCCCAGATGTTCAGGCCCTTGCCGTCAGCGTCCCAGCCGCCCTCGCACTGATAGGACGCACATGCCACGCCCCAGAGAAAGTCCTTGGGAAATCTGCTCATACCGTCACCTCGACGTTGTATTCATTCTTCCCCTCCATCGGGGAAATGGTCTTGCCGGACAGCGTCTCGCCGTCCACGGTGAGGGAATATGTACCGGTTTGACGCACATGGATGTGGTACAGCGCATCCCGGAACCGGCGCTCGACTTTATACTCGCCCAGGCTCTCCGGCAGGCAGGGGTCTATGGTGAGGCCCTCCGGCGTGGGCCGGACGCCCAGGATGTACTGGCTGATGTCCACGAAGGTCCAGGCCGCCGTGCCGGTGAGCCAGCTGTTGCGGGCCGCGCCCTCCTCATAGGAGGCCCGGGCCGCCACCGTCTGGGCGTAGGCGTAGGGCTCCGCCCGGCGGATATCGCTGCCGTCCTCCTGATAGGCCGGGCAGGTGCGCTTATAGATGTCGAAGGCGTTGTCGCCCCGGCCAATGACCGTCTCGGCGATGCTGATCCAGGGGTTGTTGTGGCAGAACACGGAGCCGTTTTCCTTGTATCCCGGCGGGTAGCTGGTGATCTCCCCCAGCTCCTTATGATACACCGTATAGCAGGGCGAGACAAGCTCCACGCCGTATTTTCCCAGGAGCTTTTCCCGCACGGAATCCAGCGCCGTCTCCGCCTTGCCATCCTTTACGCCGACGCCCGCCATGACGCACATGCCCTGGGGCTCGATGTAGATCTGTCCCTCGGGGCACTCACGGCTGCCCACCGGCTGGGAGAAGGCGTCATAGGCCCGGCGGAACCAGGCCCCGTCCCACCCGGCGGTGGATACGGCCTCGTCCATGGCCGCCACGGCGGCCTCCACTTTTTCGGCCTCCTCATCCAGGCCCCGGGCCCGGCAGAGCTGGGCGTATTGTCTCCCGTAGAGGACGAACATGCCGCCGATGAACACCGACTCCGCCACCGGCCCCTCGGAGGGCCCCGTGGTCTGGAAGCTCTCCCCCGGCTCCTCGGAGAAGCAGTTCAGGTTCAGGCAGTCGTTCCAGTCCGCCCGGCCGATGAGGGGCAGCTTGTGGGGCCCCAGATGGGTCATGATGTAGTTTACGCTCCGGCGCAGGTGCTCCATCAAAGGCTGTTCGCTGCCGGGGACGTTGTCGAAGGGCGTGGGATGGTCCAAAATGGACCAGTCGCCGGTCTCGCTGATGTAGGCCCAGGTGCAGGCCACCAGCCACAGGGGGTCGTCGTTGAAGCCGCTGCCCACGTCGTCGTTGCCCCGCTTGGTGAGAGGCTGGTACTGGTGGTAGGTGCTGCCGTCGGCCCACTGGATGGAGGCGATGTCGATGATGCGCTCCCTTGCCCGGCCCCGGGCCATGTGCACGAAGCCCAGCAGGTCCTGGCAGCTGTCCCGGAACCCCATGCCCCGGCCCGTGCCGCTCTCAAAGTAGCTGGCCGACCGGCTCATGTTGAAGGTGATCATGCACTGGTACTGGTGCCAGATGTTCACCATCCGGTCCAGCACCGGGTCATCGCTTTGCAGCTGATACCGGCCCAGCAGGCCGTCCCAGTGGGCGGCCAGCTCCGAAAGCGCTTCGTCCACCGCCTGGGCGTCGGCGAACTTCGCCATGACCCGCTCCGCCGTGTCCTTGCGGATGACGTTCGGCGCTACGAACTTTTTATCCCGGGGATTCTGTCCGTAGCCCAGCACGAATACGTAAGTGACCTCCTGCCCCGGCTTAAGCTCGGCGTCCAGGGCCAGGCCCGCCATGGGCGCGCCGCCGTGGGCGATAAAGTCGCCGGTTCTCCCCTCCCGGATGGCTTTGGGGTCAGCGTAGCTGCCGAACTGGCCCAGGAAGGTATCCCGGTCCGTGTCGTACCCCGCCAGGGGGGCGTTCACGCCGTAGTACGCGTAGTGGTCCCGCCGCTCCCGGTACTCGGTCTTGTGGTAGATGACGCTGCCCTCCACCTCCAGCTCGCCGATGTTCAGGTTCCGCTGGAAGTTGGTGGAGTCGTCCACCGCGTTCCAGAGGCACCACTCCACCGCGGCGGTGAGACGAAGGCTCTTGGGGCTGTCGGTCTCGTTTTTGAGCGTTATCCGCTGGACCTCGCAGTCCTCCCCCAGGGGCACCAGGAAGGTCATCTCCGCGGCCAGGCCGTCCTTCGCCGTCTCAAAGACGGTGTAGCCCAGTCCGTGGCGGCAGCGGTAGCTGTCCAGGGGGACGTCCGCCGGATGGAAGGCGGGGCTCCAGGCGGGCCTGCCCGCCTCCTTGATGTAGAAAAACCGGCCGCCTATGTCCGCGGGGACGCTGTTATACCGGTAGCGCACCAGCCGCTGGAGCTTGGCGTCCCGGTAGAAGCAGTAGCCCCCCGCCGTGTTGCTGATGAGGGAGAAAAAGGCCTCGCTGCCCAGGTAGTTGATCCAGGGCTGGGGCGTGGCGGGGGTGTCGATGACATACTCCCGCCGCTTATCGTCAAAATGTCCGTATCGCATGACGGTCACCTCGTTCACATGTTAAAAAAGGAGGGCCGCATGTACATGTGACCCTCCTTCCCCGAAAATATCTCAGCTGTTGTTCAGCGCCTGCAGGAGAACATCCAGCACTTCCTCGCCCACCGCGCCGGCGCTGAAGTTCACCACGTTGCGCAGGGGCATGTACTTCACCATGGCGGCGCCCATGTCGTCGGTGACGGAGGGGTCGTCCCCGTCCCCGGGGCCGAACATCTGGCTCATGCCGTCCATGAGAGGTTTGATGATGGCGGCGGCCGCCGGGTCGGAAAGGATATCCATGAAGATGGAGTCCTTGTCGTAATGCTTTTTGAGCTTCACCGAGCCCTCCACGGTGACCGCGGCGGATACGTCGATGGCCCGGGAGGACTGGCCTATTTCGATAGAGAACTCGCCGGTCTCCACATGCCAGTCGTGGAGCTCCTCGTTCCAGTAGGCGAAGGCCCGCTTATCCAGGGTGAAGGTCACATCCTTGCTCTCCCCGGGGGCCAGCTCCACCTTCTCGAAGCCCTTGAGCTCCCGCACGGGGCGCAGCACCGTGCTCTCCTTGTCGCCTACATAGAGCTGCACCACGGTCTTGCCGGCGCGGGCGCCGGTATTTGCAGCCTTCACCGTGACGGTGAGGGTGTCCTTATCGGTGATGCGGTCCGCGCTGAGGCGCAGGTCGGAGAAGGCGAAGGTGGTGTAGGAAAGGCCGTGACCGAAGGGGAAGGCCACATCCATGTGCTTTTTGTCGTAGTACCGGTAGCCAACGAACACGCCCTCCCGGTAGTCGGCCTTGTCGGCCTCGCCGCCGTAGAAGAGGTAGGAGGGATTGTCCTCCAGCTTCACGGGGAAGCTCTCCGCCAGGTGGCCGGAGGGGTTCACGTCGCCAAAGAGTATTTTCACCGTGGCGATACCCACCGCCTGACCGCCGAGGTACGCCTCCAGCACGCCCTTGACCTTATCCAGCCAGGGCATCTCCACCGGGGAGCCGTTGTGGAGCACCACCACCGTGTTGGGATTGGCGGCCGCCACGGCTTCGATCAGCTTGTTCTGGCAGGCGGGCAGGGCCATATGGGTGCGGTCATAGCCCTCGGACTCGTAGCTGTCGGGCAGGCCCGCGAACACCACCGCGGTCCTGGCGGCCTTGGCCGCCGCCACAGCTTCGGCGATCATGTCGTCGGTGGCCTCGTCCTTGGCCACGCTGTAGCCCTGGGCATAGGTCACGGGCAGTCCCTCCGCCGCTTCCAGGGCGGAGGTGGTCTTGAAGCTGTTGATGTGGCTGGAGCCGCCGCCCTGGAACCGGGGCCTGGCGGCGAACTCGCCGATGAAAGCGACCTTGTCGGTCTTATCCAGCGGCAGGACGCCCTCGTTTTTCAAAAGCACCATGCACTGGGCCGCTATGTCGGCGGAGAGGATGTGGTCCGCCTCCTGGTCCCAGGGGGTGTCGGGCTTTGCGTTGGCGAGATACATCTCGTTAATGGTGAGGATGCGCTCCACGGCCTGGTCCACCACCGCCTCGTCCAGCTTCCCGGCCCGGACGGCCTCGACGATTTTCTTGTCGTTGACGCCGCCGGAGGAGGGCATCTCCAGGTCCAGCCCCGCGGCCACGCCGGCCACTCTATCGCTGACCGCGCCCCAGTCGCTCATGACGTAGCCCTTGAAGCCCCATTCCTTGCGCAGCACCTCGGTCAAAAGCCAGGGATTTTCCGAGGCGTACACGCCGTTGATGCGGTTATAGGAGCACATGACGGTCCAGGGCTGGGCCTTTTTGACGGCGGTCTCAAAGGCGGGGAAGTATATCTCCCGCAGCGTCCGCTCGTCGGCGTTGGAGCTGGAGCTCATGCGCCGGTGCTCCTGGTTATTGGCGGCGAAGTGCTTGATGGAGGTGCCCACGTTCTGGCTCTGCACGCCGTTTATGTAGGCGGCCGCCATCTCGCCGGCGAGATAGGGGTCCTCTGACAGGTACTCGAAGTTCCGGCCGCACAGAGGCGAGCGCTTGATGTTCACCGCCGGACCCAGCACCACGGCCAGTTTCTCATGCTGGCAGCTGGCGCCGATGGCCTGGCCCATCTTCCCGATAAGGTCCCGGTCGAAGGAGGCGGCGGTGGCGCAGGCGGCGGGCATGCACACGGCCTTGATGGAGTCGTTGATGCCCAGGTGGTCGCCCTTTTCGTCCTGCTTGCGCAGGCCGTGGGGGCCGTCGGAGACCATGACGGCCTGTACGCCCAGCCGCTCCACGGGCTTGGTATGCCAGAAGTCCAGGCCGGAGCAGAGCCCGGCCTTTTCTTCCAGCGTCATCTGAGAGATAACGTCTTTGATGTTCATGTCGATCCTCACAATGGCTTATTCGGCCTTCAGGTCCACGGTGGACAAATCCCACTCCTCGTGGATCTTGGGCACGTCGCTGATGAGCCGCTTGGTATAGGGCGCGTGGGGGTTCAGTATGACCTCGTCCGCCTTGCCGTACTCCACGAACTTGCCGTGCTCCATGATGTACACGGTGTCGGAGATGTAGTAGGCAAGGCCTATGTCGTGGGTGATGAAGATGACGGTCATGCCGATCTCATCCCGGAGGTTTAAGAGCATATCCAGGATGGTGGCCCGGGAGCAGGCGTCCACCATGGAGGTGGGCTCGTCGGCCAGCAGGATCTTCGGCTTCAGGAGGAAGATGCGGGCGATCATCAGCCGCTGCATCTGGCCGCCGGACAGCTCGAAGGGGTACTTGTTGGTCAGCTCCTTGAACTCCAGGTTCACGAAGTGGCAGGCCTCGCTCATCATGTTGAACTTCTCTTCCTTGGAAAGGCCCTTGCCGCCGCGCATATTGATGCAGTCCAGCAGCACGGTGTCTATCTTCTGGAAGGTGTTGAAGGAGGAGAACGGGTCCTGGAAGATGGCCTGGATGCCCTTCCAGTACTCCTTCTTCTTGTGGCCGCTGGAGATGTCCCGGGGCTTGCCCTGGAAGAATATCTCCCCCTCCGTGGCGTTGGAAAGGCCCAGCAGCATCTTGGAAAGGGTGGTCTTGCCGGAGCCGGACTCGCCCACGATGGAGACGAACTCGCCCTCGTGGAACTCAAAGTCCACATGGTCCACAGCCACGGTCTTCTTGTCGCCGAAGCCGAAGATCTTGGTCACGCCCTTGCCGGACAGGCACAGTGGCGCGTTGGAAAAGTCCTTCTGCACGCGTGCCGGTTCATTCATGGCTGTACACCTCCTTCAGTTCGTCGATGCCCATGAGGCAGCGGTACATGCGGCCCTCGCCGAAGGTCTTTTCCGGGATGGAGGTATAGCGGCAGTCGGCGGTGGCGTACTTGCACCGGGCTGCGAAACGGCAGCCGTCTGGGGGATGCTTCAGGTTGGGGGGCGCGCCGGGGATGGCGGCCAGCTTGTGGCCGCGGGTGCCCTCCTCGGGCACCAGGATGGAGCCCATCAGGCCGTGGGAATAGGGGTGCACCGGGTCGAAGACCATCTCCTTGGCGGTGCCCTTCTCCACGATCTGGCCGGCGTACATGACCATGATGTCGTCGGTGACGTTGTACAAAAGCGGCAGCT
>CANRKN010000083.1 GCA_947631215.1 uncultured Oscillospiraceae bacterium | reverse complement strand
TAGAGCGTAGCGCGCGATCTAGTGTTGCAGCGGAGATTCTAAGCACCCATTGCAGGTTCTCATACTCTATGTGCTCACCTGCCGCATAAAAGGCAAGCCACTCCGGGAGCTGAGCCTCCATGCGCTTCCCGCATGGCTGTCCCATCAAAAACCAGAGCTTCTTGATGACTTGAAGCTCTTTGCGGCCTATAATTCTTCGCCTCCCTTTTTTCTTCTTGTTGGGTGGTGCTTTCTTGCTGCTCAATAGACGAATGACTGTCTTGCGGTTCTTATAACCAGCAGATTGCATGACGTAATCGATGATTCTTGCTTTCCTGTATCGAGAGGTCACCGAGGTGTATTTTTCTCTCCACACAGAAAGTAACTCTGTTCTTGCTTGTTTGCTCATCTTAAATGGTATGTGTTTGATATTAACCCTTTATTTCTGAGGCATCAAGCTTTCAGGAAATTCTCTTTTCCCGTTTTTGGCGACCCTTCGGTGACTTTATTTTTGAGGCAATGAGACATATTGCATACGCCCAAAGCACCGGTAAAAAGAGTTTGTCAAATCAGTGAAGTTGTGTTAGATTTTGCCAGTTAGTCTCCGCCTTTCTATGAACCACGCAACTGAAAATCCGAAAGCCCTGATTCACCTGAAAAACTGCTTGCACGTAGGCATCACAGGACACCGAGACATCGCAGCAGGAGAAATCGAGCGGGTCAAAACCCAGCTGGAAAAAGTTCTCAGTCAAATAAAGACAGTCTTCACAGAGATTCACCTGAAAAGCAAGAATATTTCCACGCTTTTTGATCCCAATGGTGAGCCCGTCCTCCGCCTTATCTCTCCCCTTGCCGAGGGGGCTGACAGAATTGGTGCGCATACTGCGCTAGCGTTGGGGTATGAACTCCAGTGTCCCCTCCCTTTTGACCGTGAATTTTATAAAACAACCTTCTCCGGCACCGAGGAAACCAACGCCGAGTTTGATTCTCTGCTGAAAAAGGCGAGCGCCGTTTTCGAAATCTCATCCGGCAACAAAAGAAACACCAGCCAAGCCTATGCGGATGTCTCTGCCGTGCTGATCGACCACTCCGATATTCTGATCGCGCTCAGCGATGAAGCGCCCAGCAAGTTTATCGCCGGCACCTATGCCACCATGCTGCAGGCCTTCAACAAAAACATCCCGGTGGTTGTGATCCCCTGCACGCGTGAAGGCGCCAAAGCCGATACCCACAATCACGATATCCTTTTCCGGAGCGATCGTTTCACCCGCTCCAAGGACTGGCAGCACGAGTTGAAGCGGCATTTCATGCAGGTTCTCCTCCCGGAACCCTTCAACCCGGAGAAAGACGGGAGCTTCTTCCCTCAACCGGACAGTAGCTTGCTAAGCTCGGGCAACGACTCCAAACTCCCTTTCTCTCCTATAAACTGGCTTGCTCTGAAGTCTGTTTTCTCCAATGCCGCCGCAAAAGCATCCGATAAATACCGCAAAAGAGTGACGTGGAAACAACTCAGCCCGGTTCTCGCCTACCTTTGTCTTTCACTGGCTTTCGATTGGGAGTGGGCAGTCAGGCTGTTTGTTGCTTGTCAAATCATTTTCCTTTTGTGGCCTATCATCATCATCTGGAGAGAGGCTTTTTCCCGTACTCACCGCAGCTTCCTTCACACCCGAATCCTTGCGGAGCTATGCCGGCTCAGCGCTTTCCTCTCCCCAACCGGCTACTGCAACGTTCGCTACCGCCACCGCGCTTACCACCGAAATCCTCACCGCAACACCATCACCTGGTTTTACCGCGTCCTCGCCCGCCACGCAGGGCTTCCCTCCGGCTCCTTCTCGCCGGAGGTCTCGCGCCTGTGGTTAAGCAATTTCTTGGACGACTTCGTCAATGTGCAAGAAAAATACCACCTCAAACGCCGCGATCACAGCTACTCGCGTCACCGTCTCTTCAGCAAATTAGCTTTCCTCTTTTTCACGGGTGGCATCGTCTGCGCTGTATTCCGCGGTCTCGCCCGAGTATATTTCCCCATGCCAGATTGTCTTCTATCTACTATTTCATCCGGCAGTCTCCTATTCCCGGCATGCGCCGTGCTGTTTGCCTCGCTCTCCGTCAACTTCAACTACCCGACCAACTATTCTTTCTCCAACTCCATGTGCGAATCTTTGGAACTTCTCTCTGCCAACATCGCTGAACTCCGAAACAAACCCGACCTCTCTTATTCTGACATCCGCTCCCTCTGCGAAACAGTTGACGCCCTCTGCATGGCTGAGATTTCCGACTGGGCCGACTCCATCTACTCCAAGCCTATGAAGTTGGCCTGATAGGCAAGGAATCGGGGACTATTCCACGTTGCTCTGCGATTTTATTTCGAGAAATCACAGCAATGATGCGGGTGGTCTCTGTTTCCGTTTTCTTATTCCCACGTTGATCGTAAGTGTTATAAGATCAAATAAGGCACTTGTGATGAAATGCCTCTTCAATTCAATATTGAAGACAACTCAATTGTCTGAGCGGATCTCTCAAGGTTTCACCTAGGTGAATTCCAGCTTTCAACAAGCATTCTGCCCTACTTATCAAATTTTTCTGGAATATGGGATTGCCTCGCAAATTTACGTTAGTAACTTGGCTCTTCCTCGTTGTAGGATCAACGGTACTTCCTCATTTCTTTTTGCCATTAGAATAGATAACGTGTCGGAGTATTTCACCATTCTTCGCAGTAACCACTAACTCCGCAGGCTTACCGTCAGCATCATAACGCACCTTCATACGCTGCCCCGTTGCAGGATCGTAACCCTCGCTGTAATCGCGTCTTCCCCCGGAAAAAACAGTACGCTGAAGTACATTGCCGTCACGTGAGATGACCTTTTGCTCCATGGTTTCCCCCTTATCATTTCTGTACTCTTCCTTGCGCTGCCCTGTCGCAGGATCGTATGCAAAAAAGCTGCTGATCCTGTCCCTAGTTCCGTACAAGGCGCGAAACAGAAGCTGGCCCTCTTTGTCGTGTGCATACCACCGCGTTCTGTATCCGTCGGCTCCATATTCAATTTTGTTCGTCACGCCGGTCCCGTTATCATATTCTTCCACTACTTTGCCGTCTTTGAACTTATGAATCACAAGAAGCCTTTTTTGCATGTCGTACATTTCTCGTATTTGAAGTCCCGTAACAGCGTCCGTACGAGTTATGATCTTGGCAACACCGTTACCACTCGCACACGGCTTACCGTTCGCATCCTCGTACGTGACTACCGCCTCATTTCCATTCTCATCATAGTCACGTACTATACTTACAGCTCCCTCGGGTCCCTCGCACGGATGCCCGACGGCATCCACATAAGTTGTGTGCGTCACCTGTCCCAGACTATTTCTCTCCTGCACTTGTCGACTCTTTATTATTTTTCCCGTATCATCCACGTAAGTGATCGTTATAAACTTTTCCCTACCTCTATCATCATACTCATATTCGCGTTCCGTTATACTATCAAGGTCAGTTTCGCATCTTTCATTGAGAAAAACTTCCTTCTTCAGTCGTCCGTCAACATAATGAAACCTTACAATATGAAAGTAATTTTCTCCTAGTCTAATCCTACAAGGTTTATCATGATCATCATAGTAAGAAACCTCTGCACGATTTCCCTCTGCGTCATATTTGATTCGCTCTATACAAAACCCCTCTCTGCGCATACAACGTTCCCCATTCGTGTCTAAAGCCTTACGCTCCTCAACACCGTACTTACTATATTTGAAACGCAGTTCCGCCACGCCGTATTTGTTGTTCATCACCTTTTCTGTCTCCCCTTTCTTTCCATAATAGCAAAGAGATATCATATTTTCCCCGTCATAGTCCACTTTTAACTCAGCAAAATCTTGATTACAGTTATCTCTCTTTCCATCCAATCCATAAAACACCAGCCGTCTCAGACGCCCCCTCTCTATCTCCATGACCTCCGTATATATACCATCAATATTTCTACATGGTTCACCCTTTGTATCATAAAATTTTTGCTGAATTGTCTTACATTCTCCGATATATTCCGTTTTCCTCTCCACTTTGGAATACCCATATACACAGCAAACTGGCTCTCCATTTGTCCCGAAATAGCTCACCGTTCCAAATTCTCCAGATGGCGTGAAATCGAATCGCCCCTCCGCCATGCGAAAACGCTTATGTGTGCAGGGCTCGTCATTCACTCCTATATATTGGGCACGTTTGAGTAATCCGTGTCGATATTCCCTCCTCACCCCGGAATACCCATCTTTACAACAGGTACGGTTTCCTTCCCCGTCATAATAGGTTTCACGCTCAACATTACTCCCTACCCAATCGTATCTTTTTTGTGCCACGTCCTCTTTGTTGCACACCATCTTGCTTCCATCCTCTCCAAGATACGACTCGGATATAATGCGCCCCCGTTCATCATACTCATACCGCGTCCGAAGAATACCGGAAAAGGACGGTGCCTCCACCATTCGATCACCCCCCCCCTTCGCCAAATTAGTCACCGCAACCACCCTATTCTCTCCAGCAATTTTTTCCCATTCATACAAATGCCCCCACACGCCATCGGCATCCATGACAGGGAATCCATAGGCATCGCTATAAACCTCCTTCACAATTGCTCCCATGCTATTTCGCCATATCAGCATACCTCGCACTCTTTCTTTTTCTCTCTTTTTCGACGCCTCTATCGGCTCGCGCACATCATCAATCAGCTGAGCGCTACCCGCAAAACCAGCTCTCCCTCCATTCAGCTCTCGAAATTGAATAGTACTGTCATTTTGCTCATCTGTCAACCTATTCTGCACTCGCGAGAACTCGAGAATGCGTACGGGATCCCCTCCACCGGAGCAATACATTTGTCGTCTCACATCTCGTCCTTGCGTAAAAAGATTCCGTAAGGTTTTCTGCACATTCCTTACAACTGACTCCTTGCTGTCTTTTTTTGTTCCTTTCTCGGTATCGAGAAGGATGACCAACGGTTTCCCACGCCGCGACGGAGAAATATCATTGTCGTCTGCACTCAATACATTTCCCGAGCAAGTAACGCATTCCACCTTACTCAATCGCAAATGCTGCCACATGAAACGATAACAGCCGTGCGTTTCCGCACGCTCCGTCTCGCTCAATTCGCCAATTCCATGTGGTAAATTATTATACTCTACGTAATCTCGGTAGTATTTATAATGTGGTACGCCTGCATACCACAATCCCGCTATGATTCCCAGTACCACGGCTGCCGCAATACCTCCCAACGTGCGTCGCACGATGCGCTTCTTGCGTTGCTCGCGTCCCCACCAGTCCCACAGATCATTCGGCGCCAAATCCAACATCTTCGCCGCCACATCGCTAAACGCCCTCTCTTCCCCCTTGTCGGACACATCCGCCGCCAGCATATGCAGCTCCTGCACCGCCCCCGGCGTGCAATCCTTGCTCGTGCTGCCATCCCCTTTCTGCCGCAGCATCACGGGGATCACGCGGTCTGCGTTCCCCTCCTCCAGCCCCACGAAGGTGCGCACCTCCTCGTTGATCCAATTCTTTCCCTCCCTGTTCGGCCGCGCTGAATTCACCGAGCACACCACGATGAGGTATTTGGAAAGCTCTAAGCCGCCGGAAAGCCCTTTATTCAGATTATCCACCCCCAGATCCGTCTTATCCCGATAAATGGGACGCAGGTTCTTCGGTCGATCCGGATACTGTTTGCAAAGCTTTGTCGGCAACTTATACCCCATCAAAAACTTCTGCAACCTCTGCGCAAACTTCTCATCGCGCCGGCTGTAGCTGATGAAGGCAAAATACTTGTAATACCGCTGCGTACTCATAGTTTTGGTTTGTGTATGGTGATTATTTCTTCGCTTTTTTACTGATTCCTCTCCGTCCCGATGAGCTCCCCGGCAGCGTTATAAACTCTCAGTTCCAACAACTCCCCTTTCGAATCGTAGGTCATCTCCATTCTGTGAGCTCCGTCCACGTTGATCGGAGCCCCACTCACTCCATAGAGACTCACCGAAGTCTTGTTCCTGCGTTCATCATACGTCACCTCGAGGCGTGCAAAGCCCTCCCTACGCACACACGGCTTTCCATCTACCCCATAGTATCTCTCCGAAGTCTGATTCCCGACTTCATCATACGTCATCTCAATGCGAGCAAAGCCATCCTCAAGTACGCACGGCTTCTCATCCAACCCGTAGTAGCTCTCCGAAGTCTGATTCCCGCGCTCATCATACGTCCTCTCACGGCGTGCATAGCCATCCTTATACAAGCGCAGCTTTCCATCCAACCCACAGTAACTCTTCGAAGTTTGGTTCCCGCGTCCATCATACGTCGCCTCAATGCGTGCATAGCCATCCTTATGCACACACGGCTTGCCATCCACCCCATAGTAGCTCTCCGAAATCATATTCCCGCGTTCATCATACGTCCACTCAACTCGGGCATAGCCTTCCTTAAGCACACACAGCTTCCCATCTACCCCATAGTAGTTCTCCGAGATCTGATTCCCCCGCTCATCGTACGTCCGCTCAAGGCGAACATAGCCTTCCTCATGTAGGCACGGCTTGCCATCCAAACCATAGTAGCTCACCGAAGTCAAATTCCCACGTTCATCGTACGTACTCTCGAGGTGAGTAAAGCCCTGCCTAAGTACGCACGACTTCCCATCCACTCCATAGAAGCTCCCCGAAGTCGCATTCCCACGTTCATCATACGTCGCCTCAAGACGGGCAAAGCCATCCGTGCACAAGCACGGCTTGCCATCCAAACCATAGAAGCCCTCCGAAGTCGTATTCCCGCGCTCATCATACGTCCACCCACGGCGGGCATAGCCCTCCCTACATACGCACGGCTTACCATCCAACCCATAGTAGCTCTCCAAAGTCTTATTCCCGCGTTCATCGTATATGTTTTCAACGCGAGCAAAGCCATCCCTGCACAAGCACGGCCTCCCATCCAACCCATAGTAGCTCTGGGAAGTTGTATTCCCGCGCTCATCATACGTCCTCTCACGGCTTGCATAGCCATTCTTATGCAAGCACGGCTTCCCATCAACTCCATAAAAACTCACCCGCACAACATTTCCCCCCCCTCCACATTAATTCGCGGTATGCATATCCATTCGCTACACACGCCCTCCGTTTCCCCTCCTCGTCCGAAAAAAACTCTTCCTTCACTACCTCTCCCTCTGCGTTATACGTGTATACCCTCTTCATTACCCCTTTCTTATCGGGCATTGCTTTTCCCTTCTCATTAATATACGTCATGGAAAGCATACGCCCATCCGCACCTCGCTCATAACGACGTCCCCACACACCCTCTGCGTTACGTACAGGGGATCCGTACACATTCCGGAACGTCTCCTCAATCACAGCTCCTCGCGCATCTCTCTTCACTCCATAGCGCTCCACGTTCTTGTTCTTCTGACGGGCGGCATTCCCAAGGGAATCCTCCCAACCGAGAGAAAAAGAGGCCCCGCCGATGAGCCCCGTATCCTCCCCTCTCCCTTCATTTCCCTCTTCAGGCTTTGAGAACACAATAGCAGATGGATACACCGTGCGTGTCTGCATGACCTTTCCATGCAGGTTTCCGTAGATCTGCTTCTCAACGCGTCCATTTTCCTTGTACGTCAACCTAACGGATGCCGGTCTCTCCTCCTGCCCGGGAAGTGCATTGCTGACACGTGGATAACCTGCCGAGTTGAGTGACTCCACCCTCCTCAATTTACCATACCGCCGTCTGAAGCGGTAATGAACCTCCCTCTGCGCGATCTGTTCCTTCGTGAGCTCCTTCCCAACCCCTTGGGGGATATTGTTGAACTCTACATAATCCGCGTAATAACTGTAGTGTGGCACGAAGTAATCCCAGCTCCACACGCCCGCTGCCACCGCCAACATGGCGACCATGCCACCGAATATGCGGCGCACCATGCGCTTCTTGCGTTGCTCGCGGCCCCACCAGTCCCAAAGATCATTCGGCGCCAAATCCAACATCTTCGCCGCCACATCGCTAAACGCCCTCTCTTCCCCCTTGTCAGAAACATCCGCCGCCAGCAAATGCAGCTCCTGCACCGCCTCCGGCGTGCAATCCTTGCTCGTGCTGCCATCCCCCTTCTGCCGCAGCATCACGGGGATCACCCGATCGGCATTCCCTTCCTCCAGTCCCACAAAGGCACGCACCTCCTCGTTGATCCAATTCTTTCCCTCCCTGTTCGGCCGCGCCGAATTCACCGAGCACACCACGATGAGGTATTTGGAAAGCTCCAAGCCGCCGGAAAGTCCTTTGTTCAGATTATCCACCCCCAGATCCGTCTTATCGCGGTAGATGGGACGCAGGTTCTTCGGTCGATCCGGGTATTGTTTGCAAAGCTTTGTCGGCAACTTGTACCCCATCAAAAATTTCTGCAACCTCTGTGCAAATTTCTCATCGCGCCGACTGTAGCTGATGAAAGCAAAATACTTGTAATATCGCTGTGTACTCATAGTTTTGGTTTGTGTATAGTGATTCTTTCTCCTCCTGTTTATTGATTCCTCTCCGTCCCGATGAGCCCACCGGCAGCGTTGTAATACCGCGTCTCCTGTAACTTTCCTTCCGAATCATAAATTAACTCTCTTCTGTGGAACCCTTCTACGTTAACCGGTTCTCCAGTTGCTCCAAAGAAACTTGTCGAAGTTAAATCATTTCGTACGTTGTACGTGTACTTGATACGGGAAAAACCGAAGCAGCTCAAGCACGGTTTACCATCCTTTCCGTAAAAATCCGCTGAGATTCCATTTCCTCTCTCATCATATGTCCTCTCAACACGAGCATAGCCATCCGTATGCAAACACAGCTTGCCATCCATCCCATAGTAACTCTCCGAAGTCTTGTTCCCTCGCCCATCATATGTCCTCTCAACACGAGCATAGCCATCTGTAATATGCAAACACAGCTTGCCATCCAACCCATAGTAGCTCAACGAAGTTTGGTTCCCTCGCTCATCATACGTTAACTCGACCCGAGCAAAGCCAATCATACACAAGCATGGTTTGCCATCCATCCCATAGTAACTCTCCGAAGTCTGGTTCCCGTACTCGTCATACGTACTCTCAACTCGGGCATAGCCATTCACACACAAGCACGGCTTGCCATCCATCCCATA
>CANRKN010000082.1 GCA_947631215.1 uncultured Oscillospiraceae bacterium | reverse complement strand
GCGGAGAAGACGATCTTGCCGGAGGCGGCGCCGGGAGAGGCGGCCAGAGCGGTGGCCAGCACGGGGGCCTTCTTCAGGGCCTCGGCGTCGAACTGGGGATGGAGCATGGTGTCCAGAGACCGGGGCTCGATCATGGCCACGGCCTGCTTCTCGTCGATGCGGCCCTCGTCCACCAGATCGCAGGCGATCTTCAGGGCGGCGGCGGGGGTGCGCTTGCCGTTACGGGTCTGGAGCATATAGAGCTTGCCGTGCTCGACGGTGAACTCCATGTCCTGCATGTCGTGATAGTGGTCCTCCAGGGTGGCGCAGACCTTCTGGAACTGGGCGAACGCCTCGGGGAACTTCTCGGCCATCTGGCTGATGGGCATGGGGGTGCGCACGCCGGCCACCACGTCCTCGCCCTGGGCGTTGGTCAAAAACTCGCCCATCAGGTGCTTCTCGCCGGTGGCGGGGTCACGGGTGAACGCCACGCCGGTGCCGCAGTCGTCGCCCATGTTGCCGAAGGCCATGGACTGGACGTTGACGGCGGTGCCCCAGGAATAGGGGATGTCGTTGTCGCGGCGATAGACGTTGGCGCGGGGGTTGTCCCAGGAGCGGAACACGGCCTTGATGGCACCCATCAGCTGCTCCACGGGGTCGGTGGGGAACTCGGTGCCGACCTTGTCCTTATACTCGCCCTTGAACTGCTCGGCCAGCTCCTTCAGGTCGTCGGCGGTCAGCTCCACGTCCTGGGTGACGCCGCGCTTTTCCTTCATCTGGTCGATGAGCTGCTCAAAGTACTTCTTGCCCACTTCCATGACCACGTCGGAATACATCTGGATGAACCGGCGATAGCAGTCCCAGGCCCAGCGGGGGTTGCCGGACTTGCGGGCAAGCACGTCCACCACGGTCTCGTTCAGGCCCAGGTTCAGGATGGTGTCCATCATGCCGGGCATGGAGGCGCGGGCGCCGGAACGGACGGAGACCAGCAGGGGGTTCTCGGCGTCGCCGAACTTCTTGCCGGTGATCTCCTCCAGCTTGGCGATATACTCCATGATCTGCGCCTGGATATCCTCGCCGATCTGCTTGCCGTCGTCATAGTAACGGGTGCAGGCCTCGGTGGTGATGGTGAAGCCCTGGGGAACGGGCATGCCGATGTTGGTCATCTCGGCCAGGTTCGCGCCCTTGCCGCCCAGAAGCTCACGCATATTGGCGTTGCCTTCCGAGAACAGATAGACATACTTCATGCTGGGATTTCCTCCTTTTATACCTATGGTATTTTATTGACTTTTGTAAAGAGCGGTCAAGGCAATGCCCATCATCCGCCCATTATGAAATACATTATTATTTAACTTCAATCGTTGCAAATTGTCAAGGAAAAATCCCCCGCTCTCCCCAATTTTTTCATCGCCGCCGGAAAGAATGATCTCTCCGCCCCGCGCATGAACCGGCACCAATCGGGCCATACTATCCGGGAGGTGATATTTCATGTCCAAGAACAGCAAGAAAAACGCCGGCGGCAGCAGCAAGGAGAAAAACCAGAACGGCCAGGACCAGAACGGCAAGAGCGGCTCCGGCAGCCAGAAGGGCTCCCAGGATTGAAGGCACGGCCCTGACGTCACAGGGAGCAATCCGCGGCTGGACCCGGAGAGCAGGCTCGTCAGCAAGTATGACAGCACCGGCATCGCCAAGTATCCCACCGGCACCCGGGAGGATATGGGCATGCGCGTCCGGGACGACTTCGTGGAAGAACACATTATGTAAACTAAAACAGCGGCAAAAGGGCGGGGCCACATGGCCCCGCCCTTTTTTGCGCGGATGTTTACTTGTTGTTCGGGGCCCAGGCGTCGGAGCCGTTGTTGTTCTGCACGGAGGCGACTCTGATGCTGGATGCCAGGGTGGAACCGCCGCTGGAGCTGGGATCGACGTTGGCCTTCCCAAACACGCCGCCGGAAACGGCGTCCAGTTCGTCTTCGTTCAGGGCTTTGTCCAGGTTCTTATCTTCGGGCTTCATGGGAGTATCTCCTTTCAAATTCCATTGGCTGGATGTTTTTCACTTCTTTATACGGCCGGGCAGCCCAAAAGGGCTAAAAAATTTTTAAAAAACTGAAAAAATTTTTCCCGCCGGCCTTTTCTTGTTTTTACTATACCATATGGTCGGAATAAAATCAACGGTATTCCGCGTCACCGCACGGCGCCGTTATCCACAAGCTCTATCTCCAGCTCGAAGCTCTCCCCGTCCCGGTAGACGGTGAGGGTCAGGCTGTCGCCCACGGCGAAGCCCTCCTTGATGAAGTTGACCTCCGCCACGGAGCTTACGTGGGTGCCGTTGACGGCGGTGATCACGTCCCCCTCCTGAAGACCTTTTACCAGGGCGTCGGAGCCCTCGTTGACCTGGGACACATACACCCCCTCGGGCAGGCCGTACAGGTCCATGGCCTCCTGGCTCACGGAGCCGGCTATGATGCCGATGGTGGGCTCGCCGGAGACGTAGCCCTTGGCCATGAGCTGGTCGGCCACCTCCTTGACCACCGACGAGGGGACGGCGAAGCCGATGCCCTCCACGTTGGCCATGTAGGCGTACATGATCTTCATATTGGTGATGCCCACGATCTGGCCCCGGGCGTTGATGAGGGGCCCGCCGGAGTTGCCCTCGTTCAGGGCGGCGTTGGTCTGGAGCATGGTCATGGTGTGGCCCTGGTTATATATGTTCCTGTCGATGGCGGAGATGATGCCGTTGGTCATAGTGCCGGAGTAGTTGGAGCTCAGGGGGTTGCCGATAGCCACCACCTCGTCCCCCACCCGCAGGCTGCCGGACCGGCCGAACCGGGCATAGGGGAGCTCCTCCTCCGCGTCGATGACGATCACGGCGATGTCGCTGGCCTCGTCCGCGCCAACCAGCTTCGCCTCATATTCCCGGCCGTCGGCAAACTCCACCGTGGCGCCGGAGCAGCCCTGGAGGATATGGGTGTTGGTGATGATATACCCCTCCGGGTCGAACACAACGCCGGTGCCCCAGCTGTAGCCAAAGTCATCCAATTGGGCGGTGATGCCCACCACGGCGGGGCTCACCTGCTCGTATATCTCCTGCAGGGACAGCTCCTCCCCCTGGCTGGGCCAGAGCTTCAGCGTCATGCCCTCCGCCGCATCGGCGGTGGGCATGCTGATCTCCTCGGCAGGGGTGAAGTAGTTTTCAAAATACTCCCGGAAGTCGTCGTACTGTTCCGCCTGGGAGCCGCCGAAGTCGAACAGGCCCTCCCCAAAGGGCGCCTCCGCCGCCGCACCCCACTGACGCGCCCGGTCCAACGTGTGCAGCGCCGCCAATGCCGCCGCCGCGCATACCAGCACCGCGCATATGCCGAGCGCCGCCACCTTCGTCCTGCGGGTGCGCCGGGCCGCCCGGGCTTCCTCTATCGGGTCCCGGACCGGGGCCGGGGGCACGGTGGGGGCGGGGGTATACCAGCCGTTGGCGTTGTTCTTATAGTCCATCAGGGCTCCTCCTTATCGGGGCCGGCGGGCTCCCGCCGGGTCTGCGTCTTCCTTATTGGCCCGGCCCGTGTCGGCCAGGGCCAGGGTGAACGTGAACACGGTCACGCCCTCTTTGCTGGTGACGAATATGTCCTGGCCGTGGCTGGACAGGATCTGCCTCACCATGTATAATCCCAGGCCCACGCCGTCCTTATCCCGGCTGCGGGACTTGTCGGCCTTGTGGAACCTGTCGAAGATGAGGGCCAGCTCCTCCTCGGGGATGGTGGGCCCCACATCCTGCACGGCGGTATAGGCCTTGCCGTTTTCCTTCCACACGCTGACGGTGAGGTCCGTGCCCTCCCAGGCGAATTTTATCGCGTTGTCCAGAAGATTATACACCACCCGGGTCAGAGAGTCCACATCTCCCTTGACCCGCAGCGCGTCCTCGGGCATATCCAGCTCCACATTGAGCTTTTTTGCGTTCACCCGCTCCTCAAAGCTGAGCAGGGTCTGCACCACCATCTCCCCCAGATCGAAGGTCCGCTCCATCCGGGCCGGGTCTCCGTCCTGGAGCCGGGACATATCCAGCATGCTCCGCACCAGGCGGCCCAGCCGCTTGGATTCAGATGAGATGGTCTGCAGATATTTCCGCTCCTCGGAGGGGGGTATGGTCCCGTCCAGGATACCGTCGGCAAAGCCGGAGATACTGGTCATGGGCGTGCGCAGCTCATGGGAGACGTTGGCGATGAACTCCCGCCGGCGGGACTCGTTCCGCTCCAGGCCGTCGGCCATGGTATTGAAGGCGTCGATGAGCGTGCCGATCTCGTCCTCATCCTCGTAGGGGCTCACACGGGCGCTGTAATCCCCCCGGCCGAAGCGCCGGGCGGCCTCCGCCATCTCATTGAGGGGCCGGGCGAGCCTGCGGGTGTTGGCGTACTCAAAGGCCACCGCCACTGCCAGCATCCCCGCCGCAATGACCACGAACAGCAGCATGAATCCGCCCCAGACGCCGAAGAAGCCGGAGCCGGCGTAGTTCACGAATACATAGCCGATCACGGCCCCGTCCTCGTCCGCCAGGGGCTGGGCCACCACATAATACCGCCCCTCGTAAAAGCCGCCCAGGTCGGTAAGGCCCCTATAGGTCCCCTCCCGGGCCAGGGTATCTACCACCGCCTGGGGCACCTGCCGGCCGATATAGGTGGCCGTCAGGTCCCGGTCGGAGCTGGACACCACCGTGCCGGCGGGGTCGCAGAGGAAGATATGGTCTCCCGTGCTCTGGGCGATGGCCGCGAGATTCATCCTGAGCTCCCAGCTTCCCAGTTCCTCCTCCGTGTGCATGGCCTCGGCGTAGCGCCCCACCTCCGCCGCCGTGGCGTAGAGGCTGGCCTGCTTCTCTCTTATTAAAAAGGCCCGGCCCATGAGGAACATGGTGGCGCCGAAGAGGATGAAGCACACCGCGAACATGGTGGTGGTCACCAGGAAGCTGCGGAAAAATACGCTCCGTCTCACCTTTTATGCTTCCCCGACTTCAAATTTATAACCCACGCCCCAGACCGTTTTTAAGCGCCACTGGTCGGAGACGCCCTCCAATTTTTCCCGCAGGCGCTTGATGTGCACGTCCACGGTCCGGGAGTCGCCGAAGTAGTCAAAGCCCCACACCTCATCCAGAAGCTGGTTGCGGGTATAGACCCGGTTGGGCGCGCTGGCGAGATGGAACAAAAGCTCCATCTCCTTGGGCGGGGTGTCGATCTTGTTGCCGTTCACCACCAGCTCGTAGGAGTCCAGATTGATGATGAGCTTGTCGAATTCCAGGCGCCGGGGCTTTTCTTCCGCCGGGCCGTCTGTACGGCGCAGCACCGCGTGCACTCTCGCCAGCAGCTCCTTTATTTCAAAGGGCTTGGTGATATAGTCGTCCGCCCCCATCTCCAAGCCCGCCACCTTGTCACGGGTCTCCCCCTTGGCGGTGAGCATGACGATGGGCGCCTTGGAAAAGCCCCGTATCTCCCGGCACACCTGCCAGCCGTCCTTCACCGGCAGCATGATGTCCAGCAGCACGATATCCGGCTCCGAGCTCCGGGCCAGGTCCACGCCCCGGCCGCCGTCCATCGCCTGCAGCACCTCAAAGCCGTCCCGCTCCAGGTAGAGCCGCAGCAATTCCGATATATTCTCGTCGTCCTCGACGATCAGCGCTTTCTTCGCCATGACAGCCTCCTCGCGCCGCAAAACCGGCGCAGACTTGTTCAATGTAGCTCAATTATATACCAGTTCCCCCTCCATGGGTGAACAAAATGTAAAAATATCCGGGAAACATGAAAAAAGGTCTTTACTTTATCTCGCTAATGTGGTAGTATGCTGAACAGTCAAGAAAACAACTTCTCAGGAGGACAACTAAAAATGAAAAAGTTTCTTGCTTTTACCCTGGCATTCATGATGCTGCTGACCACCCCCGTCTTCGCCGCCGAGGAGGAGAGCGACCTGGCCTATGTCCAGGACAAGGGCACCCTGGTGGTGGGCATCACCGAGTTCGACCCCATGGACTACCGGGATGAGGACGGCGAGTGGATCGGCTTCGACGCCGACATGGCCAAGGCCTTCGCCGAGAGCCTGGGCGTGGACGTGGAGTTCATTGAGATCGAGTGGGACAATAAGGTCCTGGAGCTGGACGCTAAGACCATCGACGTGGTCTGGAACGGCATGACCCTCACCGACGAGGTCACCGAAGCCATGGAGTGCTCCAACGCCTACTGCAACAACGCTCAGACCGTTATCCTGCCTGCGGACGTGGCCGCCGACTATGAGACCGCCGAGGATATGGCGGACCTGGTCTTCGCGGTGGAGGCCGGCAGCGCCGGCGAGGCTGAGGTGGAGGCCCTTGGCTACACCTGTACCCCCGTGCTGACCCAGGCTGACGCCCTGCTGGAGGTCAGCGCCGGCACCTCCGACGCCGCCGTCATCGACCTGCTGATGGCCGCCGCCATGGTGGGCGAGGGCACCAGCTATGAGAACCTCGTGAACACCGTGAACCTGAACAGCGAGGAGTACGGCGTGGGCTTCCGCAAGGGCTCCGACCTGGCCCAGGCCCTGAACGAGTTCTTCCTGGCCTCCTATGAGGACGGCACCATGGAGGAGATCGCCGAGACCTACGGCGTGCAGGCCTCTCTCATCGACCAGACCGCTCTGGCTGCCGAGGCCGCCGCGGAGTAAAACTCACCGACCATAACGCCGCATATACCGGGGAGAGCTCCGCTCTCCCCGGCAAAAAACTGTTTTTGAGGTCTCTTTCATGGAACTTATCCTCCAGCAGATGCCCGTGGTGCTCAAAGCGCTGAACGTGGGCTTTCTGCAGACCCTGAAGCTCTTTTTCGTCACAGGTCTCGGGGCCATCCCCCTGGGCCTCGTGATCGCCTTCGGCTCCATGAGCCGCTTCAAGCCCCTGAGCTGGCTGACCCGCCTGGTGGTATGGATCGTCCGGGGCACGCCCCTGATGATCCAGCTTCTCATCATCTTCTACTTCCCCGGCATGGTCCTGGGCAGGAACATATGGGGCAGCGGCGAGGCGGGCCGGTTTCTGGCCTCCGCCATCGCGTTCATCTTCAACTACGCCTGCTACTTCTCCGAGATCTACCGGGGCGGCATCCAGTCCGTCCCCGTGGGCCAGCAGGAGGCCGGGCTGGTGCTGGGCATGACGAAGTCCCAGATATTCTTCCGGGTGACCCTTCTGCAGGTCGTCAAGCGCATCGTGCCGCCCATGTCCAACGAGATCATCACCCTGGTGAAGGATACCGCCCTGGCCCGCATCATCGCCCTGCAGGAGGTCATTTGGGCCGGCCAGGCGTTCCTCAAGGGCTCCCACGGCATCGCCGGGGCCATATGGCCGCTGTTCTTCACCGCCGTGTACTATCTTGTCTTCAACGGCATCGTCACGGTGCTGCTGGGCCGGCTGGAAAAGCGGCTGGACTATTTCCGCTGAGGAGGACGCCATGGCTATTCTGGACGTAAAGGATATACGAAAGAGCTTCGGCAGCATCGAGGTCCTGAAGGGCATCAGCTTCTCCCTGGAGAAGGGGCAGGTGGTGTCCGTCATCGGCTCCTCCGGCTCCGGCAAGACCACCCTGCTGCGGTGCCTGAACTTCCTGGAGGTCCCCGACGGGGGCTCCATCGCCGTGAACGGCGAGACCATCTTCGACGCCGCCGACCCCGCCACCCAGCGGGAGTCGGAGATACGGCGCAAGCGCCTGCACTTCGGGCTGGTGTTCCAGTCCTTCAACCTGTTCCCCCAGTATACCGCCCTTCAGAACGTGACCCTGGCCGGGCAGCTTCTGGCCAGGGAGGACCCGGATTTTAAATCGAAGAAAAAGGAGCTCTACGCCCAGATCGACGCCCGGGCCCGGCAGCTTCTGGTGCAGATGGGCCTTTCCGACCGCATGGACAACTACCCCCACCAGCTCTCCGGCGGCCAGCAGCAGCGGGTGGCCATCGCCCGGGCCCTGGCCCTGCAGCCGGACATCCTGTGCTTCGACGAGCCCACCTCCGCCCTGGACCCGGAGCTCACCCAGGAGGTGCTGCGGGTCATACGGGGCCTGGCCGAGCGGCAGACCACCATGATCATCGTCACCCACGAGATGGCCTTCGCCCGGGACGTGTCCACCCAGATCATCTTCATGGATGGCGGCGTAGTGGTGGAGCAGGGCGACCCCCATCAGGTCATCGACGCCCCCACTCAGGAGCGGACCCGCCGGTTCCTGGAGGGCTACAAACAGTCTTAATAAGACATTTCTCCCCTTGATTTTCCCCCGCGCATCAGGTAATATAGTAGCCGCACATGAAAATGTGCGGCTTTTTTCAGGAAGGAGGTCCCCCGCGTGCGGCGAACGGTCAAAAGGGCTCTGTGCCTTATGCTTTGCCTGGTGATGCTGGCGCCGGTGTGCGCCTGCGGCAGCAGCGGCGGTTTCCGGGTCATCGACGATTACAGCGGCGAGAGCAACTACTATATCGCCTTCCGCAAGGGGGACAGGCTGAAGGACTACGTGTCCGCGGCCATGAAGGTCCTGGCCGCCAGCAGCACCCTTCGGGCCTCGTCGGTGCAGTGGTTCGGGGAGAACCTCATCGCCGTGGACGGGGACCAGGACGCCATGGAGCCCTACTGGGACAGTGTGCCCTCCCGGGAGGTCATCGTGGGCATCGACCTGGACAACATGCCCATGAGTTACCAGTCCAACCTGGGCTATGAGGGCTTCGACGTGGACCTGATCGGCCAGATCTGCAATTACCTCAGCTGGAACATCACCTTCTACCCCATCAGCATCGCCAACGCGGAGGTGGAGCTGAACGCCGGCAACATCGACATCGCCATGGCCGTGCCCAGCGCCGGCATCACCAACAATATGGACGTGTCTCCCCCCTATCTCTCCAGCCGGTACGTGCTGGTGGCCCGCTTCGGCAGCCACATCCGCCGCCGCTCCGGCCTGAAGGGCAAGAATCTTGGGGTCACGGTAGCGGACGAGCGGGTCCTCTACCAGAACGAGAAGTTCGTCCAGAGCCTGGGCTCCGTTATCTACCAGACCAACACCGAGGGCCTGTTCCAGGCGCTGATGAAGGGCGAGGTGGACGGCGTGCTAGCCTCCAGCATCGTGGCCGCCTATTATATGAAGTAGCTCCAACAGGATACAATTAATGCCCCCTGCCAAAACGGCAGGGGGCATTTGCGCGTTTTATGGCGTCACACCAGCTCGATGACCGCCATCTCGGCGGCGTCGCCCCGGCGGGT
>CANRKN010000081.1 GCA_947631215.1 uncultured Oscillospiraceae bacterium | reverse complement strand
CATTCTACCAGAGACTGCAAACCTTGTCTCTTTTTCTGCTTATTCCTTTTTGCGCAACTTATTCTACACTACCCTCCTTTTGCGGCGGGTAAGCGGACATCCCGCAAAAAAAGAAAAGCCCGGGAGCATTTAGCTCCCGGGCCATTGGTCCGAGTGACCTTATAGTATTTTTGAGAAAGTCCCTATTTTCAAGGGTTTGTGGGCAGCAACACAGCGATATTTGCAAAATATCATTAGATTGCTACGACAACGAGAAGACAGCGACAGCATTACTGAAGCGGGAACGAGAGTTGCGTAAACGGCGAGGTGACGTCCTGCGTTGACAGGGAGAGCTTGAGGATGGAGCCGGTCCTGTTCAGTTCGATTATAAAGCCGCTGTTGCCCGTGTATTTTTTTACTGTGTTAGTATAAAAAGTGGTCTTGTATGAATTTATACAAAGAGGAAGCGATATACGCAGCACAAGTTCTCCGCTCCCCTTATCAAGAAAGTCAGCATTCTTTGTTGCAGAAAAGTCCAATATGGATAATGTGCTAAATCCCTCTCCGGGGAGAGATAAACATTCCTGGGAGATCTCGTCCTCATCACTTTCTGAAGACAGAGAGGACGATCTGAGCATATACCCTCCTAAGAATCCGCCGCGCTCGTCTCTCTTTTTCTTGATAAGGCGCATAAAATCCTCTCTGCTCCGATGCTGTTCTGCCAAGACTGTTATCTCGGCCATCATGATCCCTACGGCACGCTTTATATCCTGTAACCGCGTATAGCAGGTGAGAGACATTGCGTATTTAAAGATTCTATTGATATTCACCTCAGATGTCAGCTTTTGGCTACCAGCTTGAAGTGCAGGGGACATCTCCCGCCCGGCTCTGTAGAAATGTATCTCCACTTGCAATTTTGAGCTTACATATGATACCTCTTCCACAAAAACAGTATTGCCGGTTCGGAATATTCTGCGCATGGACTGGTTTTTTAGATCAAACGTCAGGTCCTTTTGTACTACAGATACCGGAAAAGGATACACAGGTTCGGTGACTTGGTTCTTTCGCTGTAGGGGATCGACCCCTTTGACTTGGTTGCATAGCCGCAGCAAAGAAGAGAGAACTTCATACTCATCACCCAATTCTTCAATCAGATCATCCGGTGACGGGGCCATGGCGATTTCAATCGCTTCCTCGACAGCCTTTTCCATAAGGGCACGCAGAAGGGCGTCAGCTTCTAGGATATAGCAGGAAATATTCTCTCCGTTACTTAATATCTTATCCGGAATCTTATCCCGTACAAGTTTATTATAGACGGCCTCTTCCTTATACAAATCCCGCTGGCTTGGCGTGAGCACTCTTGCCCCTGTTCTGCACAGCTGATAAAGCGGGTGCGCGAGGACTGCGCCGTCTAATATGATAGCGGCGTCTTTTTTCTTGGCTTCTTCGCCGACATTTTTCAAAAAATCCTTGTCCCGGAGCAATTTGTCATCAACAGGACGGATTTTGACCGCCTTGATGTGGGGATCGGATACAAAAGCCTGGTAATCCTGTTCGTTTCGGATAACCATTTCCATTTCAGAAAAATACTTCTTCTTATATGACGAAGTGGTGTAATTGTCTCTAGAATATTCTTCATGATGCCATGCCAGATTTGCAGTTCCGTAGTAGTCCCTATCAATGCCCAGAAACCACATCACACTAATCGACGTTCGTGCGATCTTGGCAATTTTCCTGGACTCCACAGCGATTTGTTTGGCCGTCGCGTCATCGACACACAATCTCCAATCATAGGGACGCGCGGTTCGCTTTTGCACCCATAGTCCATTGTCATCAGGAGCGATGAAACACTCTTTGTAAGCGGGCCTTTTGGAAACGATTTCGGTGTGTTCTTCGGAAATGATATCGGGATCGATGGAACGCGTATCGACCGTTATCTTGTCGTGTGCGTTGTAATATAGTCCTTCCGGGAGACCCCACAGTGCCTCGATCTCCACGAGCCTTCTATTGGGATACGCGTTTACAAAAGCTGCGCCAGTTGCTGGAACAAAGACATGAAATAAAAACGCGATTTCCTTGCCACATCTGAATAGTTTTTGCTGTGCACATAGCCATTCCGACAGGGAAGGATAGGTCCTGAGCTCGTTGCTGCGGTCAAGGAGCTGTTTTTGATCTTTTCTTGCATTTGCAATGTCCGTTCTTACTACAATGGAATTGCTGACAAGAGCTCTTAGGTCGGCCTCTAACAGCGGGGAAATGATGCCTTGAGAGAGCTCATGGAGATATGTCGTATCATCAAGGATATAAAGGGGCACAGTAGGAAGACCTATCTTTTTATATATAAGGGTGTTATTGACCTTAGAATACTTTTTGTCTCTTTCTCCGGCCAGCCTCAACACGTTGAACGAGGCAAACAGGTCAGTATTTACCTTTAAATTGACATCTTTAGGATCGAATAGATTGTCATCGATGTTTTTTTCAAAATCAGCCTGAGCAAGAATCACTCTCACACCGTCCCATAAAAACTCAAAATGGACGGCAACTATCTTTTTCGAATAGTACCAAGCAACAAGGAACAAGCTCGCACGTATTGCTGATGCGGAAGGACAAGACAACTCAGACTTTTCCACATCCTTGGGCTCCGTTCTCCAGTATCTTACTCCGAGCCTGTCTGACACAACATTTCCATCTCTGAGTTCGTATTCATATACCCAGTCGCGCTTGACCCTTGAAAAGCGGCGTTCATTTGATAAGTGGCCTAATACGGCATTCGGGACATATTTTTGAACAACATATGCCATTTTCGGTGGTAGTTCAAGACCGTTTATCAAAGTAGAAAAAAGAGAATTCAACGTAATCTCAAGACCGTCCAGAGTGCTTTCCTGAGAAGTATACCGACCGCGTTCAGATATGCCTTCTTCTACACCTGAGGAGCGGAAGATCACCATGTCACTATCCTGCACGCCTATTTCTGGGAGAGAATGCCTGATATGCCGAGCGGTAGCTGAGATCACCGATGTTCTTTCCTGATCGGTTTCGGCATCCCGATAATGTTCAAATACAGCTGTTGAAACACAAAGAAAAGGCAGACGCCAGGGGCTTGGGATTTCTAAAAGCCCCTGTGCTTTCTGCCCTATCTGCTCAGTCGTTAAATTTTGAGGATCAAAAACGGATGCGCCACTGTCACCAATAACGATAATACCCATTCTATCTCTCTTTTAACTAAACAAGATCTTTGCTATTTCGTACAGTTTTCCGATCGCGCTTTCAGAGAAGTATCCCGCAAAGAATCCTATAATAACAGCTGCATAATTGTTTTTGGAAAAAATGCTTTCAGCCATAATACTTGCAAGCACGAGGGAGAGGATCAGAGAGACCCACGGGGTGAATATCCGCCACAAAACCCTATCCCTGTGCCAATTCCCTCTTGCCACAGCTTTATATAATATTTTAATCCCATATACTGTGCCGCCAAGAAACCCAAAAATAGCACAGTACATTTCCTTCATGAAGATCGTATTCGACGCGGCGATATCCGCGCATGAGATTGTACTGTACCAATGGTATAACAACCCAATATAATTCAAAACCAGCACAGTGATGCCAATGATTAAGAGAATCGCCAAATATCCTGCTTCCAACCAGATATATTTCCAGGCATTACCTTCATATTTTGTGGGCCACTCCCAAAGGGCATGCCCGTCATCGGGAAGGCTCAAGCCCTCTTCCTCGACTCCCTTGCCATTGGCGGTCTTGTCCTTTTCCTGGCCGTTATCCATTTCCTGTTCCCCTAAGCATACTATAACTCTCGACAGTCTCTTTGTTGCGGGGGGATGTTTTATAACTATAGTCGTCCACGCCCACCTCTTCCGCAAGGAGTCTGCGGAAATACTGGGATTCTTCCTTTTTCAGTATGTGTATGTACAGCTTTGCGTCTTCTATGGTATCAGCAACATCGGCATACAGAAGGTACTCATCTTCTCCGACGACTGATTTTACTTTATCGTATTTTACACAAGACCATTTGCGATCCTGCAACATCTTTGATACCAGGCTTTCGTGGTATGGCACAACATGTAGATGTCCGTGATTGGTCCCGCATGAGGTCTGTGACCCGCAATGATTAGCGCCATGTTCAAATATGATGACCTTCTCTTGAAAGGCGCCGTTGACATACCCAATCCATGCATCCACGAATTTTAAAAAGTCGGGGTCAGTGTATTCATCTCTTAGGGAATAGACGTGTTTCTTTGGCACGATAAGGCTCCAGCCCATAATGAAAGCGCCAACGCTCGCCAGAGAGTAGTAATTATCACTTTCTTTGATTGGGCGATCGTATATCTTGTCAACATGACCCTTCTCGATATCGCAAAAGCGGCATATATTCGTGTCCATTAGAAGCGTATCTCCAGTCCTTACTTATATTCACAACAATTATATCACAAATGTGAAAATCTGCAACCGGGTTTTGTGAGGGAAGGCATGGATTTAACCCGGCAAAAGTGACGACGGGGTGGCGGTTACACCATCCTATGCCGGAAAGGCATGAAACTTTCGTGCCTAGGTCTGGCTGCATGCTGCCCACTTGAAAACCGTAAAAATTGTGCTAAAATCAATATGAGACGCTAGTTCGTGTGTTGCTCTGAGGGGGGATTTCAATGCCGGCAACTGCTTCGCCTCTGAGGTATCCTGGGGGAAAGACCCAGCTTTATTCCTATGTAAAGGATCTACTTGAGTACAATGCCATGAAGGACTACACCTATGTCGAGCCATTTGCAGGAGGGGCCGGACTGGCGCTCAAGCTCCTCTTTACCGGGGTGGTGCCCCACATTATGATCAACGATCTCGACCCGGCGATATATGCAATGTGGTACTCCTGTCTCAACTATCCGAAAGAAATGATATCCCGGGTGAATAGTGTTCCCCTGACGATTGACGAGTGGGACAGGCAAAAGGAGATCCACCGTGACCAAAGGGATCGCTCCATTCTCGATTTAGGGTTTTCCACCCTTTTCCTGAACCGTACTAACATCTCGGGAATCATCTGCGGCGGTGTCTTAGGGGGAAGAGAACAGACAGGGAGCAGCAAAATGGATGCCAGGTTCAACCGTAACACCTTAGCGAAAAAAATAGTGAAGATACATGCGTATAAAAGTTATATATCTCTCACAAATTTGGATGCTGGCCAACTGATATCTTTGCAGAACGGTCAGGAGAAACGGTTTTATAATATAGACCCGCCCTATGTTGAAAAAGGTGCACAACTATATAGGAATTCTTTTTCTGAAGAAGACCATCGAAGTCTGGCAGCTGTGATTTCCCGGTGTTCCGATCCGTGGATTGTGACATATGACATATGTGATCTGGTGAAGGATTTATATAAAGACTATAAGCACAGCAAATTGGATATCAGATACAGTGCAAACATCAAGAGAAGTGCTAATGAGTATATCTTTTTTAGCAACAATATCAATATTCCTGACACCATCAAACTATGTTAGATATGTAATAAGCGACCGTGCTACCGCAAAAGCCAAACAAAATAGACTTCGTGAGATAAAAGACCTCTGGCTGATGGAGGAGACTCGTTTGTGAGGATCTACCCTCTTCAGAGGTCTTTCGATGTATCTGTCGGGGCCTGTGTAGGTGCCTCATAAAGCACTCGTGGGCTTATATCCCGCTATTCGCAGTTGGTACAAACTCGATTTTTAGCCATGTTCCCATGCCGGAGGCCAAGCGCTGGAGCGTCCGCAGGGAAGGGTTGGCGTTGCCATTTTCCAGCTTGCTGATGTCCGCCTGGGCGATGCCGGTGATCTCCGCGAGCTGCTTTTGGGTAAGCCCCGAGGCCTTGCGGGCGTCGATCAGCGCCTGGATGATGGCGAACTCCGGCTCCAGAGCATCATACTCCTGCTTGAATTCCGGGTCCTTCATCTGTTCCTTCAAGTATTCATTAAAGCTGGACATATCAAAGCTCCTTTCTGCTCATATACTCCGCCCGATATTTTATCGCTTTGCCCTTCTCGCCGGGAGGCGTCCGATTGGACTTCTTGATAAAACCATTCGTCAGGATGATCTTTCGGCCAATAAAGAAGAAATACAGCACACGAGAGATATCCGATCCCACTTTTGCGCGAAGCTCAAATATGCCGTCACCAATCGACTTGGAATACGGCTCCCGTAGCTCCGTGCCGTTGACGGCCAGCAGTTCGATCTCCCGCACCATCTTGGCCCGCATCTTCACATCCAGGGAATCAAGAAATTCCCAGACCGGCTCCGTACCATCTGGCTTGTCATAGAAAATGATCTCAAAGTCCATAGGTAGTTTGTCCTTATGAATCAAATCTATCTCTGGTCATATTATATGGGATTTATCCTATACTGTCAATTACTTTTTGCCCCCCAGAAAGTTTTTTGACTTCATGATACAATATCTCAAAAAAGGAGGTATTGCACCATGCGATACACAACTAAGGAAAAACGCCAACTGGTCATGCGTTACCAGAACGGGGAGAGCGCGGCACACATTTGTGCAGAAACGGGTATCGCTCGGAGCACGTTTTACTCCTGGGTCAAGCCGTTCCAAACCACTATTACAGAAACCGGCGTACTTGTCACGCCCCAAGCGTTCGATGCGCTGAGGCGGAAAATTGAGAAGCAGACAGCTATCATCCAGGTCCTCAAAAGAGTGAATTGCACTATCTCGGCCCCGCTGAAAGAAAGGCTGGCGGCACTGGAGCCGCTATACGGTCAATTCAGCGTCCACACGCTATGCGACGCGCTGGAGGTCTCACGAGGAACATTCTACAACCACATTCTGCGGAACAAGCGGGACAACACATGGTACGCCAAAAGGCGGGCAGAGATCAGTGAGAAAGTCCGGGAAATATACGAGGAAAACCGGCAGATCTTCGGTGCGGACAAGATCTGCGCCATCCTTGTCCAACAGGGGGAGCGGGTGAGCAAGCGATTCGTCACATCCATCATGCAGGACATGGGTCTGGTCAGCATGAGCCCTGCCGCGAAAAAAGACTACCAGAAACTGGCGGTGTCCATCCCAAAGAAGAACATTCTCAACCAAAACTTCACGGCGGAACAGCCCAACCAAATCTGGGTCAGCGACATCACCTGCTACAAGCTGAAAGGCAAGCACTATTATATTGCTGTCATTTTGGATCTGTTCTCCCGGAAGGTCATCGCCCACAGGATATCCACTGTTGCCAGCGCCAAGCTGATCGCGGCGGCATTCCGGCAGGCATATGCAGAACGGACACCCTGTCCTGGCCTTATCTTCCACAGCGACCGAGGGACACAGTATGCCTCCCAGTCATTTCAGCAGCTTCTCCTCTCCTGTCATGTGGATCAGTCCTTCTCCCGCACAGGGCGGCCCCATGACAACGCCGTGGCAGAATCCTTCTTTGCCAGCCTGAAGCGGGAGGAACTGTATCGGCGGAATTACCGTTCTGTAGCAGAGTTCCGGCAGGCGGTGGATGACTACATAGTCTTCTATAACACAAAACGCCCGCACAGGACGCTGAACTACAAATGTCCAGATGAAGTGGAGAGAATGGCCGCCGATCAGGCTGTCCAGAAAAAGTAAATTGGAGGTGATGGTTCAGAGTGCAGTTTTTTTCATTTTGTCCGCGCAGTTTTTACATTTTGTGTTAGGAAGTGTCCAATTTAACATAAAACGCGACATTTCAAGAAACCCCGCATTCCCAAGGCTTCCAGAATAAGAAAGAAGGTAATCCGTCTGACAGATCCAAAAGATTTGTTCAGAAAGATTACCCTCTATCAATTTTTCGTTCCGCAAAACCGGCGTTCCTCACCTGGAGCGCCGATTTTTTATGCCCGTTTTCCTCTAAACACCACGGCCAAAGAGCCCTCAAAGAAACCCACTTTTTCCATATCATCATATCACACTTTTGAGCGTATGGAGGTTACAAATTGAAAACTATAAAACATGTTATTCCCCTCCTGCTTGTCATAGTCCTGATGCTCGGCCTGTTTCCCCTGGGCGCGTTTGCCTCCGGGGATGAGATCATCCCCACAGAGCAATCCGGCGAGGAAATTACCGAAGCCCCGTCCAGCGGGGAGCCGGAGGGCGAAGTGACCACAGAGGCCACGCCCGCGCCGGAGACAGCAACACCCACCCCGGCAGAAACAGCCGCGCCCACAGCCACGCCTGTCCCCGCGCCCACGGTGGAGCCCACGGAGGTTCCGACTGAAGCTCCTGCACCCACTGAGGTCCCGGAGATCGCCCCGCCCATTGAGGAGGGACCCAGCTTCGAGGAGCCTTACGGGGACGGCATCGTAATGGGGCCGAACAATCCCCCGGAAGGCAGCGTGGCTCTCTTTTCCACGATCAGCGGGACCGCCTCAATCGCTGTTCATAACTGCTACGATTCCTACGGTTCTCAAATCAAATACGTCAGCTCTTTTTATTATAACTCGAAGTATATCGGCGGCAGCGGCAGCCCACGTTACCAGATCACCGCCAACGGGTCCCCGGCATACTGCATCGAACCTGGCGGCTATCTTCCTGGCGGCTCTACTGTTTCGACCAGTACAGCGCATATATGGAACGGCTTTTCATCTGATAAACGCGATGCCATCAAAGTGGCGCTGCTGTGCGGCGAACCGGGCAACAGTTCCAACTTGTCCGGCAACTTTGGGAGCCGGTACACCGCGACCCAGTTGATAGTTTGGGAGCTGATCGTGGGTGCACGCAGCACCTATTCGCCCTACAACTGCACCGATTCCAAGGTGATTAACTCTGTTTGCAGCGGCGGGGCCAACAGCGAGGTCAAGACCGTCTACGACCAGATTTCCAATGCTATGCGGACGTATAGCATCCTGCCCAGCTTCGTAAGCTCTCTCTATGCCCCGGCACCGACCAGCGAAATGACCTACCAGAACGGCGCGTTTACCATTACTTTGACCGACAGCAACGGCGTGTTGTCCAATTACAACTTCACCAGCAATAACGGCAGCCTCCGCTTTAGCACTTCGGGCAATCGGCTGACGATCACATCCTCGTCCCCGGTCAACAGCGCCACAGTAAATGTCACCAAGAAAAACGCCGTGTCTGTCAGTTCGACCATCACGGCCTATGCCGGGAGCGGCTTGCAGGAAACAATCGTGGGTGTTGAAGCGGCGGACAATACATCCGGCTGGTTTTGCGTCAACGCGGAGGGGGAGGCACCCCCGCCTGCCGCAAAATCAACGCTGACGATCAAAAAGACCGCCGAGGACAACAACATCTATAATATCTATTTCAC
>CANRKN010000080.1 GCA_947631215.1 uncultured Oscillospiraceae bacterium | reverse complement strand
ACAGCTATTGTATCACGGGCATCTCTAAGCCTGCTGATATCTGGATTATTAACTTTCAAACTTATTATACGAGGAGACATAACAAGCCCCTCCGCACAGGGAGGGGCCGCAAAGCAAAAGACCTGCCGGACGGCAGGTCTTTTGCTGTATCGCGTTTTACTTTACCCGGGCGGGGCCGGTCATTTGGCCTCCGCGTCGTCGGACAGGAAGAACTGGCTGAAGCCGGTGTCCTTCAATATGGCCGCGACGGTGGCGTTCACATTCGTGAGCCGGAAGTGCCCCTCGCCCATCTGCTTATACATGATGAGCATGACCCGCAGGCCCGCGGAGGAGGTATATTCCAGGTCTTTGAGGTCCAGGGTGACGTCCTTCACGGCGGTGGGGATGTCCCAGAACGCGTTCAAAAGCGCCGGCGCGCTGATGGAGTCCATCCGGCCCGCGAGGCGCATGGTGAGGGCGTCCCCGTTCAGGTCCTGGTCGACGGCGAGGCCCGCGGCCCCGCTGCCGGCGGGCTGGGCCGCCTTCGCGCCGCTGGGGGTCATGATCCACACGTTGATCTTCTCCAGGGCGGCGGCAATGGCCTCGCGCTGCTCCGGCGTGCAGGCATAGAGGGTCCGCAGGCCCATGTTGGCCACGCCGGTGATGGGCCGGCGCTCTACGGCCAGGCCCATGCTCTCCAGGAAGGTCAGCTTCTCCCGGTCGTTGGCGAACACCGGCGCGTGGGCCGCGTCGGCGGTCTTTTTGTTCACCTGGGAGTCCACCAGCTTCAGGAACTTCTCCCCCTGGCCGCCGGTGACCGCCTGGATGATGGCGAGGAAGTAGTGGTCGCTCTCAAAGTCCGTGGTGACCCAGCAGCCGCCCCGGGC
Organism: uncultured Oscillospiraceae bacterium; assembly: GCA_947631215.1. Next base: position 8,512 of record CANRKN010000080.1, on the reverse strand, counting down.
GGCCAGGAGCGCGGCGAAGTTTTTGACCATGGCGGTCGTCTCGTTCTTGTCCAGATAGGCCAGCAGCCCCTCGCAGTCGATGGTTATGGGCCCCTCAGGCAGGTGCGCGGCCGCCGCCGCCACGCTCTCGCCGTTGGTCACGTCCACCGCCTGGAACAGGGCCCTGCCGTTCAGCAGCTCCTGCGACACCCGGGCCATGTCCTCCACCACCGCGGGCAGGTCGCCGCCCACGTAGTTGTAGCCCCGGTCCATCAGGTACTTGGCCTTGGGCGTGTAGCCGCAGGCCAGGTCCAGCACGTTCTTGTTCCCCGCCTGCTCGATCATCCGGTTGGCCAGGGCGTAGCGCAGCTCGATGGTGATGGCGCCGATGCGCTTCAAAAGCTCGTACTCTTTTCCCTTGGCGTCCACGTGGGGCATCTGCTCAAAGCCCAGCGCCTTCTCAAAGGCGATGGAATCCTCGTTGCCCACGGCGCTCAAAAGCGTCAAGGTCATCTTCGCGGTGTTGAACACCGGGTTTGTAAGTTCGTACAGTTCGTTCATAGCAGTTTTCCTTTCATCCTCTATGTTTTTCAGGCGGCGGGCGTCTCCGCCAGATCCGCCAGCCGCTGGGCGGCATACTCGTCGCCCAGCGCCGCCGCCTCTTCCAACAGTTCCCTGCCCTTCGCCTGGTCCTGTTCCACGCCGTCGCCGTTCAAGTACAGCATGCCCAGTATCTCCATGGCAAAGGGGACCCCCTGCTCCGCCGCGCCGGTCAGCAGCTCCACGGCCTTTTCCGTGTCCTGCTCCACGCCCCGGCCGGCGAGATAGAAGAGACCCAGATTATACAGGGCCTCCCGGTCGTTGCCCCCGGCGGCGTCCGCCAGCAGCGCCGCGGCCCTTTCATAGTCCTGCTCCACGCCATAGCCCATGAAGTACATCTGGCCCAGGGTCCGCTTGTCGGAGATGCCCATCTCGTCCCCGGCCTCCCACGCCAGCAGCAGCTCCGCGGCCCGGCCGAAGAGCTCTTCGGCCCTCGCCTCGTCCTTCTCCGTGCCCTCGCCGTCTTTGACAAAAGAGCCCAGCTCCACCATGGCCTCCACGTTCTCGTCATCCGCCTCGATGGCCTCTTCATACCACCGGACCGCCTGGGCGCAGTCCCGCTCAACCACGCCGCAGCCGTAGTCGTAGAACTGGGCCAGCAGATACATGCCATTGCTGTTGCCGGCCTCCGCCGCCGTATTGGCCAGTTCGAAGGCCCTGGCCTCGTCCCGCTCCACGCCCAGGCCGCAGGCGTACAGCCAGCTCAGGTTCGCCGCAGCCATCGAGTCGCCCTGGTCTGCGGCCCGGGCGTAATACTCCGCCGCCTTGGCGTAGTCACGCTCCACGCCGTCGCCGTATTCGTAGAGGCACCCGATGTTGTTGAGCGCGTCGGTGCTGCCCATCTCCGCGGCCTTTTCGTACCACTCCATCGCTTTGGCGTAATCCTGCTCCGTGCCCTCGCCGTAATCGTGCATCACCCCCACGTCGAACGCCGCGCCGGCGTTGCCCAGTTCCGCCGCCGCGGTATAGCAGGCCAAGGCCTGCTCATAATCCTGCTCCACGCCCTCGCCGGCATAGTACATATAGCCCAGCCACTCCCAGGCGTCAGGATTGTCTTGCTCCGCAGCCTGGCTGAAGAGCTCAAACGCGCTTTCCATATCGCCCGCGTTAAAGGCCTCCTGCCCCTGTTCACAGAGCCCGGCGGGGTCCTCCGACGCCAGGGCCGCGGGGCCCAGGCCCAATACCATGGCCGCCGTCAGGAGCAATGCCAATACCTTTTTGATGCTCATAGTATGTTCTCCTTTCCTTTTCATCCGTCCCGTCATCTTCTCGCCCGCCGCCGCAGGACCACCGCCGCAAGGGCCGCGCCGCAGCCCAGCAGCATCAGCGCCCAGGGCGCCAATGCCGTCTCATCTCCCGTCTTGGGGCTCGTCGCGCCGGGGGTCGCGGTGGCCGCAGCCGCCGGGGCAGCCGTCGCAGTCGGGACCGCCGTAGGCGCCGCGCTGGCCGTGGGCTCGGGGGTTGCCGTGGGTTCCGCTGTCGCCGTAGGCACGGGGGTCGCCGTGGGATCAGGGGTGGGTGTGACCGTGCCTTCGGGGGCCGTCACGGTGAAGGACACCTTCTCCGCCGACGGGTCCACCGTCAGCCTTAAAAGCTCCGTTCCATAGCCTAGGTATTTCGTCACACCCTGAATGCCCACCGTGTCGGTGATATCATCTCTATCCAGCGTGGAACCGTCCGCGCTCTCAATATACATATAGTTCGACACAATCATCGACGCACTATACGTATCGGAATCGAACTGCGCGTTCTGATCGGGGGCATAGGCGCTGAGGAGCAGGTCCCTTTGACCGGGGTTATCAACGGTCATCTCCACCCAGTGGGCCGGCGCTTCATCCGGTCCCAGCGTGACGTTCACCACGCCGTCCTTGAGGGGATAGATATACGTCCAGTTGTATATCTCGCTGCCGGGCTCTCCATAGGACGCGGCCCGCCATTCCAAGGCACATTCATAGTTATCACCGATGTACCACCGGCCGCTCTTGGTGAGCAGCCACCCGCCCTCGTGCGGGATGACGTCACCGTCGGTGAGGATGGGCCCCCTGCCGCTGCCGTAGGGGTCCGCCGCCAGCAGCGTGTCCGGCTCGTTGACCGAGAGAGTGGCAGAGGTGAGCTTTTCGATGCGTACCGTGACGCTCTCCACACCCTTTTCCGCCGCCGCGTCCGCGTTCAGCATGTAGCGGAGCATATCCGACCCGTCGTCGTTCTCCTCTATCGTGACCTCAGACTCTGCCAGGCCCTCATCGGCCGGGACCACGGCGTAGCCCGGCATCACATATACCTGGACGTAGTTCTCCCCCCTGCTGTTCACCACGTACTCAGAGGCCTTGATAAGCCCGTCCGTCTCGCCGGTGAAATGGACCGGGATGCCGCCGGGCGCCATGGTGAACTCGATGACGCCGTTCTCGCTGTGGAGGGTATATATGCCGCCGCTGGGTTCCTCCGCCGTACCCGCCTTCATCATGGGCTCCACGTCCCCGGCGCGGCTCAGGTCCAGGATGAGGCCGCCGGAGTCCTCCGCGGCGTAGAATACCCACTCCTCCCGGGCGCGGAGGGCGCTGTGGGGATAGGCGGCGCAGTCGGTCAGCATCCAGACAAAGTCGGCGTATGTATGGGCGATGACCTTCGTCCACGTGGGCGTGTCCGGGTCGGGGGACACGGTTACGGCCAGCTCCGTCATGGTGGGGTCGGTGACCCTGAAGACATAGCGCCGGCAGATGGGCGTGTCCGGCGTCTCGCGGGTATTATAATCGAAGCACTGCTCGGTGATCTTCACGCCCGCGTCGGGGAACCGCACCGCGTACTCCGCCGGGACCACGATGCGACCGCTGCCGCCCTCTATCAGCGCCCCGTCCGTAAGCGGGGCGTCATATTCCTGGTCGACGTCCGAGGGGTCGGAGGCAAGAAGCACGTTCTCCCCCGCCACCTTCAGCACCGGCGTCGTGGGGGCCACGGGCAGGGGACCTACCGTCACAGGCCCGGCCAGAGTCGTCTCCCCTTCCGCCGGCGTCAGAAGCGCGCCGTCGGCGCCATACCAGCCGTAACCGTAGGCCGGCAGGGCATTCACCGTCAGGTTCGACGCAAACGTGCCCCCCAGCGCTTCGCCGCCGCAGCTCACGGCGCTGCCCACGCCGGCATAGGCGCCGCCGGACAGGGACGCCGTGACGTCTTCCGCGATCAGCAGGCCGCAGGCCTCTGTACCGGTGATGCTGCCGCCCGTGACCGTCAGCTTTCCGATGTTCACGGCCACGCCGATACCGCCGGTGATGCTGCCGTCCGTGACCGTCGTATCCCCGGTGCTCAGAACGCCGCACTGGCCGCCGCCGATCTCACCGCCGTTGATGGTCACAGCGCCGCTTATACAGTTGACGCCGACCGCGCCGGAGATGTCGCCGCCGTTGACGGTCACATCGCCGCCAAAACCAAAGATGCCGCTTACAAGCCCGCGCACAGCGCCGCCGTTCACCGTGAGGCTCCCGGTGCGGATACGGATCGCGCACATATCGCTGGGGGATTCGTCACCTGCGTCCCGGACCGTACCGCTGGCCACGGTCAGTGCGCCGCCGTCCACGCTTATCAACGTCACCGACAGCGTGTTTTCCCCGCCGGCAAAGGTGATGGAGGCGCCCGCCGGGACGCTGAGCGCCGCCTGGGCCGTCACGTCCGCCAGCAGGGTCACCGTGGCCGTGCCGGCCTGGGTGGCCGCCGCCCATGCCTCGTCGATGGAGGCATAGTCCCGGCTCTCGCCGCCCGCCGTGATCCGCACCGCGACAGCAGGCTCAGCGGTGGTCTCCGGCTCTTCCGTGGTCTCGGGCTCTTCCGTGACCGCGGGGGCTTCTGTGACCTCCGGTCCTGTTGTTGCCTCCGGTTCGTCCGTTGCCCCCGGCTCATCCGTGGCTTCGGGCTCCGCCGTTGCTTCCGGCTCGACGGTGCTCTCGGGTTCAACTGTGGCTTCCGGTACCGCCGCAGCTTCGGGTTCCACCGTCGTCTCCGGCTCCGCCGCCAGTCCCGTCAGGGGGCATACGGCGAGAAGCAGCGACGCCAGCAGCAGTGCGCTCAGCATCTTGGAAATGTTCTTTTTCATGTTCCGGCCTCCTCTCTCGTTCCCGTCATGCCTCGGGCCGGGCCACCAGGAAGCACATGTCGTTCAGCTCGCCTTCGTCAAAATAATCATAGAAGGTGAAGTTATACAAAAACCGCTCGGCGGGATAGATGCCGTAGCCGTCCTGGTCGTGGTCGGTGGTGTCGTAGGGGTCCGCCACGATGAGCACGTCGTCCTGGGTCACCTCGGTGCCCATGTCGTCGTAGCCGATGATGACCTGCCAGTGGGCTCCCCAGTCGTTCCAGCCGATGATGATGGGGTCCCCGCCCGCCAGGGTCTCCTTGATAAAGTCGAAGGTGAAGACGTCCGCCACATCCTCCCCCGCGTCGATGGCGGAGTAGCAGTCAAAGCCGCCTACGGCGTCAAAAAGCCCCACCATCTGGCTCATGGTGGTGGCCACCGGCTCCAGCCCCTGGGGCCGAAGCTCGGCAAGGCCCTGCTCGTCATAGTCCCCCCGCAGACCGTACCACTCCAGCGTCATCAGCACACAGGCCACGCCGCAGCTCCACTCGCTGGACTGCTGGATGGTCTTGAAATTGGTGAGGATGGTGAGGCTGTCGGTGGAGGTCATGTTGTAAAAGTCCGGGTGACGGAAATAGGGACTGTCCTCATGGTCCCCCGCCCGCTCTACGCTGTCCGCGCCATCCTCTGGACTTATGTCAACCTCATCGTCGAATTTCATCTCGTCGGAGAAGTTCTCCCCCGCCGCCAGGGCCGGCATGGCCGCGCCCAGGATCAGCGCCGCCGTCAGGACCAGCGCCAGAAAGTATCTCATCCGCTTCATGCTGTCCGCTCCTTTTCTCCCTTTATGCTTTCTCCCTGCTGTTCCACGCGGACAGCAATATGTCCTCTACCATTTCCTCATAGGCTATGCCGGAATACTCCGCCGCCCGGGGCATCAGGCTCTCCCGTTTCAAGCCCGGCACCGCGTTGATCTCCAAGGTGTATATCCCGCCGGTATCGTGGCTCACCATGAAGTCCACCCGGGCCACATCCTTCGCACCGGTGATTTTGAACACCTTCTCCGCCGTCCGTTCCATCTGGTGCAGGAGCTTTTCCTCCAGCTTGGGCGGCTCCACACCGTACTCCCCGGTGAACAGCGTCAGGTCGTTTTTCTTATGTACCCGCGCGCCGGACAGGGTCTCCACCCCCTCCACGCACCTGAGGGTCACCAGCTTACCCTCCTTCTCAAAGAGCCCTACGGTATAAAACCCGCCGTCGATGAACTCCTCCAACAGGATGGGGTCGTCATATTGAAATACATGGGCCATCTTGCCCAGGTCCTCCGGAGAGCGGATGAGCTCTATGCCGAAGCTGCCGCCCTGGCTGGGCGCCTTGGCCACAAAGGGATAGCCCAGCGCGGAATAGTCGAAGTCTCCCCGCTCGTACTCCTCCCTCCGCAGGATGGTCCACCGGGGCGTGGGCACGCCATAGTGGCCGAAGAGGAACTTGCAGAGGATCTTGTCGTTGATGAGCATGGCCGCGTGGGTGCGGCTGCCGGTATAGGGGATGCCCTCGTGGTCCAGCATGGCCTGCAGCGTGCCGTCGCCGTGGTACTTTCCCTGCACGCAGAGATAGACGATGTCGGCCTTCTCCTGCTGCAGGGTGTGGACCATGTCCCGGCCGTATTCCAGCATGCACACGTCGTAGCCCTTTTGCCGCAGGACGCTCTCTATGCTCTTGGCGTTCTTCGTGGAGGCATGCGCCTCGCTGGACGTCCCGCCGTATACGATAGCAACTTTCATGTGTTTATACTCCTTTTCTTTCCGGGAAGCCCGGTATCAGATGGTGATGAGCAGGTTGTTCATGTTCATCGTATTGGTGTAGGTCACGTCCTTGGACAGGGCCAGCACCAAGCGGATGCCTACGTTCTCCTCCGGATGCTCCGGGTCCAGGGTCCAGGAGCGGACCTTTTCCTTCAAATCGAACTTGGCGCAGTCGTCCCGCAGCCGCAGCAGCACGTCCCCGTCCCGCAGTATGACCCGGATGTCCACGCTGTGCCGCTTTCCGTCGGCGAAGCCGTAGGTCACGGTGTTGCCCGCCATCTCCTCCACGCACAGCGCCGCCAGATAGCTCCTCCGCCGGTCCACGCCGTGACTGGTGCAGAAGGCGTTGATATGCTGGGAAAGGCCGATGACCTGCTCCATGGCCGTGACGGACACGGATATGTAGTCGCTCTCAGGCAGACTGAAGCCCCGGGGCAGGAACAGGAGCTTTTCCGCCCCTTTCGCGTCCGTATCGCGCCGCAGCGCGCCGCACAGGAGGAACACCGCCAGCGTCAGAAGCTGGCTTATGCAGTAGGCCGCCCATACGCCGTTGATGCCGAACAGCTTCCCCAGCACGGCCACGCATGCCACGAGGCTTATGAGCTCGTTGCCGATGTTGATGGTATAGGCGCGGCGCCGGTCCCCCAGGGCCGTCAGGTAGTTGCCCACGCACATGTTCACCGCCATGGGCGGCAGGGATAGGGCAAACCATCGCAGCGCATGGTCGCCATCTTTTTTGCCTCCGGCGAGTCCGGCAGATAAAACGCCGCCAGGGCGGGCGCGAATATGACCACAGCGCCGGCGATGACGCTCATCAGACCGACGGCGTACCACAGCGTCACGCGCACGGTCTGCTTCAGGCCGTTCACGTCCTTCTCCCCCGCGTACACGCCGGTCATCAGCATCACCGCCCCGGCCATGCCCACGATGGGGCTGCGGACCACCAGCTTCACGTTGCTCTGCGCCGACAGGGCCGACAGCCCCGCCGTGGCGGCCACGGACAGGACGATGCTGTTGATGAGGATGGGCCCCACGGCCCGGCATATCTGGGTGGCGCCGCTGGGAAGGCCCCCCGCGACGATCTTCGGCGTCAGCCGCCAGTCCATGCCCTTGGCCCGGAAATGAAAGAGCCTGTCTTTCTTCCTGAAATGGGTCAGAAGCACCGCCAGGGCCGCATAGTTGCTGACCGCCGTGCCCAGGCCCAGCCCCAGCAGGCCCATCTTCATCACGACCATAAACAGCACGTCGCCGATCACGTCCACTACCGTGATGGTCAGGCTTGCCACGGTGGTCCGTTTCGCCCCGCCGTCCAGCTGGACGATGGGCGAGAGGATGGCCACCATGATGAGGCCCGGCGTGCCGGTGAAGAGGCCTATGAGATAGGCCCTGGCATAGGGCAGCAGCTCCGCCGAGGCGCCCCGGGCGCCCAGGAGCCGCGCAAAGGGCCCCGCCAGGATGATCCCCACTGCCGTCATCACACAGGACAGTACCATCCCCAGTGTGCAGCCGAGGGAGAATACCCGGTCCGCCTCGTCCAGCCGGCCGCTCCCCACGCTGCGGGCGCACATGGTCTGGCAGCTGGTCATCAGCACGCCGCTGATGACGGCGGCGATGCTGTAATAGGGCGTACATATGCCCAGGGCGGCCAGCTCCGCCGCGCCCAGCAGCCGCCCGGCCATGGCACCGTCCACCAGGGTCGCCGCGGCGTGGGCCAGTTCCATCATGGTCATCACGATCATAGCGTCGAAAAACTGCTTATAGATCACAGACGATGTATGGGCTTTTTCCATTTTTCCTCTCCTCTGTCCTAAGGCAATATTCTACCTGCTAAATTTTATCACGGCCGCCGGAGCCCTTCAACGAAGGTGTCCTGACGTTTTCGCAGTCAGACCTGACTTTTGCGAAGTAGGTCCGTGGCCTATCGCCGGTTCTAACCACATGCTGTATCACCCACGAAACCACGAGCAATAGCAGCCGCCCGGCGGGATCTGATATGCTCCCTCAATGGAAGACAGTGAAAAAGACACTGCATCCATGGAGGGAGCATTATTATAGGGAAAAAGAT
>CANRKN010000079.1 GCA_947631215.1 uncultured Oscillospiraceae bacterium | reverse complement strand
AATCCCCCTCTATTGCCTGCTGAACTTACCTCCCAGAGACTGCAATTTAATTTTGCGCATAATCCTTGACATTACCAAAAGGAGGGCTTGTCTTGTATATTTCCATCGCAGGCGATTCGATCAGCACCTTTGAAGACTGCAATCCCCCAGGATACGAGGTCTTTTACGACGCTGAGACGTGTGCCGAACACGGTCTGCGCAGCGTGACGGACACTTGGTGGGCGAAGGTGATCCGGGCCGTAAACGGCGAACTGTGCGTCAACGCCTCCTATTCCGGCAGCATGGTCTCCGGCAGGGCGTTTCCCAGCGCGTGCTCTGCGGAGAGGATCGCCGCGCTGCATACGCAGCAATGCACGCCTGAGCTGATCCTGTGCTACATCGGCTTCAATGATTTCGGATACGGCGTTCCTGTCAAGCGGCCGATGTTTTCCCGCCAGGACAAGCGGGACTTTTTCGCCGATGCATACCGGCTCATGGTCCGCGGCATAAAGAAGGCCTATCCCCCCGCTGGCGTCGTCTGTGCCACGCTGCTGAGGACGTCTTTGAGCCAGCAGGCGCAATGGCGTTTTCCGGAGCGGTTCGTGGACGTCCCTTTTGACGACTATAATGACGCCATACGGGATGTGTGCGCAAAGGAGCGTGTACTCCTGGCCGATCTGGCCGCCACAGACCTCCGGTATGAGACACTGGATGGTTCTCACCCGACGGCCAAAGGTCATGATACTTTGGCTCTGGCCTGGATACAGGCGCTGCGCGGTAACGATCTGGTCCCGGAAGATTATAAGCCGGAGACGTACCAAATGGATACATGCCATATTTTTGATCTGTACGACGCCGATCATACGATAGGAGACTTTCATTTCGACCTGGTCGAGGACTATGGGGACCGATGCAATGGCCACGCCCTTCACATATGGGACGACGGGGGCAGAAAGCTCGTCCGGTGCAGGGACTGCGGCGCTCTGGTCCTGATCCAAAAATCCGAGCTCCACAGCTTCACCGACGGCCCCGACGCATATTACATTGACTATTTTGCCGTGAGCAGCGCCGAAGAGGCCCGGGGACTCAACCAAAAATACAGCGGCTTTGATCTGGAGAAAAACCCTCCGGGCAGGCATATCTATATCAACCGTTGAGCTTATACCCCCTATACGCAAAAAGCGGGCCGGTACACCCCCAGGTACCGGCCCGCTCGGCATCTGCTCCGCCGGGGCATACCGCCCATTCCCCGGGGCAGACAGGCGCCCCTGGCACGGATGTTCCTTGACATTTCAAATGGAGTCAGTATAATTTAATTGTTTAAAGATGTATGAGAAGCACTGAGCATCATGAGGAGGTGGTCCTATGCCGTCCGGCGTAAGGACCGGTCCGGCCGCGGGCAGGAAAGCGCCCCGGCGGGACACGGACGAGCTTTTGGACATATTGGAGCGGTCCCGGACCCTGACCGGCGCCCTGAAGACCCTGGACGGGGACATGGATACGCCCACATTCACCCAACGCCTGGCCGGGTACATGCAGGAGAGGGGCCTGAACGCCACACAGCTGGGCGAGGCGGCGCTTTTGAGCCGCTCGTTCACCTATCAGCTTTGCAGCGGCGAGCGCCGGCCCAGCCGGGACATCATCCTGCGCCTGGCGCTGGTACTGGAGCTGTCGGTGGACGAGGCCCAGTCCCTGCTGCGCACGGCCCAGCGGGGCGCCCTCTATCCCCGGGTGAAGCGGGACGCGGTCGTCATCTTCGCCCTGCAAAACCGCATGGGCATCCTGGCCACGGACGAGCAGCTGCTATCCCGGGGCCTGGCGGGCATCCTATGACGGCGGACAGCGGCGCCATGGAGCGCTTTCTGCCCCCGGAGCTTACGGCGGACTACGAGCCCCTGGCCCTGCTGAAGGAGGGCCGGGAGCGACAGACGTTGCTTTTGCAGGATAAACGCACCGGCGAAAAGCTGGTGCTCCGGCGGTTTACGAGGCCTGCGGCGGACACGGAGAAGAAGTTCGCCGCCCTCTCCCGCCTGGCCGGATGCGGCGTGCCCAAAATGCACCGCTGGTTCCTCTCCGGCGGCGTGGGCTACCTGCTGCGGGAATATGTGGAGGGCGAGACACTGCTGGACCTGGTGCAGAAGAAGGGCCCCTTCTCCCCGGAGGAGACGGTCCGCATCGGTCTGTCTCTCTGCCGGACGCTGGAAGCGCTCCACAGCCAGGACCCGCCCCTCATCCACCGGGACATCAAGGCGGAGAACGTCATCCGCACCCCGGCAGGGGAATATGTGCTCATCGACTTCGACATCTCCCGGTTCTACGACGAGCAGGACACCCGGGACACGGATCTGCGGGTCACCGCCTTCTCCGCCCCGCCGGAGCAGTTCGGCTACCGCCAGACGGACCCCAGGTCCGACATTTACGCCCTGGGCGTGCTGCTGCACGAGCTGGCCACCGGGGAGAGCCGCCTGGAGGACGGCGATATGCCCGCGCCCTTGGAGACCGTGGTGCGCCGGTGCACCCGCTTCGACCCCAAGGACCGCTACCAGAGCGCGGCGGCCCTGGAACGGGCGCTGAAGCGCGCCGTCCATGGCCCCCGGCACGGTGCGCTCCGCAGGGCGGCGCTGGCCTTAGGTATGATGCTGGCGGTATGCGCCCTGGCGGCGGCCATCGTGCTGCCGGCCCATAAAGCGGCGGCGCCGGGGGCCTATACCTTCCACAGCCCCGCCATCGAGGCGGAGGTCTGCCGCCAGCTGGGCAAGGAGCCGGGCACGGTGACCCTGGAGGACCTTTCGCAGATATCCGGCCTGTACCTCTGCGGGAACGAGCACTTCGACAGCTGGGAGCAGATGGACGTGCACGGCGCGGCGCTGACCATCGACGGCCAGCCCGCACCCGAGGGCGGCACGGTGGACACCCTGGAGGACATCCCCAACTTCCCCAATCTGCTGGAGCTGGCCCTGTGCAACCAGCGCATCACGGACCTGTCCCCCCTGGAGGGGAAATGGGTGCTGCGCCTGGCCCTGCACGGCAACGGGATAACGGACCTGACGCCCCTGAGCCAGTGCCAGCGCCTCATAGACCTGTATATCGGCGACAACCCCGTCCGGGACCTGTCGCCTCTGGCCCAGTGCCGGGCGCTGCGGACCCTGTTCGCCGGCGCCACCCGCATCACGGACCTGGCCGCCGCCCGGATACCGAAGCTGGAATACCTGCGGATCATGGACTGCCCGGAACTCACGGACATTTCCGGGCTCCGGTCCATGGACTGGCTGGTCTGCCTGTTCCTGCGGCCGGTCCGGAGCGATGATTTGGACGTCATCGGCAGCCTCACGGGGCTGGAGCAGCTGTATCTGTGGTCCGACGAGCCGCTGGCGGACATGACCGCCCTGTCCGGCCTCACGGGGCTGACGCAGCTGTTTCTGGACGTGCCCGCGGAAAGCCTCGCGGGCCTGGAGACCATGACCCGGCTGGAGTACCTGGACGTGCGGGGCACGGCCCCCCTGGACCCAACGCCCCTGAAGAGCCTCACCGCCCTGACACAGCTGAACGTGGAGCGGATGGATACCGCCGCTTTGGGGGACGTGTTCCCCTCCCTGCCCTTCCTTGACCGGGTGGGCTGCGCCCCCGAGCAGCTGGACGCCGTGAGCGAAATGCTGTCCGGGCGGAACGGCATCGTGATATCCACCTGGGCATAAGTGGAGGAATAAACCGCTGTCAGACTGAAAGGAGGCGCTGATATGGAAAAGACCGTATTCGACCCGGACAAAATGTATACCTACCTGCGGGGCTATGCCTCCGGCGCGGGGATGGGCCAGACGCTGAAGGCCCTGTCCTTCGCCCGGGAGAAGCACGCCGGGCAAAAGCGCAAGAGCGGCGAGCCCTACATCATCCACCCCCTGACCATGGCCTGCGACGCCGTGAGCATCGGCATCCGGGAGGACCGGGTCATCGCATCCATCCTGCTGCACGACGTATGCGAGGACTGCGGCGTGCCCCTGTCCGAGCTGCCCGTGGACGACACGGTGCGCCGCGCGGTGGACCTGCTCACCTTCCGGGTCATGGAGGGAGAGACGAAGGAGACGGCCAAGACCCGGTACTACAACATGATCCTCCAGAGCCGGGAGGCCACTCTCACCAAGCTGGTGGACCGGTGCCACAACGTGTCCAGCATGGCGGGGACCTTCTCGGAGGAGAAGCTGCTTTCCTACATCGACGAGACGCGGCACTATGTCCTGCCCCTGCTGCGCAGGGCCAAGACCGCCTACCCCGAGGACGCGGACGTGCTGTTCATTTTGAAGTACCACATCGTCAGCGTGGTGGACTCCCTGGACGCGGCCATGCAGGTCTACCGTCCCCGCGTGACCGACGCATGACACAAGCGCCTCCGCAGACAAAGAGAGGGCCCTGCTGCTTGGCAGGGCCCTCTCTTTTGTTATCCGTTCACTCCCCCGGGTTGGGGCGGATGACCTTCTGGAAGTTCCAGGTCATGGCCGCCCGGCGGGCGGCGTCCCGGCGCTCCTCCTCATTGGTAAAGCTCAGCTCCGCGGTATGGGCGCCGCAGTCCAGGCACTGGACGTACACGCACCAGCCGCCCTCCTCCTCGATGCACCCCACGCCGCCGCAGGCGGGGCAGGCCGCCAGGTCGATATCGTCAAAGTCCATATCAGGTCTCTCCTTTATTGCAGTCAGAAACATCTACCCTGATTTTATACGACTGCCGCCCCTTTGTCAATTGCCCATATACACGAACGCCCCGCCTCCCGGCGGGGTGTTTAACTTGAATGGCCGCCCAATGCCGACCCGACGGGCGGCGAGAACCGGCAGTGCCCCGCACGCGCTCGGTGAGCGCAGCGAACTTTAGCGGGAGGGGCCCTGTCGGGCTCGGCCGCCCTTTGCCGGCGTTGGTACTATGCGCTTTCCCACCCCACGGTGAGCTGCTCCTCCTCCATCTGCCGTTCCAGGGCCTGGTCCACCAGCATGGCGATATTGTCCTCGATGGCCTTGCGCCCGGCGAGATACAGCTTCCGCAGGCAGCGGGGGCTGCCCTTCTCAGGGCTCACCTGCGCGATCTCACACAGGTCCCGTATGGAGGCGGTCACATAGCTGCGGTTCATGGGCGCGCCCTCCCGGGTACGGAACAGCGGCCCGCGGTATATGCCGTTTCGCCCGGCGAAGGCGAGCATCTCCTCAGCGAGGCACCGGGGCAGGCGGATATTCCGCCGGCTCTTCCCCTCGCCCACGGCGATAGTGCCGGTCTTAACGGCCTCCACGGTGGCCTTGGAAAGCTCCTGCACGGGCATATCCGCGCTGGCGAACAGCTTTACCAAGAGATAGGTCTTCTCCCTGTCCAGCAGCCGCGCGGTCTGCAGAAGGTGCTTATACTCGCCCCGCGTCAGCTCCGGCGCGGGCTTTTCCGCCGCGGCCAGCACGTCCCGGGCCTGATACTCCCGGTGGCCCATATAGGCGAGATACGAGTTGGCGGCGGACATGGTCACGTTCACGCTCCGGGGCGCGCAGCCCGCCTCTATGAGGGCCTGGCGGCACATATCCAGGGTACCCCGGCGTATCCGCCCGTCCTCGGGCAGGACCTGGCTCAGGCGCTCCAGGCTGCGGCGGTAGCGCTCCACGGTCTCCGGGGCCCGGCCCCTCACGGTCATATCCGCCAGGAAGCCCTCCACGTCCCCGGCCGTCATGGCCACGCCCATATCCCGCTGTCCGGTCCTGGGGGTCCGCCTTATTTCCATTGTGTCCATGACCTCACCGCCTTTCCTGTAATTAAAAGGGGGCAGGGGATATCCCCTGCCCCCCGTTGGGTTATGCTATATGTTTTGCGTGGTGCTTATCTTACTTCGCCCAGGTAGTGCCGGTCCAATCGCCCAGCTCGGTGGAGTAAGTGCACTTGCCGGACTTGCCGGACTTCGTGCTGAAGTAGCAGGTGCCGTACGCATCGCCGACCCACTGCCAGCCAGTCAGCATCTTGCCGATCTCGCCGTTCTTGTTGGTGGGCTGCAGGAAGTACCAGCCATAGCCGCCGTGCAGGTCGTCCAGGTAAGCCATACCGGTGACCAGCTTGCCGTCAGCGCCCACATAGTACCAGTTGCCGTCCCACTTGGAAGCGCCGTCAGCCTTGCCGACCCAGAAGCTCTTCTTCAGCTGGTTGTTCTGGTAGAAGTAGATGTCGCCGGTGGTCTCATCCTGCACCCAGCCGGTGCCGGAGGAAGGAGCAGCGGGGATCTCGGGCTCCTCGGGCTTCTCTTCCAGAGCGTTCAGAGCGTCGGCCAGAGCCTCAACAGCGGCGTCGACCTCTTCCTGCGTGGCTTCCTCGTCCAGGAACACGGCCTGCGCGGCCTCAAGAGCCTCGGCCAGAGCGGCCACGGACTCAGCGGTGAACTCATCGGGGTTATCCACAACGGCCTGCGCCAGGACGATGCCCACCATCAGAGCGCTCTTGTCGACCTCTTCGGGCTCGACCTCTTCCAGAGCGTTGATGGCGTCGGTCAGAGCTTCGTCAGCGGCGTCGACCTCGTCCTGCGTGGCCTCTTCGTCGTCATACACAGCCTGCGCGGCCTCCAGGGCCTCCTGCATGGCGGCCCAGGACTCAGCGGTGTAATCCGCCTCATCCAGCATGCCGGCGAACTCGATGGAGAGCTCCAGCTCGGACTTGTCGACCTCTACGGGAGGCTCCTCGACCTCGACCAGCTTCTCGACAGCGGCGGCCAGGGCCGCGACAGCGGCGTCGACCTCATCCTGCGTGGCGTCCTCGTCGGCAGCCACAGCCTTGGCGGCTTCGAGAGCCTCGGTCAGAGCGGCGAAGGATTCCTCGGTGTAGTCCTCAGCGACCTTGGCCTCAGCCTCGGCAATGCTGCCCTCCAGCTGGGTCTTATCGACGGGCTCAGGAACCTTCTCCAGCTTCGCCATGGCGTCGTCCAGCGCCTTCTTGGCGTTGTCTACCATCTGCTGCGTGGCGAGCTCATTGGCAGCCACAGTCTCAGCTGCCTGCTTGGCAGAATCAATAGCAGCCTTGTTGGCGGTCCAGGACTCCTCGGTGTAGTCCTCAGCCTTCAGAGCCTCGGCGGCGGCGATGGAAGCTTCCAGCGCGGTCTTGTCGACCTCAACTTCCTTAGTCAGACCATCATGCGCAGCCTTCAGAGCGGCGTAAGCCTTGTCGACCTCGGACTGCAGGGTAGAAGTCAGCGCCACAGCAGCATCCGCCACGGCATCGCGCAGCTTACCAAAGGAGTCATAGGTGTAGTCGTCTTCCTTGATGTCCTTGGTGGCCAGATACTCCGCCTGCAGGGCGGCGATATCGGGAGTCTTCTTTTCAAGGTAAGGAATAACCTTTGTGGTCAAATCACTGGCGTACTTATCGACTTCATCGCGGTTGCCCTTGGTGTTGGCATAGGTCGTGCCGTTGATGTACTTGTTCAGCTCATTAACATCGTTGTTGATGACCTGCCAGATGCCCTCAATGGTATCCACATCCTGATGGGCAGGGATGCCATTTTTAGGATACACGTAGTCGGTCGGAACCAGCTTCCCAGCATCGGCGACAGCCTTCTTGGCGGTCTTCATGCCAGCCCACTTGGACAGAGGATCCAAGGTGACAGTAGCGGTGTCGCGCACAGCGCCGCCAACCGTCAGCTTCGCCGTAACAGTGAGGCCCACATCGGCGGTTATTTCGTAAGCATAGGAGAGGCCGTCATTGTACCCTCTATGCAGCGAGCCAACTTTCTTTCCGTTGGACTCAAAAGTGATATCGGCGCTTTCGCCCCACGCCATCGCCTCTCCGGTCAGGGTAATTTGCAGTTTAAGATTAGCGCCCGTAGAAGTGTCACTGGCACTAGAGAGACCATAGTTATTATTAACGATCATCTTGGCGCCGGTGTCCTCATCCAGGACTTTGAACATACGGCCAGTGTAACCGTCATTGGGGACGATGATGGTGTAGGTATTGACCTTCTGCCAAGTGGTGGTCGCAGGGGCGGTCGTGGTAACCTTTTTGTAAAACTCCACCGTGATGGTGGCGCCCTTCGCGAACTCGGCACCACTGTCAGGCTTTTCGCCATCCTTCGCGCCGATGGGGACGAGCGTCTGGCCAGAGCTATACGTCTTGAAGCCCTTGGCAGCGGGATCAGTATCGGTGCCGCTGAACTCGGTGCAGCCGCTGGTGCCAGCAGTCAGCTCAACAATGTTCTGCCATTTGTCACCGATGGTGGCGGCAGCCTTATGGTCAGTATCAAAGGCAGTGCCAGCAGCGCTAGAACCGTTGGCCGCGGCGTAGAGGTCACCCACTTTGTAGGCGATGCCGTAGACGTTACCGTCGTACGTATAGCCCTTGTCGGGGATACCAAAGTAGACCGTCACGGAACTCAGGCTGGTGATCGTGTGGTGCAGGCCCTGGATGTCAGAGCTCTTCTTCACGAGAACGCTCTCCAGGTCTTTCTTGGCCTGCATGTAGTCGGCATAGAACACGCTGGAAGCGAAGCCGTTCAGGCCGGTGCTGTTCTCCATCAGCAGGCTGGCAGGGCCAACATCGGTGGAGGCAAATTTCACGTAGGCGCTGGAATCCTCAGCAGCCTTTTTGGCCTCGTCGACCAGAGCCTTCAAGGCAGCGGCGTCAGCGTCAGTGGGGACAGCCGCCTTCTTCTCCAGGGCCTTGGCCTCGTCCACCAGCGCCATGACGTTGGCGTACTCCTTGAAGGTGGGCTCGGTAGCCTTGTTGAAAGCCAGAGCAGCATCAACAGCGGCCTTCATAGCGGCCAGGTAGTCAGCTTTGTAAGCGGTGGTCCAGGGAGCGGCGTCAAAAATGTCGGACTTGGTGATGCTGGCGAGCTTGCTGCTCAGGCTGGTGATGTCCTTACTATCATAAATGTCCTTGCCGCTGGTGCCCGTATAGGTAGGACTACCATTCTTGGCATAGACGTCGCTGTCCGCATAGGTAGGCTTGCCCTCAGTGGCGGAGGCAGGATAAATCACCGCACCCAGAGCAGTGGCCGCGAACTTGCTCTGCAGAGAAGTGGCGTCATCCGTCAGGCCGGTGCTAGTCCAGGGATCGTCGGGATCTTCAGGGACCATACCCTTAAGGGTTTGGATGGCCTTATCCACAGTAGCCTGGGTCACGTCACCAGTCACAGCCAGGCCGACGATGCCGTCCAGGTTCCGCTTGGCCTCATCCAGCGCATCGTAGTAGGGCTTGGTCATGTCGGCGGGATCGCTCTTAGCGGCAGCGCTCTTCACGAACAGCTCGCCGGCGTCCACGCGGGCCTTGTAAGCCAGAGCCAGGTTGTAGTACTTCTCCAGTTCATAGTGAGTAATCTTTGTCACTACGCCCAGAGCGACCAGCAGAGGCAGGTCCTCTTCATCCTCGGGCAGGATGGAAGCCAGCTCGGGCACGTCTTCCGCGACGGGCTCCTCGACGGGCTCCTCCGCGGCGGGCTCGTCAACAACGGGCTCCTCCGCGGGTTCCTCGGCCTCAGGGGCAACAGGTGCCTCGGGGGCCACGGGCGCCTGCTCCTCAACATCGGTCACAGCCTCTGCCGCGAACTCGTCAGCCGCAAGGGCCGG
>CANRKN010000078.1 GCA_947631215.1 uncultured Oscillospiraceae bacterium | reverse complement strand
GGCGGCCATTCTGCCGCGGGGAAGAGAGGAAGCATACCGTGCCTACCCAGTGGAAGCGCTCCCCGGAGGAGCTTCATAAAACATACGTCGCCAACACGGAGGCCTTTTACCGGGCCGCGGGCCGTGGCCTGGCGGAGCAGATGGATGAGTTCTGCGTCAATTGCGCGCTGCAGCTCTTTGCCCGCAGCGCATGCCTCACGGAGGACCATGCCCAAGCGGTGAACGCCCTCTATTCCAGGGGCCGGCCCCAGCCAACATGGCTTTTGTGGGCCCTGACCACCGAAGTAGGCAAGAGTGGGCAGTTTCTGCCGCCGCTTTTCTACTGGCAGCTCACCGAGCGGGACGCGCGGGAGGGCACGGACCTCTCCCGGGTGTTCATCCGTATGCTGACCAACATCCTCCTGTGTCTCGCCGCTGTGGACGACGACGTGACCTACGCCGAGGCTGAGTACATCACCGAGTGCGCGGACAAGCTCTCCGCCCTGTGCGACGGCGCGGGGGTCAAAAAGGGCAAGCCCGGCCTGCGGGCGGCGGACTTCGTCACCAGCGCTCAGCCCTCCTTCCTGGACAAGAACCCGCCCCAGGCGGCGGGCCAGACGGGACAGGCCCAGGGCCGGAATGCCGACAAGACCGCCGGGGAACCGCCGGCGGAGAAGCCGGACCTGGATGAGCTCATGGCGGAGCTGGACGCCCTGGTGGGCCTGGAGCAGGTAAAAAAGGACATCAAGAGCATGATGAACCTGGTGAAGGTCCGTCAGCTGCGGAAAGAAGCGGACCTGCCCGTGCCGCCGCTGAGCCTGCACATGGTGTTCATGGGCAACCCCGGCACCGGCAAGACCACCGTGGCCCGGCTGGTGGGGGGACTGTACGCCGCCATCGGGGCGCTCACCAAGGGCCAGCTCATCGAGGTGGACCGGTCCGGCCTGGTGGCGGGCTACGTGGGCCAGACGGCCATCAAGACCCAGGAGGTCATATCCTCCGCATTGGGCGGAGTGCTCTTCATCGACGAGGCCTATTCCCTCTCCAGCGGCGGGGAGAACGACTTTGGCCGGGAGGCCATCGAGACCATCCTGAAGGCCATGGAGGACCACCGGGAGGAGCTGGTGGTCATCGTGGCGGGCTACACCGGGCCCATGGAGAAGTTTCTGGACTCCAACCCGGGCCTGGAGAGCCGGTTCAACAAGTACATCTTCTTCGACGACTACAACGGCGAGGAGCTGAACGCCATCTTCCACCTCCAGTGCAAAAAGAACGGCTACGAGCTGGATGAGGAGGCGGAGGAGTACGCCAAGGAGTTCTTCAACGCCCTCTACGAGGGGCGGGACGAGAACTTCGGCAACGGCCGGGACGTGCGCAACCGCTTCGAGGACATGGTGGTCCGCCAGGCCAACCGGGTGGCGGCCATGGAGAGCCCCACCAAGGAGGACTTGATCCGGTTCACGAAGGCGGACTTTTTGGAAGAAGCTGAGGACGAGAAAACCTCCTCTGTATAAGGGCGGACGAGCCCGGCAGGGCCCCTCCCGCTAAAGTTCGCTTCGCTCACCAACCGCGTGCGGGGCACTGCCGGTTCTCGCCGCCCGTCGGGTTGGCAAAGCCTCCTGTGCGGGCCCCAAACGATAAGGAACAAAACTATGGAAGACAGACACCTGGGCGTTTACATCCACATACCCTTCTGCGCCTCCAAGTGCGGCTACTGCGACTTCTACTCCCTGGCCGGCTGCGACAAGCTCATGGGAAAGTACCAGGACGCTCTCGTAAAGCACATCCACGAGGCCGCCAGCACCATGGCGCCCTACTATGTGGACACTATCTACTTCGGCGGCGGCACCCCCAGCTACTTCGGGGGCAAGCGCATCGCCGCCATCTTCAACGCCCTGAAGCGGGAGGCGAAGGTGCTAAAGACCGCCGAGGTCACCGTGGAGTGCAACCCGGACAGCGTGAAGCGCCATGACCTGGACGTCATGCGCAAGGAGGGCGTGAACCGCATCTCCCTGGGGGTCCAGTCCGCCAGTGACGACCTTTTGAAGATCATCGGCCGGCGGCACAACTTCACCCAGGTGAAGAAGGCAACGGAGAACATCCGCGCCGCGGGGTACGATAATCTGAGCATGGACCTCATCTACGGCCTGCCCAACCAGACGAAGGGGGACTGGGCGGAGACATTGGCCCGGGTGCTGGACCTGGAGCCGGACCACCTCAGCTGCTACGGGCTCAAACTGGAGGAGGGCACGCCCATGTACCGGGACTACAAGGACAGCCCCGTCATCCCCTCCGACGACGACCAGGCGGATATGTACCTCTACACCGTGGAGACCTTGAACCACTACGGCTACCAGCAGTATGAGGTATCCAACTTCGCCCGCCGGGGCAAGGCCTCCCGGCACAACATGAAGTACTGGGACATGGATGACTACCTGGGCTTCGGCCCCGGGGCCCATTCCTGCATCGGCAATACCCGCTACAGCTTCATCCGGGACCTAGACGGCTATATCAAGGGCGTGACCCAGGACGGGAACATCCTGGACGAGTACGAAAAGCTGGACGAGCTGGACAGGGCGTCGGAATACCTCATGCTGGGCATGCGCCGCAGCCGGGGCATATCCGAGGAGGAGTACAAGAAAGTCTACCGCAGCGACTTCGCCCCCATTGAGGCGTTGCTGCTGGAATACGAAAAGGACGGCTGGACGAAGAAATTCAACGGCCGCTGGTGCTTCACCCCCCAGGGGTTCCTGCTCAGCAACATCCTCATCGGCTCCCTGTGGGAGGCCCAGGCCCAGCACCGCATCAGCGGCAACCCCTGGATCGGGGAGACCCTGGAGGAGTCGGTGGGTGAGCTCACCGGCACCACGGCCCAGGATCTTCGCATATAAAGCGTATAAGAGAAAGCATCGTCTATCACGGAGATAAGGAGGGGCTTTGCCATGGCGGACAGAAATGATACGAGCTTTGAAGATACAGTCCGGCAGGAGAGCCGGCGAACGAACGCCGGTGCGTCCGGGGCCAGGCCCCGGCCCGCCCCCCGGCGCAGAAGGCGGGGCGGCGGATGGATGTGGGCCCTGGTGCTTTTGGCGGTGGTGCTCCTGGCGGGGGTCATTGGCCTCGCCGTGGGCTTCACCTACGCAAACCAGGTGGCGGCGCTGGACACCATCTACCCCAACGTGACCGTGAACGGGGTGAACGTGGGGGGCATGACGGTCCAGGAGGCGGCGGCCGCCCTGGGCGACCCGGCCGGGCGGTACGATAACGCCGCCGTCACCGTGAACTTCCCCACCGGGGAGAGCCTCACCGTCACGGCCCAGCAGCTGGGCCTGAAGGCGGAGGACGGCGCGGACTTCGCAAAGCTGGCCTATGAATATGGCCGGGATGGGACGCTGCTATCGAACTTCATGGACTACCGCGCCTGCGAGGCTAAGCCCGTGGACATCGCTGTCCAGCGGACGGCCGTGGAGCCGGACATGGAGGCCCTGCGGGCCCTGGTGGAGCCGGTGGCGGCTGAGGTTGATAAAAAGCTCGATATCGTCCAGGCCAGCTACGGCGAGGACGCCGTCACGCTCATCAAGAACACCGGCGCGGCTCAGGTGGACGTGGACGCGGTGTGCGCCGCCGTGCGGCAGGCGTTTGTAAATGAAGATTACGCCGCGCCCATCATGGTCACGCCCGTGGAGCCGGCGCTGCCCGAGGGGACAGAGGCCCCCGGCGTGGACGTGCAGGAGCTGGTGGACGCCCTCTACGACGCGGTGTACCGCGCCCCGGAGGACGCGGTCTACGATGAGACGACCGGTACCGTGAAGGAGGGCGTGCAGGGCATCCACATCGATAAAGACGAGGCCGCCCGCCTCTGGAACGAGGCCGCGCCCGGCGCGTCCGTCACCATCCCCTATATCTTCGACGACCCGGCGGTCATGGCCTCGGACGTGAGCGGGCAGCTGTTCCAGGACGTGCTCAGCGAGAAGAGCACCAGCCTCTCCGGCTCCAGCTCCGCCCGCATCAATAATATAACCCTGGCCGCCAAGGCCATGAACGGCGTGGTGCTCCAGCCGGGGGAGGAGTTCAACTACAACATGTGCCTGGGCGAGCGCACCGCCGCCAAGGGCTACCAGTCCGCCGGGGCCTACGCCAACGGCGAGCACGTGATGAACATCGGCGGCGGCATCTGCCAGGGCAGCTCCACGCTTTACTACTGCGCGCTTTACGCAAACCTGCTGATCACCGCCCGCTACGACCACTACTTCCCGGTGTACTACCTGCCCCGGGGCCTGGACGCCACGGTGAGCTGGGGCTGGCCTGACTTCAAGTTCGTCAATAATAGAACGTACCCCATCAAAATAGAGGCCTACGTCTCCGGCGGGTACCTGACCGTGCGCATCTACGGCACGGATGTGGACGGAAGCTATGTCGTCATGACCTCCGACACCTGGGAGGACAGCGATTTTTACTATGCCCAGACCTATCGGAACGTGTATAATAAGGACGGCGGGCTCATAAGCTCCGCCGCCGAGGCCTACAGCCGCTACCACAAGGAGGGCACCACCTCCACCGAGGAGACCACCTCGGCCACGCCGCCCCCCGCCACCCCGGCGCCTACCCAGCCCCCGGCCGCGCCCCCTGCTGCGGAGCAGCCGCCCGAGAGCGTAACCCCGCCGCCCGAGACGGTGACGCCGCCCCCGGAGACCGTGACGCCCCCGCCGGAGCAGCCTCCCGAGCAGGTGACGCCGCCCGAGACGGAGACCCAGCCTGAGCCCCAACCGGAACAGCAGCCGGAAACACAGCCTGAACCCCTGCCGGAGACCCAGCCCGAGACGGGCGGGGACACGCCCCTGGCGGAATGAGATACAAAGGAAGAAAACGGAGGAGATACCAGTGAACGGCAGATTCTACATCACGACCCCCATCTATTACCCGTCCGACAAGCTCCACATCGGCCACACCTACTGCACCGTGGCCACGGACGCCATGGCCCGGTATAAGCGCCTCAAGGGCGACGAGGTCATGTTCCTCACCGGCACCGACGAGCACGGCCAGAAGATCGAGGACAAGGCCCGGGAGGCGGGAATATCCCCCAAGCAGTTCGTGGACAACATCGTGGAGGGGCCCCGGGGAGTGAAGGACCTGTGGAAGCTGATGGACATCTCCTATGACCGGTTCATCCGCACCACCGACGATTACCACATCACCGCCATCCAGCGCATCTTCAAAAAGATGCACGACAACGGAGACATCTACAAGGGCACCTACAAGGGCAAGTACTGCAAGCCCTGCGAGAGCTTCTGGACCGAGAGCCAGCTTGTGGACGGCAAGTGCCCGGACTGCGGCCGGGAGGTCACCGACGCAGAGGAGGAGGCATACTTCTTCCGCCTGTCCAAGTACGCCGATAAGGTGCAGGACCTCCTGGAGAACACCGACTTCCTGGAACCCCGGAGCCGTGTAAACGAGATGGTCAACAACTTCATAAAGCCCGGCCTGGAGGACCTGTGCGTTTCCCGCACCAGCTTCACCTGGGGCATCCCAGTGGACTTCGACCCGGGCCACGTGGTGTACGTGTGGGTGGACGCGCTCAGTAACTACATCACCGCCCTGGGCTATATGAACGACGCCCATAATGACTATGAAAAGTTCTGGCCCGCGGACGTGCACTTCGTGGGCAAGGAGATCGTCCGCTTCCACTCCATCATCTGGCCTGCCATGCTCATGAGCCTGGGCGAGCCCCTGCCGAAGAAGGTCTACGGCCACGGGTGGCTCCTCCTGGACGGCGGGAAGATGTCCAAGTCCAAGGGCAATGTGGTGGACCCCTATATCCTGGCGGAGAAGTTCGGCGTGGACGCCCTGCGGTTCTTCCTCCTGCGCACCTTCCCCTTCGGCTCCGACGGCAACTTCTCCAACGAGGCCCTGATCCAGACCATCAACGTGGACCTGGCCAACGACCTGGGCAATCTCGTCAGCCGCACCACCGCCATGGTGGGCAAGTACTACGGCGGCCAGCTCCCCGCCGGGAGCGGGACATGGGCCGCGCCCACGGAGCCGGACAAGGAGCTCATCGCTATGGCCGGCGGCCTGCGGGATAAGTATGAGGCCGAGATGGAGCGCTTCCAGTTCCAGAACGCCCTGGAGGAGATCTTCAAGGTCATCCAGCGGGCCAACAAGTATATCGACGAGAACGCCCCCTGGGCCCTGGCCAAGGACATGGACGCCAATGGCCCGAGGCTTGCCCATGTGATGTACAATCTCCTGGAGGCCACCCGCGTCTGCGGCGTGCTGCTGACCCCCTTCATGCCGGGCAGCATGACGAAGCTCTTCGACCAGATCGGCGCGCCCGAGGCCGCCCGGACCTGGGAGAGCGCGGCCAAGTGGGGCGCCCTGCCCGAGACGGTCTGCCCCCAAAAGGGGGAGAACCTCTTCCCCCGCATCGACCTGGACGCGGCGGTGAAGGAGCTGGAGGCCGCGGCGGAGGAGGCCAAGAAGGCCGCCCTGCCGGCCATCGAGCTGGAGCCCCAGAGCCCGGACTATGTGGACTTCGACACCTTCTGCAAAAGCGATTTCCGGGCGGTGAAAGTGAAGGCCTGCGAACACGTAAAAAAGAGCGAAAAGCTCCTGCGCTTCACCTTGGACGACGGCACCGGCACGGACCGGCAGATCCTCTCCGGCATCGCCAAGTGGTATGAGCCGGATCAGCTCGTGGGCAAGACCCTGGTGGCCATCGTGAACCTGCCGCCCCGGAAGATGATGGGCCTTGACTCCAACGGCATGCTCATCTCCGCGGTGCATAAGGAAAAGGGCGAGGAGAAGCTGAACCTGCTCATCGTCTCCGACGAGATACCGGCTGGAGCGAAAATGTGTTAAGGCTGGTGCCAGGGCGGCTGAGCCCGACAGTATGCCTACCGCTAAAGTTCGCTTCGCTCACCAACCGCATTCGGCACACTGCCGGTTCTCACCGCCCGTCAAGTGGCAGCAAAAGGCCGCATCCCACGCGGGATGCGGCCTTTTCATGCCCGGTTTTATTGTTCCTTTTTCTCCGCGTCCCGCTGGGCGCGGGCGTTGGTGTTGATGCTGCCCCGGAACACCACGAACCGGTCGAACAGGAATTCCGTGACGAAGTTGAGGATCATGACCAGCGCCTGGACGAGGTAATAGGGCCAGCCCGCCGTGCCGGTGAGGAAGTCCACCAGCCACGTGGACAGGGGCGTGAACACGCAGTAGAAGCCGAACACCTTCGCCATGGCGACGGGCACGTTGTTGGCGGATTTGAAGGTGAACTCCCGGTTCAGGGTGAAGTTCCATATCACCGACAGCACCAGTCCTATGAGGTAGTCCGCCCAGTCGGGCAGGGGCGTCAGCTCATGCAGCAGCGCCGACGCGCCCAGCTGGATGACGCCCGCGGAGATGGAGAACAGGGTGAACTTCACGGCCTGCAGGATGTTGTCCCGCTTCGAGAGCTTTGCCATGGTGCGCCTCCGGATACTTAAAAATTTGTATGCATTATAGTCCCGGCGGCCCCGGTTGTCAATGGCAGGGCAGGATCAGGGCGTTATTTCAGAGTCATTCGTCCGGCCCAGGAGGTAATCCACGCTCACGCCGTAAAAATCGGCCAGCTTTATGAGATTGGACGCCGTCAGCTCGATGACGCCGTTTTCATATTGGGAGTATGTGTTCTGGCTCACGTTCAGCGCCTCGGCCACCTGCCGCTGGCGCAGGTCATGGTCCTCCCGCAGATTTTTGATGTTGGGATATTCCATCAAGTACTCACCTCACTGGTATTATCGCCATCTGCAATTCAGATATTGATTTTTATCTGAAATACAGATATAATGGGTGAACAATGGGTGAATATCCCACGATAACATAGGAGGAAAGTAAACATGAATAAGCGCGTTCTGTCCCTGCTCCTGGCGCTGGTCATGGCCTTCGCCCTGGGCGCCCCCGCCTTCGCGGCGGACGAGTTCGAGGCCGAGGCCCCCGCTGTCCGGGAGGAAGCCCCCGTTGCCCCCGTGGCCGAGGAGCCCGAGGCCCCGGTGGAGGAGCCTGTGCCTGCGGCCGTTGAGCCCGCCGACGAGCCCGCGCCCGCGGCGGCCGCCGCCAGCGGCACCTGCGGCGAGAATGTGACCTGGGCCTATGCCGACGGCACCCTCACCATCTCCGGCACCGGTCCCATGAAGGACTATTACCCGTTCAGTGACGGCGAGAAACTCCAGGAGTTTGCTCCCTGGGCGGAACTTGAGTCGGATGATTCGCTGTCCAAGAACATCACGAAGATCGCGATCGAGAGCGGCGTCACCGCCATCGGCGACTTTGCCTTTTATTGCTGCTATTACGCGGAGAGCGTCGTCATCCCCGACACCGTCACCTCCATCGGCGATTACGCGTTCGAGAGCTGCGGCCTCACCAGCGTCACCATCCCCGGGAGTGTCACCTCCATCGGCGCTTCCGCGTTCGATCGCAACCAGTCACTGGCCAGCGTCACCATCGGTGAGGGCGTCGAGACCATCGGGAGCTTCGCGTTTGGCTATGACCGGGAGCTGACCGAAGTGGACATCCCCAGCTCCGTCACCGTGATCTATGAGGGCGCTTTCATGGCCTGCTTCTTTATGACCGACATCACCATCCGCAACCCCCAGTGCGAGCTGGCCAAGGCTGTGGACCCTGATGCGATCGATCATATGGGCCTCGTGTCCAGCAGCGAGGTCGTGACCATCCACGGCTATACCGGCTCCACGGCGGAGAAATATGTGGAGGAGCAGAACAAGGAGGCCGCGGAAAGCGAATACTTTGACGGCACCCTGCCCTTTGCGTTCGTCGTGATCGGCGAGGAGGAGCCCAAGCCCGCCCCGAGCACCAGCGGCGAATGCGGCGAGAACGTGACCTGGTCCCTGTCCGGGGACGGCACCCTCACCATCGCCGGCACCGGCGCCATGGATGATTACGAGTCTGAGGGCGATGCTCCCTGGGCCCAGTCCCGCGAACTGTTCCACTCCATCAAGAAGGTCGTGGTGGAGAGCGGCGTCACCCATATCGGCGAGTTTGCGTTCTATGACTGCACCACCGTGGTCAGCGCCTCCATCGCCGGCACCGTCGAAGAGATCGGCCTCAACGCCTTCGGCTCCTGCACGGGCCTGGAGTCCGTCACCATCGCCGACGGCGTCACCAGTATCGGCTACAATGCGTTCATGCTCTGCGAAAAGCTGAAGAGCGTGGACGTGCCCGCTTCCGTCACCTCCATCGGCGTGGCCGCTTTCGCCCGCTGCAGCGCTCTGACCGACATCACCATCCGCAACCCCGAGTGCGAACTGGGCCGGGCCATGGCGGAAAGCAGCCATGTGGTGACCATCCACGGCTATGCCGGCTCCACGGCGGAGAAATTCGTGGAGGAGCAGAACAAGGAGGCCGAACAGTACGGCGGGGTGCCTGGCTATGCGTTCGCCGAGATCGGCGCCGAGCCCGAGCCCACCCCGACACCCGAGATCCCCGCGGCGCCCAAGTCCGGCACCGGCTGGGTCGAGAATGAGACCACCGGCGACATCTACTTCTACAAGAACAACAAGCTCGTGTCCGGCTACTGGGTCGGCAACGTGGACGGCGCTTCCAAGTGGGCCGGCAACTGGTACTATGTGGGCGAGGACGGCAAGCTGGCCAC
>CANRKN010000077.1 GCA_947631215.1 uncultured Oscillospiraceae bacterium | reverse complement strand
CATATTTTAGCATAATGAAAAAGGTAGGCACATGGTTGTTTCTCATGTGTCTACCTTTATCTTACTACTGCACCCGCGAGGGAGGCGTATTCTCTACTGCGTCTCTACAACAAACACGTACTCCCCCCTGGGGCCCGTGCCCCGGTGGAGGATGCGCAGGCCCGCGAGCAGCCGCTCCGCCGAGGGGGCGTCGCAGGGGTGAAAGATCATGCCGTTGGCGTATTGGATGCTCCCGTCCGGCAGGAGGGTATGCTCCCGGGAAAGGTCGTCCTCCTCCGGCCTGTCGAAGGCCAGCAGGAGCAGGCCGCCGGGCCGGGTGATGCGTATAAGCTCCCGGAGGGCCGCTTGCGCGTCGGGCACGGTCATGTGGTCCAGCACGGAAAAGCAGACCACGGCGTCGAAAGCCCCGTCGGGCCAGCCGGTGTCCAGGACGCTGGCGGTCTTATGCCCGGCGAGACGGAGACCGTACCGCTCCAGGACCTGCCCGGTGATGTCCACTGCCGTTTGGGACACGTCCAGGGCCGTCACGTCGAAGCCGTTGGATGCCAGCGCCAGGGCCCATGCCCCCCAGCCGCACCCGGCGTCGCAGACAGTGCAGATGCCATGCTGCCGGAAGAACTCTATCTCCGGTGAGGCCAGACGGTACCAGGGCCTGGCGTAGGATACATAGTCAAGGTCCCTGTCCCGCTGCCAGCTCCGCTCCCAAAAATCCGGCATGTCCATCCCTCCCCGGCGTGTAATGTGCTGATTTTACACCCTGCGGCGACGATTGTAAATCGCCGCCGCATAGTTTCGACAGCACTCGCATACATACTCTATGGGAGGGGATAGCTATGCAGAGCCGGTTTTCGGATTTTCGCTACAAGGAGGTCATCAATGTCCGCTCAGGGCAGCGCCTGGGGTATGTGTGCGACGCGGAATTCTCCACACGGGACGGGCGCATCACCGCCCTCATCGTGCCGGGGAAGGCCCGGTACTTCGGCTGCATCGGCCGGGAGGAGGACTACGTGCTGCCCTGGGAGTGCATCGGCCGCATCGGGGACGATTTGATACTAATAGAATCCGACGCGGGCATCCGCCGGGAAAAACGGCCCAAAAAGGGGCTGTTCGGGTGAAAAAAGGGCTTGAAATGGTTGGATAATGCTGATATAATATCCTAGCTTGCCTATTACGCACGGGCGCTGACGCACGGCCCTGTCCCGCAAGGGTGGCCGCAAGGATGAGGCGTCCGGAGGGTAAAAACTGAAAAAATAAGGAGGAAAAAACGTAATGGCAGTAGTAACGATGAAGCAGCTCCTGGAGGCCGGCGTCCACTTCGGACACCAGACCCGCCGCTGGAACCCCAAGATGGCGGAGTATATCTACCTGGAGCGCAACGGCATCTATATCATCGACCTGCAGAAGACCGCGAAGAAGCTGGAGGAGGCCTATGCCTTCGTCCGCCAGCTCGCCGAGAGCGGCCAGTCCATCCTGTTCGTGGGCACCAAGAAGCAGGCCCATGACGCGGTGGCCGAGGAGGCCAGCCGGGTGGGCCAGTACTACGTGAATGCCCGCTGGCTGGGCGGCATGCTCACCAACTTCAAGACCATGCGCACCCGCGTGGACCGTCTCAACCAGCTCAAGCGCATGGCCGAGGACGGCACCTTCGATATGCTGCCCAAGAAGGAAGTCATGAAGCTCATGGGCGAGCAGGCGAAGCTGGAGAAGTACCTGGGCGGCGTGAAGGACATGAAGAAGCTGCCCGGCGCCCTGTTCGTGATAGACCCCCGCAAGGAGCACAACGCCATCGCCGAGGCCCGGAAGCTCCACATCCCCATCGTGGCCATCGTGGACACCAACTGCGACCCCGACGAGATCGACTACGTCATCCCCGGCAACGACGACGCCATCCGCGCCATCCGGCTCATCTCCAACGCCATGGCCAACGCCGTGCAGGAGGGCCGCCAGGGCCTGGACGCCGAGAGCGCTGAGGCAGAGGCTCCCGCCGCTGAACCAACCGAGGAAGAGACCGCTAAGGAGGAAGAGGAATAATGGCTGCTGTTACCGCGAAAATGGTCAATGACCTGCGCCAGAGCACCGGCGCGGGCCTCATGGATTGCAAGAAGGCTCTGGTCGCCTGCGACGGCGACATGGACAAGGCTGTCGACTACCTGCGCGAGAAGGGTCTCGCCAGCGCCGGCAAGAAGGCCGGCCGCATCGCGGCCGAGGGCATGGCCTACGCCACCGTCATCGACGGCGTGGGCGTGGTGGTCGAGGTCAACTGCGAGAGCGACTTCGTCGCCAGCAACGAGCTGTTCACCGGCTTCGTGAAGGACCTGGCCAAGGTCATCGCCAAGGAGGACCCCGCCGACGTGGAGGCCCTTTCCGCCTGCCAGTGGGTGGACGGCAAGACCACTGTGGCCGACGCCAAGAACGAGGTGTTCCTGTCCCTGCGGGAGAATATGCAGATCCGCCGCTTTGCCCGCGTGGCTGAGGGCGTGAACGTGCCCTACGTGCACATGAACGGCAAGGTGGGCGTGCTGGTGACCCTGGACACCGCCTCCACCGCCGAGCCCGCCATCGAGCTGGGCAAGGACGTGGCCATGCAGATCTGCGCCATGCGTCCCCAGTACCTGGACAAGTCCGTGGTGGACGAGGCCTTCATCGCCCATGAGAAGGAAGTCCGCCTGGCCCAGGCCATGCAGGACCCGAAGAATGCCAAGAAGCCCGAGGCCATCATCGAGAAGATCGTCATGGGCGGCATCGAGAAGTACTACAAGGAGATCTGCCTTCTCCAGCAGGCCTACGTGAAGGGCGAGGGCGAGGACGTGGCCGCCCATGTGGCCGCCGTCGCCAAGGAAGTGGGCGCGCCCATCACCGTGAAGAGCTATATCCGCTATGAGAAGGGCGAGGGCATCGAGAAGCGTCAGGACGACCTGGCCGCCGAAGTGGCCAAGATGATCGGCTGATCGAGATAAGATAGTTTGAGAGGCGCTCCGGACGGAGCGCCTCGTTTTATTTTCTCTCCCCCAGTCGGCTGCGCCGACAGCCCCCTCGTCTGAGGGGGCCTAATTCTTGCCTGGGTGCGTGCCCGCATTTGACAGGCGTGTTGATATGGAGTAAAATCGTCGGTGAAAAGCGGGGTGGTCGGATGAAAAAGCGGGAGGACGGCCTGGAGAAGGTGTTCTGGCCCTACTATATCGGCGCGGCGGTCATCTGCGCGGTGCTGGGGTGTATATACCACTGGAACGTGTGGATGTGGCTGGGCATGTTCGTGTGCTGGTCCGTGACGCTGCTTCTGGCCTGGGTGCTGATCGTATGGGTGCTGTCCTGGACGGTGGACCTGGATAAGCCCGTGAAGGAGGACCACCCGGGCGCCCGGCGCATCATCCTCAGCTTCATCGGCATTCTCTGCCGCATAGGGCGGCTCCGCATCCACGTCACCGGCTGGGAGAATATCCCCGAAGGGCGCTTTCTGCTGGTGGGCAACCACCGCAGCAACTATGACCCCATCCTCACCATCTGGGCCCTGCGGCAGAAGGGGATAAACATCGCCTTTATCACAAAGCCGGAGAACATGAAGATACCCCTGGTGCGGTACATCCACATGGGCAATTACCTGGTCATTGACCGGGACGACCCCCGCAAGGCCATCGCCACCATGAACGAGGCGGCGGAGCTATTGCGAAATGACGTGGTGAGCATTGGCGTCTACCCCGAGGGCACCCGCAGCCGGGGCAGGGCCATGGTCCCCTTCCATAACGCCATCTTCAAGATCGCCCAGAAGGCCAAGGTCCCCATGGTGGTGGCCGCTGTCACCGGCACGGAGGACATCGCCCGCAACATGCCCTGGCGGCATACGGACGTGTATTTGAACTTCTGCGCCTGCCTTCCCGACGCCGCGGCCATGTCCACCAAAGACATGAGCGAGCTGACACAGGAGCTCCTGACAGCCGCCATGGGGGACGATTGAGGCGGATTTTGCAATTGCGTGAATATTGTGGTATAATGTTTCTGTAAGTATCAAGAGCGTCGCCTGAAAGGAGGGAGGGCGTCTGAAAAAGCGTGAGAAAAAAGAGGACAAGCCCCAGGCGGACAAGCGGAAAAAGTCCCGGAAGAAGAAAATAGCCGCCGGCATCGCCGGCATGCTGCTGGCCGCGGGCGTGACCGTGAACGAGGCCTTCGACCCCAAGGAGCTATTGCAGAGCAAGGACACCATGGCCAGGCCCAAGGTCCAGGAGCAGGCCCAGATGGCCGCGGAGCAGAGCGTGGCGGAGGAGAGCTATGAGAGGCTGTCCCTGGCGGACGCGGCCCGGGGCTGGTTCATCCGGCTGCCCGTGGCGGTGAAGGGGACCATACTGCTGCCCCTGTGGGCCATCGGGGCCATCCCCGTGGCGCTGGCGTCGGCGCTGTCGCCCCTGCGGTGGGCGCTTTTGAGCCTGGCGCTGCAGGTCGTGGTGCTGCTGGTGCTGTTCTGCATCGTCTATAAGCTCGTCTTCCCCCAGCGGAAGGTACGGGAGCTCTTCAAGAAAAAGAACCTGGCGCGGCTGTTTTTGGGCGCGCTGACCGTGACGGCGGCCAACATCCTGCTGACCCAGCTGTGGACGGACTGGCCTGTGTGGCGGGCGGTGTTGCTGGCCCTGGTGGGCCTTGCCGTGGTGTGTGTGCTCTATAAGCGCATATGCGGCGCGTTCAAAGCCCCCGCCCCGGAGGTGGTGAAGACCCGCCTGGTGGTGGAGAGCGGAACGTAATTATTAAATTTTCCGAAGGAAAGGGACGTTGGACAGGCTCCAACGTCCCGTTTTTCGGGCTTTTTTGCCCATGGGCCGGTCCATGTCGCGGCGTTGACAAAGCCGGGGCGGATGGATATACTACCTTTTGGACCAATCTTAAAATATAGGAGTGAAGATATATGAGCGAGACTTGTTCCCATGACTGCTCCAGCTGCGGGGTGGACTGCTCCCAGCGCACTGAGCCCTCCAGTCTCCTGGAGCCCCTGAACGAGCTTTCCCGTGTCGGCAAGGTCATCGCCGTCGTCAGCGGCAAGGGCGGCGTGGGCAAGAGCATGGTCACATCCATGCTGGCGGTCAGCGCCGCCAAGGCGGGGAAAAAGGTGGGCGTGCTGGACGCGGATATCACCGGCCCCTCCATCCCCACCGCCTTCGGCGTCCACGATAGGCCCCAGGCCACGGAGAAGGGCCTGCCCGCCCTGGTGAGCCGGGACGGCGTGAAGATCATGAGCATCAACCTCCTTCTGGACAGCGAGACCGACCCGGTGGTATGGCGGGGACCCATCATCGCCTCGGCGGTGAAGCAGTTCTGGACGGACGTGATCTGGGGCGACCTGGACTACATGTTCGTGGACATGCCCCCCGGGACGGGGGACGTGCCCCTGACGGTGTTCCAGTCCCTGCCCATCAGCGGCGTGGTGGTGGTCACCACCCCCCAGGACCTGGTGGGCATGATCGTGGAAAAGGCCGTGAACATGGCGAAGATGATGAACGTGCCCGTGCTGGGCCTGGTGGAGAACATGGCCTGGTACGAGTGCCCCTGCTGCGGGCAGAAGCTGCCCATCTTCGGCCAGAGCCACGCGGAGGAGCAGGGCATGCGTCTCGGCATCGGCAACACCGTGAGCCTGCCCCTGGACGCCGCCATCGCCGCGGCCTGCGACAGCGGAAAGGTGGAGGACGCGGATGTGTCCCGGCTGTGGGAGTTCTCCCAGCGGCTGTAAACCCGGCGGGAAAGAGAGGAGCGCATGATACGTATCCTGGTGGTGGAGGACGAACGGCCCATCTCGGACCTCATCCGCATGAGCCTGCAGAAGGCGGGCTATGAGTGCGCCTGCGTCTATGACGGGCTGGCCGCGGCGGATACGCTGGAGACGGAGCGGTTCGACCTCATATTGCTGGATGTGATGCTCCCCGGCGTGGACGGCTTCGCCCTCATGGACTATATCCGGCCCCTGGGCATCCCCGTCATCTTCCTCACGGCGAAAAACGCCCTGGACGACCGGGTGAAGGGCCTGAAAATGGGGGCGGAGGACTATATCATCAAGCCCTTCGAGGTGCTGGAGCTGCTGGCCCGGGTGGAGGTGGTGCTGCGCCGGTACAACAAGCTGGACGAGGTGCTGCACGTGGGCGGGCTGGACATCGACACCCGCTCCATGACCGTGGCCCGGGACGGGGAGGACATCCCCCTCACCGCCAAGGAATATGAGCTCTTGCTCCTCTTCGCCCGCAACCCCGGCGTGGCCCTCTACCGGGAGACCATCTATGAGCGGGTGTGGGGCGGCGACTATATGAGCGGCAGCCGCACCGTGGACCTGCACGTCCAGCGCATGCGCCGGAAGGTGGGCTGGGAGGACCGTCTGGTGGCCCTGCCCAAGGTGGGTTACCGCCTGGAAGCGTAAGGATATATGAGATTTCGACTGCGGATGACGCTGTGTATCGTGATGCTCCTGGCCCTGGTGTTCGGGGCCTGGGGCAGCATGCTCATATCCGTCTCCTTCCGGCAGAGCCTGGAGAGCGAGCGGGACACGGCTGTCCGCAGTTTTCGCATGGTGGAGAGCACCATGGTGCTGGCCAATTCCATCTCCCCCCAGACGGGCTACGAAGACCTGACGGGCACCCTGCGCCAGCTGGACAGCCAGGCCGACGCGCCCTGGAGCGGCCTGCGTCTTTCCGATGGGACACGGTCCCTCTATGAGAGCGGGAGCCTGCCCTTCCCGGTCCAGCTGAGCGGCGAGCCGGAGCTGTGCACGGTCCGTCTCTGGGCGGACGACGGCGCGGGGATATTGCAGGTCTCCGGCGCTTTGCAGGTGAACAACTCCTATCTCTACCTGGACGCGGGGTATTCGGTGAGTCACCTCTATACCCTGCGGCAGATACAGCTCAATATCTACTACCGCCTGCTCGCGGCGGTGGTGGCCGTGGGGGCGGTCATGAGCTGGTTCCTCTCCATGTACCTGACGAGGCCCCTCTATCAGCTCTCCCGGGTGACCCGGCAGATCGCCGGGGGCAATCTCTCCAGCCGGGCCAACATCCGCTCCGGGGACGAGTTCGAGCAGCTTGCCGGGGACTTCAACGTCATGACCGACCGGGTGGAGGAGGATATCGCCGCCCTCCAGGAGGCCATGCGCCGGCAGGAGGAGTTCATGGGCTCCTTTGCCCACGAGATGAAGACCCCCATGACCTCCATCATCGGCTACGCCGACCTTCTCCGGGGCCAGAGCCTCACGGAGGAGGACCAGCAGAAGGCCGCCAACTACATCTTCTCCGAGGGCCGGCGGCTGGAGAGCCTGTCCTTAAAGCTCCTGGACCTTCTGGTGCTGCGCAAGCGGGACTTTGAGCTCACCGAGGGCTCCCCCAAGGCGGTCATATCCGCCCTGGTGCAGGTGCTGCGGCCCGCCATGCTGGAAAAGGACATTATCCTCCAGTGCCGCTGCGAGGAGGGGCGGTGCCGGATGGAGCCGGACCTGGTGAAGAGCTTGGTCATCAACCTCATCGATAACGCCCGCAAGGCCATGGACGGGGCGGGGAACATATACGTGCTGGGCCAGATGACCGACACCGGCTGCCGCATCCAGGTGGTGGACAACGGCCGGGGCATGCCCCAGAAGGAGATCAGCCGCATCACCGAGGCCTTTTACCGGGTGGATAAGTCCCGCTCCCGGGCCCAGGGGGGCGTGGGGCTGGGCCTGGCATTGTGCCAGGAGATCGTGGCGCTGCACGAGGGGACCATGGAATTTCAGAGCGCCCAGGGCAAGGGCACCATCGTGACGGTATGTCTGAACGGAGGGCGGTTATGAAGAGAAAGACGGCCCTTTGGCTCATTTTGACCGCCCTGGTGGTGGCCATCAGCGCCCTGCTGCCGGAGGCGGCCCTGGCTCTCCAGGACGCCCGCTTGGAGAGCGCTGTGGATACCCGGCGGGTGGAGACGGTGGACATGAGCCTGCTGGCGGAGCTCAGCATAGAGGACACCCTCTACATGGTCCAGACCTACCAATCCCGGGTCATGCTGGACACGGGCCGGCAGCTGAACGAGGGCCAGGCCGGCCGCATCGCGATCGACACGCTGGTGGATGTATACGACCGGATAGGCTACGCCACCGGGTTTTATGTGACGGACGCAGCGCCCTGGCTCTATGTGGGGCCGGGGGGCGAGAGCGTGGTCCTGTGGGAGGTGACCGCCTCCGGGCAGGAGGAGATGCCCCTGTGGGCCATGCTGGGGGATGATACCCTGCGCCGGGTGGACGCCCTGGCCCTGGTGGACGAGCGCAGCGGGCAGGTGGTGTCCCTGCACATACGCCTGGCCGACGAGGACGTAGGCGAAAGCACAGCGCCCGACGGAACGGCGCTGCCCGACCCGGTCCCCACGGCCCTGCCCTACGGGGAGGTGCCGGAGCCGGAGATGTGGGAGATCACAGGCGCCGTCGGCTATACGATGATGTGGATGTTCGCGGACCGGCTGGGCCTGCAGGGCGCCCCGCGGGACATGGTACAGGACGGGGAGTATGGGACGTATCTGGACCTGACCACTGACGGCGGCGTACCCTTCACCGTCACCGCCTTCTGCGACCTGAACGGGCTGCGCTTCAACTGAAAAAGAGCAAAATTGACCGCCCGGCGATATGCCGGGCGGTCAGTCGTTCCCGTACGTTCGTTGACAATAGCCCGTATTCGGGCTATAATTTCGTCATAACAAGGGAGGGATTTGAAGATGAAAAAGTTTATATCCATGTGTCTGTGCCTGGCCACGGTGCTGACGCTGACGGTGGGAATGGGGCCGTTCGCCCTGGCAGCGGACGACTTTGAGGAAGTGACGGCGGTAGACAACGAGGCGTGCGCCGTCACCATCAAGAGCATCGACCCGGACAATCTGTGGGGCTATACCTTGAAGGTACTCCTGGAAAACAGGTCTGCGGAGACGTCCTATATGTTTGCCGTGGAGAGTGCGTTCATAAACGGCGTGGAGTGCGACCCCTTTTTCGCCCGGGAGGTGGCGCCCGGCAAGAAGTCCAATGAGGACGTCAGCTTCAGGCTTGACACGCTGGCGGAAAATGGCGTGGGCGAGCCGACGGATATAGAGATCGTCTTCCGGGTCCATGACGCGGACGACTGGACGGCGGAGGATGTGGCCCATGAGACGGTGCATATCTATCCCGCCGGGGAGGACAAGGCCGAGGTGTTCCAGCGCCAGGCCGAGGATACGGATACGGTCCTGGCGGACAACGACGACATCTCCGTCATCGTCACCGGCTATGACCCGGACAGCCTCTGGGGCTATACGATGAAGGTGTTTCTGGTCAACAAGACGGACCGGGCCATGATGTTCGGCGTCAATGACGCCTCCGTGAACGGCTTTATGCTGGACCCCTTCTATGCCCATGAGCTGGCGCCGGGCAAGTGCTGCTTCGGCGAGGTGAGCTGGTCCAACAGCGGCCTGGAGGAGAACGGCATTGAAACGGTGGAGGAGCTGGCCTTTACGCTCCGGGTCCATGACGCCGACGACTGGATGGCGGAGGATATCTTCAACGAGGCCGTCACACTGACGCCCTGAGACAAAGCACACAAAACCGCCCGGCGATATGCTGCAGAAGTCAAGGGAAAGTAGACAAGAGGAAGCAACCAAAGGATCAAAAGCCCAGTTCAGCCTTATACTGAACT
>CANRKN010000076.1 GCA_947631215.1 uncultured Oscillospiraceae bacterium | reverse complement strand
CCACAAATGAGCCGTCCAGCTATGATGTATTAGGTGAGGTCAATCTCACCCTTTACATCATATCTCCCGCGAAACCCATTTCATTGGCTTTCGCGGGAGCCCTGTTATTCTCTCCTCTTTCCCACAGGACCCACTTCGTTGGGCTTTCATGGGGACCCCGGTAAGGGAGCTTTGCTCCCGGGCCGCTAATTTTTCCCCACGAAACCGCGATTCGGGGCGGGATTTTGTTGAATCGGGACAGGGGCGTTGACAATTCTTCTCGCATCCTTTTAAATATCATACATGTATCATATGGCGTATCGCGGCTGTCCCGTTCGTCGCCCGGTCCGGGATGACGCGCATACGCGCCGGCGGCAGAAGAAACAGTAACATGTATGCGATGAAAGGAGAACCAAATGAGCGAGATCATCAAAAACAAGGAAGTGGATACGGACACGCTGCAGAAGGTGACCGGCGGCGTACAGATGCCAATGAGGGATGTATTTAATTATGTACTTGGACCGTGCGATAAGTGCCCGGACAAAGACACGGTATGCAGCGCCTATCTGAGCCAAATATACTGGGGCGTCGGCGGAGACGGGGATGCTATAGTGGACGTCGAATGTCCCAAGGGCAAGCCCATGCCCACACTGTAAACGGCAGATACATACCCATCGGGCGGGCAAGGGGGCGCGCGAGAGCGCGCCCCGGCGCATGTGAAAACGAAGAGAGGAACGCAGAAAGCATGAAGAACATAGTCAAACGGATCGGTGCCTTGCTGCTGGCAATACTGCTGGCGGCAGCGCTGGCGGGCTGCGGTGAAAAGGACGACGCCATCACGTCCCTGGAGCAGCTGAACGAGAAGGGGCGCGTCATCGGCGTGGCTCAGGGCTCGGAGGGGGATATGGCCTCGGAAAAGGCATTCCCCAACGCCACCCTCAGCCGCTACACCAGCAGCGTGACGGCGTATCTGGCCGTGCAGCAGGGGAAACTGGACGCCTTCGCCTTCGACCAGACTATGCTCCGCTTTGCCCTGGCCAACGGCCTGGAGGGGCTCACCCTCCTGGACGAGACCCTGGGGGACGTGACGGATATCGCCATCGGCATATCCCGCCAGTCGGATATCCCCGGCCTCAAGGATAAGATAGACGAGTTCCTGGCAGGCCTGGAGGCGGACGGGACCCTGGACGACATGAAGAGCCGCTGGATAGACCAGGCGGACGAGACCATGCCCGACATCCCCCTGCCCGAGGACCCAAAGGAGACCCTGACCGTGGGCACCACGGGGATGGTGCAGCCCTTCAGCTATTATAAGGACAACCAGCTCTGGGGCTTCGACATCGAGATGGCCACCCGGCTGGCGTCATGGCTGGGCATGGGCGTGGCGTTTCGCATCTACGACTTCGACGGCGTCATCGCCGCGGCCCAGGCCGGCGTCATCGACTGCATCATGTCGAACCTGAACATCACCGCTGAGCGGCAGGAGGTCATCGACTTCTCCACGCCCATCTATGACACCGAGACGGCCCTGCTGATCAAGGCCCCGGAGGGCGCGGCCGCGGCGGCGCCCGCCATCACCGAGATATCCCAGCTCAACGGCAAGCGCATCGGCGTCGAGACGGGCACCACCTTTGACGCCATGACCGATAAATTCTTCAAGGACCCCCAGAAGTCCTACTACAACACCTTTACCGACATGGTCGAGGCGATACGCCAGGGGAAACTGGACGGCTTCCTCATGGATGAGCCCACGGCGGCGGTGCTGTGCGCCCGGGCCGGCGGCGTGCGCTACCTGCCGGAGATGCTGACAAAGGAGAACTACGCCTTCGCCTTCCCCAAGACGGATGATGCCGCGGCCCTGCGGGACGAACTGAACGAGTACATGGACCGGCTCCGGGCCGACGGGACCCTGGACGAGATGATCGCCCTCTGGACCGGCACGGACGAGTCCGCCAAGACGCTGGCCGACCCCGAGGATATCCCCGCCACGAATGGCCGGACCCTGGAATACGCCACCTCCGGCGACCTGGAGCCCCTGTCCTACCTGAAGAGCGGTCAGGCGATGGGCTATGAGGTGGATATCATCACCCGCTTCTGCCAAGACAGGGGCTACGGCCTGCACGTGCAGATCGTGGACTTCGCGCCCCGTCTGGCCGGTCTGCAGGCGGGCAAGTATGACCTGGGCTCCGGCGGCATCTCCGTCACCGAGGAGCGCTCGGAAAATATGTACTTCTCCGACCCCGACTACGCCGGCGGCGTGGTGGTCGTAGTGTCCGACGGGAGCGCCGGTGACACGGAGAGCGGCGGCTTCTTCGCGGGGCTGGCCGACAGCTTCGACAAGACCTTCGTCCGGGAGAATCGCTGGGAGATGATCCTCTCCGGCCTGGGCGTCACCACCATCATATCCCTGTTCTCCGCCCTGTTCGGCACTATCCTGGGCTTCGGCCTGTGCATGGTGCGGCGCAGCCGCTATAAGCTGCCCTCCGGCATCGTAGCGGCCTTCATCCGCCTTATACAGGGCATCCCCGTGCTGGTGCTGCTGATGGTGCTGTTCTACATCGTGTTCGCCAACGTGGGCATAAGCGGCGTGGTGGTGGCCATCGTGGCCTTCTCCATCAACTTCGCGGCCTATGTGTCCGAGATGATGCGCATGGGCATCGCCGCGGTGGACCAGGGCCAGTGGGAGGCCGCCCAGGCCATCGGCTTCGACCGGGTCAAGACCTTCACCAAGATCATCGCCCCCCAGGCCGCCCGGCACATTCTCCCCGTCTACCGGGGCGAGTTCATCTCCATGGTGAAGATGACCTCCGTGGTGGGCTATATCGCGGTGCAGGACCTGACGAAGGTGACCGACCTCATCCGCAGCCGGACCTTCGAGGCGTTCTTCCCCCTGCTGGCCTCGGCGGTCATCTACTTCCTGCTGGCGTGGCTGCTCACATCCGTGCTGACCGTGCTGGAAAAGCGGCTGGACCCCAAGCGCAAGCCCCGCAAGCAGTACAATGTGACCGTTGAGCCCCCCGCCCCCGCCCGGTTCGAGAGCACCGACGGGCCCATCATCACCTTCTCCCACCTGAAGAAGGTATACCCCAACGCCACGCCCCTGAAGGACGTGAACGCCGAGGTGCGCAAGGGCGATGTGGTCACCATCATCGGCCCCTCCGGCACCGGCAAGAGCACGCTCCTGCGCTGCCTGAACCGGCTGGAGACCCCCACCGAGGGCAGCATCCTGGCCTTCGGCCAGGAGATGACTTCCGCCAAGCCCGCCCAGCTCAGCGCCGTGCGCCGGAAGATGGGCATGGTGTTCCAGTCCTTCAACCTCTTCGGCCACCTGACCGTTATGGAGAACATCATCCTGGGGCCCATGCTCTTAAAGGGCGTGTCCGAGCAGGACGCGGTGGCCAGCGCCATGCATCTGCTGCGCCTGGTGGGCATGGAGGACCGGGCCGACCGGTATCCCGACGAGCTCTCCGGCGGCCAGAAGCAGCGGGTGGCCATCGCCCGCACCCTGGCCATGGAGCCAGAGGTGGTGCTCTTCGACGAGCCCACCAGCGCCCTGGACCCCACCATGGTGGGCGAGGTGCTGGGGGTCATCAAGGGCCTGGCCGCCCAGGGCATGACCATGCTCATCGTCACCCATGAGATGCGCTTTGCGCGGGACGTGTCCACCCGGGTGTTCTACATGGACCAGGGTGAGATCTACGAGGAAGGGCCCCCCCAGCCAGATCTTCGACGCGCCCCAGCGGGAGCGGACCCGCGCCTTCATCCTGCGCATCCGCACCTGGGAGCACGCCGTGCACCGCAAAGACTTCGACTTCCAGGACATGACCACCTCTCTCGGCATGTTCTGCATGCGCCAGGGCATGACCGCCCGGCAGATGTACGTGGCTCAGCTGGTGGTGGAGGAGATTGTGATGAACGTGCTCCTGCCCGCCGCCGGGGACCTCACAGACCCGGACATCCGGCTGCGGCTGGACTGCTCCGAGGGCGGCGGCGTCATGAAGCTGACCGCGGAGTACCCGGCCATCCCCGGCGCGCCTCTGGCAGGGCTTGAGAAAGAGGACTCCGACGACCTGACCGGGATGCTGCTGCGCCGGTACATGACGGATATGCACATAGACAGCGCCGCCCACCGGGCGGAATTCACCCTCAAGGCGGTGTGATACCAAAACAGATGAAGAACAGCCCCAACAAACGGGGCTGTTCTTTTTTGCGCTTATGGGGTTGACAAACTCACACTATTGTGATAGTGTGAACATATAAACTATTGCAATAGTGTGGAAGGAAGTACACGATATGAAGCTGTTCGACTCCGAGCTGAAGGTGATGGACGTGCTGTGGCGCAACGGCGACACCACCGCCAAGGAGATAAGCAACATCCTGGCGGCGTCCGTCGGCTGGAACATGAACACCACCTACACAGTCATCAAAAAATGCGTCGCCAAGGGGGCCATCCGCCGCTCGGAGCCCAACTTTCTCTGCCACGCCCTCATATCCAAGGACGAGGTCCGCGCCGAGGAGGCAGGCGAGCTGATGACGAAGCTGTTCGACGGCTCGCCGGACCTGCTGTTCGCCTCCCTGCTGGGGGGCAGGGCCCTGTCGAAGGAGCAGATCAACCGGCTCCGGGCCTGGATAGACCAGCAGGAGTGAGACCATGAGCCTTCTGGAAATGAGCCTGGCGGGCGGGGCCGTCATTTTGGCCGCCATCGTTATCCGGGCGCTGGGAAAAAACCGGCTGCCCCAGGGAACCTTCACGGCCCTGTGGGCCCTGGCGGTGCTGCGGCTGACGGCGCCGGTGCGCCTGCCCTTCCGGTTCAGCTTGTTCACCCTGGTGCGGCGGCTGGCGCCCCATACCGCCGGGCCGGGACCCGTCCCCGCCGCCATTACACCGCCGGGACAGGCGGCGCAGATAGTTGACATAATGCATGGTTCCGCCCTCCCCGACAGGGGTTCGCCCTTCCCCGCAATGACGGTACTGTGGCTGGCGGGCATGGCCGTCTGCGGGGCGGTGTTCGCCGTCTCCTACATCCGGGCCCGGCGGACCTTTCGAACGGCTGAACCCGTGGCAGATGGTCACGCCTTGGGCTGGCTCGCGGCCCACCCCCTGCGCCGGCGGGTGTCATTGCGCCGGTCGGACAGGATAGCCGCGCCCCTGACCTACGGCGTCCTGCGGCCTGTGATCCTGCTGCCCGCCGCCATGGACGGAGCGGATGAGAAGGCCCTGGCCTTTGTGCTGGCCCATGAGATGGCCCACATCCGCCGCTTTGACGCTTCGTTCAAGCTCATTTTAGCGGCGGTGGCGTGCCTGCACTGGTTCAACCCCCTGGTGTGGCTGATGCTGGTGCTGGCGGGCCGGGATATGGAGATATGCTGCGACCGGGCGGTGGTCCGGTCCCTGGACCGGGAGGCCCGGAAAGACTACGCCCGGACGCTGCTGGACATGGAGGAGCGCCGGGGCGGGTACGCCGCCGCCAGCGGCTTTTCCAGAAACGCTATTGAAGAAAGGATACACGCTGTTATGAAAATAAAGAAAAAATCGTTTTGGAGCGTCCTGCTGGCTCTGGCGCTGGTGCTGGGCGTAGGGGCGGTGTTTGCCACCGCCGCGGAACCGGAGGGCACTGCCGCGCCCGGCACCTTTACCGGCGACGTGGTGGCGGCCTCTGATGGGACCGTCTATGTATACACGGCCGACGGCGAGCCCATCGCCCTGACCCGGGAGGAGTACGAGGCGCTCATCGACCCGGTAGAAGTGGATTGGTGGACCGCCGAGGAATATGCCGTGTGGCTGGAGCAGGAGAAGAAGGACCTGCAGGCGTGCCTGGGCCAGCGGGCCTGGACCAACACCGACGGCTGGTTCACCTGGACCCAGGAGAAGATCGACGAGGCTATTGAAATATACGAGCACACCCTGGAGGACATCGAAAACGGCATGCTGGTGTCCAAAACCGTGGACGGCAGCGGCGACATCATGCTGGCCCAGGGCACGGACCTGACGGAGCGGCTGGAGGAGTAGGGGTAGAATCAAAAAGCCTCCCCTGTGCAAGGGGAGGTGCCGAGCGAAGCGAGGCGGAGGGGTTGTAAACGTCCGTAACGCAACAATCCCTCAGTCAGCGCTTCGCGCTGACAGCCCCCTTTACACAAGGGGGCCATAATATGTAGGGCCTGCCGCGGGTTTTGCGGCAGGCCCTTCTCATATATCCTCTTATGACGCGTGGCGGTCACGGTGGAGGCGGGCGGGATAGAGGTGGTCGATGTCCCGGCGGCGGACGAACTCCCGCACGGGCCGGTGGTGCTCTACCTCGAAGCGCTCCCGCTGGCGGTGCAGCCGCCGGATGCACATCACGCAGGCGGGGATGAGGAACGCGTCCGCCATCACCCAGGCCGCCGGGGAGGCGAAGCAGGCCGCCGTAAAGCCCCACAGGGGCACGGCTACGGCGCCCACCAGCGCCCGGGCCACCATCTCGAACACCCCGGACAGGATGGCCAGCACGCTGTAGCCCATGCCCTGGATGGCGAAGCGGACGATGTTCACCAATGCCAGAGGGAAGAAGAACCCGGTGCTCACGCGCACATACTGGCTCACCAGGGGGATGAGGGAGGCGGCCTCCGCCTCCTGGGCGGGGTCAATGA
Source organism: uncultured Oscillospiraceae bacterium (assembly GCA_947631215.1). Next base: position 3,572 of record CANRKN010000076.1, on the reverse strand, counting down.
ACCAGGCCGCGCACACCGGCGCGAAGGCCAGCATGGCCCCGAAGGCGGCCACGGAGTAGATGAGCCCCAGCAGCGCGCAGTCCCGGATGCCCTTTCCAAGCCTATCCAGCTTGGCTGCGCCCACGTTCTGGCCGCAGTAGGTGGCCATGGCGGCGCCCATGGCGTCGAAGGGGCAGGCCAAAAAGCCGTACAACCGGCCGCCGGCCGCCGTGGCCGCCACGCAGAGGCTGCCCAGGCCGTTCACGGCGGACTGGAGGATGATGGAGCCGATGGCGGTGACGGAGTACTGAAGGCCCATGGGCACGCCCATGGCGCACAGGTCCTTACAGAGCCGGCCGTTGAACCGCCGCTCCTCCCGGCTGGCCCGGAGGATGGGGAACTTCCGCCGCACGGTCACCAGGCACGCAAGTCCCGACAGGGCCTGGCTCGCCACCGTGGCCACCGCGGCCCCGGCCACGCCCATGTGGCCCCAGAGGATCAGCGCTACGTCCAGGCCGATGTTGAGGATGGAGGACATGGCCAGGAAGTACACCGGCGTGCGGCTGTCGCCCAGGGAGCGGATGACGCCCGCCAGCAGGTTATAAAGAAATGTGGCGGGAATGCCCATGAAGATGATAAATATATAATTGTACGCGTCGGCGAAGATGTCCGACGGGGTACCCATGGCGGTGAGGATGGCCCGGCAGGCAAGGCCGGTCACCACGGTCATCACCAGGGCGAAGACGGCGGACATGTACGCCCCGTTCATCACGTAGCTTCTCATGCGCCCGTGCTCCCCGGCGCCCATCTCCCGGGCCACGGGGATGGCAAAGCCGCTGCATATGCCCATGCCGAAGCCGATGATGAGGAAGTTGATGGACCCGGTGGCGCCCACGGCCGCCAGAGCCTTGGCCCCCAGGAGCCGGCCCACGATGAGGGTGTCCACCATGTTATACATCTGCTGGAACAGCAGCCCCAGCAGCGTGGGGATCGTAAAGCCCAGAATGAGCTTCATGGGCTCGCCTTTTGTCAAGTCTTTGGTCATGAAATGACCTCCTGATAGGATAAGATGCTGTGCCCGCCGGAGCGGTCCCCCGCCCCGCAGGTCACGGAAATTATAGTAGCCCGTTTCGGATAAATCCAGTTCAATAATTCATGATTTTTCACAAAACAAGCCCGTCTATTTTGTGCAATAATTCACCCCTGACCCCAAAATATGGGCCCGCCCGGCCTCCATTTTCGACCTCATTAGCAGAACGACTAAAAAACATGTTGGTTATTTAGCCAACATTTCCCCTTGACGGGACGGTAACGTTTAGTGTATATTTCACAATGTAGGACGCTGGAATCGTTCCCGGTAATGTTTCCAGCCCCCTTGGAAGGAGGACATGCCCTTGACGATCAAGGATATCGCGGCCTACTGCGGCGTCAGTACCAGCACGGTCTCAAGGGTATTGAACGACCACCCGGACGTGAGCCCGGCGGTGCGGGACCAGGTGAACGAGGCCATCCAGGCTCTCCACTTCGTGCCCAACAACAGCGCCCGGACCTTGGTGTCCACCCGCTCCACCGCCATCGGCGTGGTGAGCCGGGGCGTGGATAACCCCTTCCTGTCCTCCATCATCCGGGTCCTGGGCCGGGAGATACACGACCAGGGCTACACCATGGTCCTGCACCAGATCTCCACCCAGGCCGACGAGATACGGGCGGCGGCCCTTTTGGAGCGGGAAAAAAAGCTCCTGGGCGTCATCTTCCTGGGCGGCCGGTTCAACTATACGAAGGAGGAGCTGGAGCCGCTTACCGTGCCCTTCGTCTGCTGCACCTATACCAACACCTTCGGGGACCTCACCGAGGACGACTACTCCTCCGTCAGCATCCGGGACGAGGACGAGGCTGCCAAGGCGGTGCGGTATCTGGTGGACAGAGGCCACCGGCGCATCGCCATGATATTGGACGACCCGGCGGATTATTCCATCGGCCAGCTCCGGTTCCAGGGCTACAAACGGGCCCTGGCGGAGGCAGGGCTGGACTATGACCCCTCCCTCGCCGTATTCACCGGCGATTACGCCATGGACGCGGCCTACGACTACACCATGCGTCTCATCGACTCCGACGCGCGGTTCACCGCCATCCTGGCCATCTCCGACGCCATCGCCATCGCCGCCATCAAGGCCCTGACGGACCGGGGCCTGCGGGTGCCGGAGGACTGCTCCGTCATCGCCATCGACGGCATGGAGCTTTCCGCTTACACGGTGCCCACCCTCACCACATTGCGCCAGCCCGCCGAGGAGATGGCTTTAGAGAGCGCCCGGATGCTCATCGGCCTCATCGAGGGCACCGCCCCCCACCGGCATGTGCTCATGGAGACCACCCTCCGCCCCGGCGACTCCGTGGCCGCCATCGGCGCGTAAAACACGTATCACTTCGGCTTTCCGCCGCGTGAAATATATTTTATGAAAGGAATACCCACCATGAAAAAAGCGCTCGCACTCATCCTTGCCCTGGTCATGTGCCTGAGCCTGTCCGCCGTGGCCTTCGCCGCCGACGGGGGTTCCGTGTACTACCTGAACTTCAAGCCCGAGGCCGATCAGGCCTGGCAGGACCTGGCGAAGGTCTACACCGAGCAGACCGGCGTCGAGGTGAAGGTCGTCACCGCCGCCTCCGGCACCTACTCCGACACCCTGACCGCCGAGATGGCCAAGACCGAGGCCCCCACGATCTTCAATATCGGCAACCTGTCCGGCATGACCGACTGGGGCGATTACGCTCTGGACCTGACCGGCACTCCCGTGTTTGAAGAGCGCGTCAACGACGACTACGTCATCGCCGACGAGGCCGGCGCCCCCAAGGCGCTGGGCTATTGCTACGAGTCCTTCGGCATCATCGTGAACAAGGCTCTGCTGGAGCAGGCCGGTCACTCCCTGGACGAGATCACCGACTTCGCCTCCCTGAAGGCCGTGGCCGATGACATCCATGCCAACGCCGACACCCTGGGCTTCGACGCCTTCTCCGCTCCCGGCCTGGACGGCTCCTCCTCCTGGCGTTTCTCCGGCCACCTGGCCAACATCCCCCTGTACTATGAGTACAAGGACGCCGGCATGGGTGTGGGCTCTCTGCCCGCTGAGATCACCGGCGCGTATCTGGACAACTTCCGCAACATCTGGGATCTGTACATCACCGACACCGCCGCCGATCCCACCAGCCTGTCCACCAGCACCGGCGACGAGTCCGAGGCCGAGTTCGGCCAAGGCAAGGCCGTGTTCTATCAGAACGGCGACTGGGAGTTCGCCAACCTGACCGGCAAGTTCGGCATGAACCCCGATGACCTGACCATGATCCCCATCTACTGCGGTGTGGACGGCGAGTCCGAGGCCGGCCTGAACTCCGGCACCGAGAACTGCTGGGCTGTCAACGCCAAGGCTTCCGAGGAAGACATCCAGGCCTCTCTGGACTTCCTGTACTGGGTCGTGACCTCTGAGGAGGGCACCACCATGCTGCACGACAACTTCAGCGGCATCCCCTTCAAGGCTGCCAAGGAGACCTCCAACGTGTTCGCCACCGCTGCCAAGGAGTACGCCGAGGCCGGCAACTAC
>CANRKN010000075.1 GCA_947631215.1 uncultured Oscillospiraceae bacterium | reverse complement strand
GGGGCCAACGTGGCGACGAAGCCCGCCGCGGAGCTGGAGGTCAACGACATCATCCGGCTCATGGTGGGCCGGGAGCTCACCAACCAGTTCCCGCCCAAGACCAACACCCCGGGCGAGGTATATCTGAAAGTGGAGGACCTGTCGGGGCAGTACTCTCTGCTGCGGGACGTGTCCTTCGAGGCCCGGCGGGGCGAGGTGCTGGGGCTGGCGGGCCTGGACGGCAGCGGGCGGACGGAGACGCTGGAGAACATCTTCGGCGTGGCCACCCGCAAATCGGGCACCATCACCCTGGACGGCAAGCCCTGCCGGAACCGGAACGCCCGGGAGTCCATCAAAAACGGCTTCTCGCTGCTTACCGAGGAGCGCCGGGCCACGGGCATTTTCTCCATATTGAACGTCCGGGAGAACACCGTCATATCCAGCCTGAAAAAGCACCTGAAATTCGGCTTTTACCTGAGCTCCGCCTCCATGAAGAAGGACACCCAGTGGTCCATCGACGCCATGCAGACCAAGACGCCCTCCCAGGAGACGAAGATACGCTCGCTCTCCGGCGGCAACCAGCAGAAGGTCATCATCGGCCGGTGGCTGCTGACGGATCCGGAGGTGCTGCTGCTGGATGAGCCCACCCGGGGCATCGACGTGGGCGCCAAGTACGAGATATACCAGCTCATCCTGGACCTGGCCAACCGGGGCAAGACCGTGCTGATGGTCTCCTCGGAGATGCCGGAGCTGCTGGGCATATGCGACCGCATCCTGGTCATGTCCGGCGGCCGGCTGGCCGGCGAGGTGGACGCCGCGACCGCCACCCAGGAGGAGATCATGACGCTGGCCGCGAAATATGTTTGAGGAGGCAGGGAAGATATGACCGGATTTTTTAAGAGGAAGGCGGAGGAATACCGCTCCCTGGACCAGGCCGACAGACGGCACTACTGGGTGGACGTATTCCTGAACAACGCTCTTTACATACTGATGGCTGTGTTCATCATCTTCACTGCCGTGGTGAACAGAAACTTCGTGTCCGCCAGCGCCATCGCCAACGTTGTCACCCTGGCGGCGGCCTCGCTGCCCATGGCCCTGGGCATCGGCGGATGCATCGTGCTGACCGGTACGGACCTGTCCGGCGGCCGTGTGTTCGGCCTGACGGCGGCCATGGCGGCGGCCTTCCTGCAAAACCGCATGGCAACTAAGCTCATCTTCGAGCACCTGCCCAACACCACGGGCGCGTGGATATTCGCGGTGCTGGTGATCGTGATGCTGGCGGGCGCGGTCATAGGTCTCGTGAACGGCTTCTTCGTGGCCAAGTTCAGCCTGCACCCCTTCATCGTCACCCTGGCCACCCAGCTCATCACCTACGGCATCATCCTCATGTTCTTCCAGATCAACGGCAACGGCGGCGGCCCCATCAGCAACGTGGCCCAGCAGTTCAAGGACGTGGTCTCCGGGCCCGTCATCCGCATCGCGTCGAAGAACGTGTCCATACCGTGGTACGTTATCTACGCGTTCCTGCTGGTGATCATCATGTGGTTCGTGTGGAACAAGACCACCTTCGGCAAGAACATGTTCGCCGTGGGCTCCAACGCCGAGGCGGCCCGGGTCTCCGGCGTCAACGTGTTCAAGACTACCGTGATGGTGCACACCCTGGCCGGCGCCCTGTACGGCTTTGCCGGCTTCGTGGAGGCGGCCCGGCTGGGCTCCATCACAGCGGCCACAGGCCTTAACAATGAGTGCGACGCCATCGCGGCCTGCGTCATCGGCGGCGTATCCTTCGTCGGCGGCACCGGCAACATTGGCGGCATCGTGGTGGGTGTGTTCGTGCTGAGGATCATCTTCGTGGCGCTCAATATGCTGGGCATCAACCCCAACCTGCAGTTCATCATCAAGGGCGCCATCATCCTGGCGGCCTGCTCGCTGGATATGCGCAAGTACCTGGTGCGGAAGTGAGCGAAGAGAAAAAGCCAGCCCTGCCTGGGGTGCTGGGAAAGCCCGGCGGGCTTTACGACAGCGTACACATGACCCGGCGGCAGGCGAATCTGCTGGCCCTGGGGGCCGTGGCGCTGCTGGCGGTGATCCTGGCCCTGGTGGTGCTCTTTGGCCGCAGCGGCTTCACTGTCACCTTCGACCCCAACGGGGGCACGGACGTATCGCCCTGCCAGGTGCAGTACGGCGAGACCGTCCCCCTGCCGGAGGACCCGGCCCGGGAGGGTTACGCCTTCACTGGCTGGTACACCGACGACAGCTGTACCGAGCCCTGGAACGAGGCAAACGGCGTCACCGACAGCCTCACCCTCTACGCCGGGTGGGAGAAAACAGCATAGGAAAAGCGGCCCGGTTTTCCGGGCCGCTATTTGTGTCACGCTTTCAGAAGTCCGTGCCCTATGAGCACTTCCTCCAGGGCCTTCTTGTGGGCCTTGCCCATGGGTACCAGGGGCAGGCGCATCTCGTCGGAGCAGAGACCCATCAGGGCCATGGCCGTCTTCACGGGGATGGGGTTCACCTCGGTGAAGAGACCCGCGAACAGGTCCATGTACTGCCGGTTGAGTTCAGACGCGGCGGCGTAGTCCCCATTGAGACACAGCTCGCAGAGTCTCGCCACCACGTCGGGGACCAGGTTGGACGCCACGGATATGACGCCGCGGGCCCCCAGGGCCATCATGGCCACCGTGTCGGAGTCGTTGCCGCTGTAGAAGGTGACCCGGTCGCCACAGAGGGCTACGGTGCGGGCGAATTCCCCGATATTGCCGGAGGCCTCCTTCACGCCGGCGATGTTGTCGTGGCCGGCCAGGATGGCGTATGTCTCCGGCGTTATGCCCACGCCGGTGCGGCTGGGCACGTTGTAGAGGATGACCGGCAGGGCGGAGCGGTCCGCTACGTAGGTGAAGTGCTTGATGAGGCCCGCCTGGGTGGTCTTGTTGTAGTAGGGCGTGACCATCAGAAGGCCGTCCGCCCCAGCGGCCTCCGCCCGCTTGGCCATTTCCAGGGCCCCGGCGGTGTCGTTGGAGCCGATGCCGGCCACGATCTTCATGCGGCCCGCGCTCTTTTCAGCCGCGAAGCGGTAAAGGTCCTCGTGCTCCCGGGCCGTGAGGGTGGCGCCCTCGCCGGTGGTGCCGCAGACGATGAGGGCGGCGGTGCCGCCGGCGGCCTGCTGGGCGATGAGTTTCTCCAGGGCGGCGTAGTCGATGGCGCCGTCACGCAGGGGCGTGACCAGCGCGGTGCCGGAGCCTTCAAATATAGGCGATTTCAAATAAATTCCCTCCAAAACAGAAGACGCCGCGGGCGATCGGCCTACGGCGTCCTTTGCGTATTTTGTTGGGAGGTCAGCGGTCCAGCCAGCCCTCGGCGCAGAGAAGCTCCGCCAGCAGCACCGCCCCGCCGGCAGCACCCCTGAGGGTGTTGTGGCTGAGGCAGACGAACTTATAGTCGTACTGGGTGTCGGGGCGAAGACGCCCCACGCTCACGGCCATGCCGCCCTCCAGGTTCCGGTCCAGCTTCGTCTGGGGACGGTTGTCCTCAGAAAAATAGTGGATGAACTGCTTGGGAGCGGAGGGGAGACCCAGCTCCTGGGGCCGGCCGGAGAACTTCTCCCAGCGCTCCAGGATCTGCTCCTGGGTGGGCTTTTTGTCAAAGCTGGCAAATACGGCGGCCATGTGGCCGTTGGAGCAGGGCACCCGCAGGCACTGGGCGGTGACGGACGGGGCGACTGCGGTCTCGATATGGTCGTCCGCGACCTTGCCCCAGAGCTTCATGGGCTCCTGCTCGCTCTTCTCCTCCTCGCCGCCGATGTAGGGGATCACGTTGTCCACCATCTCGGGCCAGGTGTCAAAGGTCTTGCCGGCGCCGGATATGGCCTGGTAGGTGCACACCAGCACCTTATTGAGGCCGAACTCGTCCTTCAGGGGGTGCAGCGCGGGCACATAGCTCTGCAGAGAGCAGTTGCTCTTTACGGCGATGAAGCCCCGCTTGGTGCCCAGGCGCTTTCTCTGAGCGGGGATGACGGCCAGGTGCTCGGGGTTGATCTCCGGCACCACCATGGGCACGTCGGGCGTCCAGCGGTGGGCGCTGTTGTTGGAGACCACGGGGCACTCCAGCTTCGCGTACCGCTCTTCCAGGGCCTGGATCTCCTCCTTCTTCATATCCACCGCGGAGAACACCATGTCCACCTCCGCGGCGATGGCCTCGGCGTCCTCCACCGCGTTTTTCACCACGATGGTCTTGGCCTTCTCCGGCATGGGCACCTCGATGGCCCAGCGGGAGCCCACCGCCTCGGCATAGGTCTTGCCCGCGCTGCGGGCGCTGGCCGCAATGACGGTCAGCTCGAACCAGGGATGCTCCGCCAGCAGGGAAACAAAGCGCTGGCCCACCATACCGGTGCCGCCGATCACGCCGACTTTCAGCTTTTTCATGTCGTTGACCTCCTGAGTCATTGTATGTTTTTTGGGTTGGGATGTGAAAAGTTACACAGTTGTTGACATTTTGTAATTTTCTGTATATAGTAGTCTCGATAAGTATAGCATACCACATTTTCCGCGTCAATCGTTTAAAACGGGGAAGGGAGGCAGGAAAATGAAGCTCTCCAAAAGGTCTTGCCGGGTATTGGCAGCGGTGCTCATCCTCGCGGCCCTGGCCGGGGTCAGCGTGGGGACGGTGGCCTGGGCGGCCGGCTTCACCGACGTGTCCTCCTCCGCATGGTATTACGACGCGGTGAATTTTGTGACGAGCAAGGGCCTTTTCAATGGCACCTCCTCCACCCAGTTCAGCCCGAACGGGGTCATGACCCGGGCCATGTTCATCACGGTCCTGGGCCGGTACGCCCATGTGGACCCAGATACATGGCTGGCCGGGCAGATCACCGGCTCCGGCGTCAATATGCGAAGCGGTCCCAGCCTCGGCTCCGGCGTCGTCGCCGTGCTCAGCCAGGGCGCTTCGGTGACGCTGGCAGGCCGGACGGGGGACTGGTACAAGGTCCGCCGGGGCAGTCAGACGGGCTACGTGAACGCCCAGTATGTTTCCCCCCGGTACCACGCCTTCTCCGACGTGGACTACAGCCAGTATTACGCCGGCTACGCGGTGTGGGCCTATGAGAAGAACATCGTGGAGGGCGTGGGCTCGGCCAGCGTATTCTCCCCCAATGGGAACGTGACCCGCCAGCAGGTGTGCACGCTCCTGGACAGGTTCGCCTCCTTCATGGGCCTGAAGCTGGCCCAAAACGCGCCGGCGGTGACCTTCAACGACAGCGCCTCCATCAGCTCCTGGGCGAAGAGCGCCGTCACGACCATGCAGCGGGCCGGCGTCATCGAGGGCATGGGCAACGGCAATTTCGTGCCCAACGGCTCCGCCACCCGGGCCCAGTGCGCCGCCATGCTCATGCGCTTCGACAAGGCCTGCTCCGGGGGCAATACCCCCTCCACCATGCCGCCTGCGCCTACCCTGCGGCCCACGCCCACGCCTACCCAGAGACCCATCCCCACGCCGCCCCCCGATAAGCCGCTCATCCCCGGCTATCCGGCGGACACGCCGGCCACCTTTATCGGCGGCACGGTGAAGCCCCGGTTCACGGTGGTCCGTGTTGGGCTCTATGTGAGCACAAAGACCTACAACACATGCCTTTCCCAGGTGCCGCTTTATAACGTCAACGGCGGCAGCTTTGAGTACGGCATCATGGGCGCGGACAGACAGTTCTACGCCGCCGGCACTATCGGCGACCGGTCCATCACCGTCACGGTCAGCGGCAATGATTTCACCATCCGCGACAGCGCCGGGAGGGTGGCGCAGACCATCACCACCGGCGCCCTGGCCATTCATCCCACGGGCTCCAAGGGCCTGACCCGGGTGAACAACAACTATAGCTACAACGGCGACTTTGAGCTGCGGCCGGCGGCCAACGCGCCCGGCAAGATCACCGTCATCAACTTCGTGGACATCGAGGACTACGTGAAGGGCGTGCTGCCCTGGGAGTTTGGGACCAGCTGGCCCGCCGAGACGCTGAAGGCGGCGGCGGTGGCCTCCCGCAGCCACATCCAGAAGACGGACCTCGTTTATCTCAGCTTCGGCATAGACGTGGTGGCCAGTGACGGCACCCAGGCATATCTGGGCCGGCGGACCTACGGCGACAGCTACTTTGCCGCCACCGACGCGGCGGCGGACGCCACCGCGGGCCAGTACCTTACATACAACGGCGACATCTGCCTGTGCTCCTTCTCCGCCTGCGACGGCGGACAGACCCTCAGCGCCCAGCAGGTGTTCGGCGCCAATTACCCCTACCTGATCTCGAAGCAGGACCCCTACGAGACCTACGTCAAAAACGAGATACCCAGCTACGATTCCCTGGTCCGGGCCAGCCACCGGGTGGGCCTGAGCCAGTGGGGCGCCTACGCCATGGGAAAGTATTTCGACAAGAACTATATGGACATCCTGGGCTTCTACTACACCGGGACCCACCTGCAATACGGAGCGTAACGACTTGAAAACATCCGACTTTATGTATGACCTGCCCCAGCGGCTCATCGCCCAGACGCCCCTGGAGCGCCGGGACGGTTCGCGCCTGCTGGTGCTGGACAAGGCCACTGGCCGGACCGAGCACCGCCACTTTTACGACCTGCCCGAATACCTGCGGCCCGGGGACTGCATGGTGCTCAATGACTCCCGGGTCATCCCGGCCCGGCTCATCGGCGCCCGCCCCACCGGCGGGGCCATTGAGGTCATGCTCTTAAAAGACTTGGGGGACAAGCGGTGGGAGTGCCTGGTCCGCCCGGGGAAGAAGATGCGCCCCGGACATCAGGTGGTCTTTGGGGACGGAGAGCTCACCGGGGAAGTGGAGTCCGTGTCCGAGGGGGGCAACCGTGTCATACGGTTTGAATACGAGGGCATCTTCCTGGAGATACTGGAGCGCCTGGGCCGCATGCCCCTGCCGCCCTACATCAAGGAGCAGCTGGCGGACCCGGAGCGGTACCAGACTGTCTATTCCAAACACCCCGGCAGCGCCGCAGCCCCCACGGCGGGGCTCCACTTCACGCCGGAGCTGCTGGATAAGATACAGGCCATGGGCGTGGATGTGAGGTTCGTGACGCTGCATGTGGGCCTGGGCACCTTCCGGCCCGTGAAGGCGGAGGACATCAAGGACCACGAGATGCACTCCGAGTTCTGCACTGTACCGGCGGATACGGCGGAGGCCGTGAATAGGACCAAGGCCGCCGGCGGCCGCGTCGTGGCCGTGGGCACCACCAGCTGCCGCACCCTGGAGAGCTTCACGGGGGAGGACGGCGTGCTGCGCTCCGACAGCGGCTGGACCAACATCTTCATCTATCCGGGATACAAATTCAAGTGCATGGACGCGCTGGTGACCAACTTCCATCTGCCGGGCTCCACGCTGGTGATGCTGGTGTCCGCCCTGGCGGGTCGGGAGAACATCCTGGCGGCTTACAAAGAAGCCGTGGAGCGGGAGTACCGCTTTTTCTCCTTCGGCGACGCCATGTTCATCCACTGACAGTTAGACGGGCATATGACCCGTTCGTTACAAAAGGCCGGGAGCGCTCCCGGCCTTTTATTTGACATATCGGGAAGATATGCTACAATACTTTTTACGGAAATTTTCGTGTGAAGACGCCGTGTTCGTTCACAGAAAGGTCACGACATTATGGGCGATATATCGAAATTCAGAGGCTGCCTGCTGGGCGGTGCGGCGGGAGACGCGCTGGGCTATCCCGTGGAATTCATGGGGGAGAGCGCCATCTTTGGCTGCTACGGCTGGCGCGGTATCCGAACGCCGGTGCTCCGGAGCGGCCTGGCGCTGATCTCCGACGACACCCAGATGACCCTGTTCACCGCGGCGGGCTTGCTGGCGGCGGAGCCGCAGGGCATCAATCCGGCGTATTCCGTATGGAGGAGCTATAAGGACTGGCTGCGCACCCAGACGGGCCGGCCGCTGCGGGCGGCAGAGCAGCATACCTGGCTGACCAACGTGCCGGCGCTCTGGGCGACCCGCGCGCCGGGCAATACATGCATGAACGCCCTGGTGGGCAGGCTGGGGACTATAGAGGAGCCGCAGAACGACAGCCGCGGCTGCGGCGGCGTGATGCGCGTCGCGCCCGTGGGGCTCTGGGCGCCCGGGCAGGCGGGCGTGTCCCGGGACGACGCGGACTATTTCGGCGCCCGGTGCGCCGCGCTGACCCACGGAAGCGACCTGGCCTGGCTGCCGGCGGCTATGCTCACTCACATGGTGGGCGTGCTGGTACACGGGGAGGGATTTGTCCCGGAGAGCGCGGCGGCGGACGCGCTGGACGCCGTAAAGCGCCAGTTTTCCGCCGCGCCCCACATCGGGCAGTTTGCCGCCCTGATGGAGCGGGCTATGGAGCTTGCCCGCACCGCGTCGGACGACCTGGAGGCCATCCACAGCCTGGGGGAGGGCTGGACCGGCGACGAGGCGCTGGCCATCGCGGTATACTGTGCGCTCAAATACAGTGACGATATGGAAAAGGCTCTGGTGGCCGCCGTGAACCACCGGGGCGACAGCGATTCCACCGGCGCCGTCACCGGCAACATCCTGGGCGCCTACATGGGCCTGGCGGCCGTCCCCAAGAAGTTCACGGAGCATCTGGAGCTGAAGGACGTGATCCTGGAGATCGCGGACGACCTCTGCCGGGACGACGGCAGCGGCTTGGCGGAGCGGGATCGCGTTTGGAAGGAAAAATACGCCGATGGGACATGGAAGGGTCCCAACGTATGGCGATATGATGTGTGAGCGAGAGGGCATATGTACAGACTTTTGAAACAGGACGAGGGCCATGCCCGGCGGGGGGAGTTCACCACGCCCCACGGCACGGTCCAGACCCCGGCCTTCATGAACGTGGGCACCGCGGCCGCCATAAAAGGGGGCCTGTCCGCCAAGGACCTGGAGGACCTGGGCTGCCAGGTAGAACTGTCCAACACCTACCACCTCCACGTCCGCCCCGGGGACGAGCTCATCCGGGACATGGGCGGCCTGCATAAGTTCATGGGCTGGCACGGGCCCATCCTCACGGACAGCGGCGGATTTCAGGTGTTCTCCCTGGCGGGCCTTCGGAAGATCACCGAGGAGGGCGTGGCCTTCCAGAGCCATGTGGACGGCCGGCACCTGTTCATCGGCCCGGAGCAGAGCATGCGCATCCAGGCGAATCTGGGCTCCGACATCGCCATGGCCTTCGACGAGTGCGTGAAGATCCCCTCGCCCCGGGAGTATTTTGAAGCGGCGACCAAGCGCACCTACCGCTGGCTCATCCGGTGCAAAAAGGCCCTGGCGGAATATAACGCCGCGCCCGGCGCGGTGAATCCCGGGCAGATGCTCTTCGGCATCAACCAGGGAGGCATATATCCCGATCTGCGGGTGGAGCACATGAAGGCCATCGCGGAGCTGGACCTGCCCGGCTACGCCATCGGCGGCCTCGCGGTGGGGGAGACCCATCAGCAGATGTACGACACCATCGAGCTGGTGCAGGAGCATATGCCCGCCGATCGGCCCCGGTACCTCATGGGCGTGGGCACGCCGGGGAACATTATCGAGGGCATCTGGCGGGGGGTGGACCTGTTTGACTGCGTCATGCCCGCCCGGAATGGCCGCCACGCTCACCTCTTCACCAAAGAGGGCATCATCAACCTGAAAAACGAAAAATACGCCCGGGACGAGAGCCCCATCGACCCGGCCTGCGGGTGTCCCGTGTGCCGGCGGTACAGCCGGGCCTATGTGCGCCACCTCTTCAAGGCCGGGGAGGCCCTGGGCCTGCGGCTCGCGGTGATGCATAACCTCTGGTTTTACAACCACCTCATGGAGGAGATCCGCGCAGCCCTGGAGGAGGGCACCTTCGCCGCTTATCGGGCAAAATACGCAAAACTGCTTGACACCCGTATCTGATACACATTATAATAACGGTAATACATTTGGAGGTAATCAGATGAAACTTTCCCGTCTTATCAGGGTCCTGGCCCTTGCTCTTATAGTCGCCGTGGGCGCGCTGGCCGTGTCCGGCTGCGCTCCCGCCGCCGCCACTACCGGTGACGCCGCTGCTGCTACGGGTTCCGCTGCCGGCGGCGGACTGAGCATGATCCTCATGATGGTCGTGCTCATCGCCGTGTTCTACTTCTTCATGATCCGCCCGGAGAACAAGCGGAAGAAGAAGGCCCAGGAGATGCGGGACAACCTGTCCGTGGGCGACACCATCACCACCATCGGCGGCATCATCGGCAAGATCGTCGCCGTGCGGGACAACAC
>CANRKN010000074.1 GCA_947631215.1 uncultured Oscillospiraceae bacterium | reverse complement strand
CTACAGCTATTGTATCACGGGCATCTCTAAGCCTGCTGATATCTGGATTATTAACTTTCAAACTTATTATACGAGAAAGGCACGATATGAAAAAGACTGTAAGTATGCTTTTGGCGCTGGCGATGGCGTTCTGCCTCTCGGTTCCCGCCCTGGCGGCGGGGGACAGCCCCGTGCGGCTGACGAAGGTGGAGATCTACGACTCCGGGAAGCTCTACCAGACCGTGGAGCTGACCTACGATGAAAACGGCAAGCTCAGCCAGCGGCACCAGGTGACCTATCCTGACGAGCAGATGAGCATCGACGAGGTCACCGACTATGACGGAGACGGCCATGTGACTGTGGACGCCAACACCTATTACATGGGAGGCGAGGCTTCCCAGCAGTCCACGGTCACCTCCACCTATAACGACGAGGGGTACATCGCCCAGGACGTCACCGAAATAGTATCCAACGGCGAGACCATGACCAGTACGCTGACCTACGAGTATGAATACGCCCCCAACGGCTTCCCTGCCTCCATACTGCAGAAAAACGACGGGGAGGAGTTCCAGCGCCGGGTGTATACCTATGACGAAAAGGACCGGGTGACCACCATCGACAACCAGATGCTCCAGTACGGCTGGTCCTACATGAACGAGTATACTTATGACGACCAGGACCGGCTCATCGCCAACATGGTCACGTTCGACAACGGCGCCCCCTCCAACTACTGGGAATACAGCTATGAGGAGGACCAGTTCTTCCAGCTGCGCTACAGCATCTTCTACCAGGACGGGGCCCTGAAGCCCGACGGCGCGAACTTCTACGCCGAGATCCCCGCCGGCGACGGCCAGCCGGGCCTTTCCTTCGGCCTGAACGGCGCGCCCGCCTTCACCTATGACCAGGCCGGGTACATGATCATGGCCGACGCCGGCAGCGGCAGCTTCATCCAGTTCACCTACGAGCCCGCCGCCTGACAAAAGCAAGACGAGACCGCCCCTTTTCGGGGCGGTTTTTTATAAAATTCCGGCAATATTATGTAAATTGTAACCGCTTTTTGATGAATGAGCGTTTGGGGCATGCTATAATAGACATAATTCTATGACACACAATGGAGAAGCAGAACGTTCCGGCCGGGCCGGAGGGGAGTGGGTGACCGATGAAGAGAAAAGCCATATGCCTTCTTTTGGCGGCGCTGATGACGCTGGGCGCGGCGGGACCGGTCTATGCCGCCGGGGCGCCGGACGAGACGCCGGCGCCTGTGGAAACGGAACTGCCCGCTGCGACGGAAGTCCCCGTGGAGACGGAAGTCCCTGTGGAGACAGAGGCGCCTGCGGAGACGGAGACGCCCGCCGATACGGAGACGCCCGCGGAGACAGAGGAGCCCTCTGAAACGGAAGCTCCCATGGAGACGGAGGCCCCCGTGGAGACGGAACCGCCCGCCGGGACGGATGCGCCGGCGCCGGCGGCGGCCCGGGACATCCCCCTATGGGTGGAGGACCCGGACTGGTCCATCCAGAGCTGGACGGCCGGCGGAAAGAAGTACGCCATGGTGCTGTACGATAACCAGACCGTGCCCGCCGGGGCGGCCATCGACCTGGTGGTCCGGACCGGCCACGACGTGAATGTGGACGGCGGCACGCTGGAATATACCACCCAGACCCCCGACGACGCCCAGTGCCTGACCGCCCGGATACAGGTGAACGATGACGCCACACACCTCTATGTGCACGTCTACGAGGCGGACAGCAACGTGATGCGCCCGGCCATCCGGTATGAAAACAATGGGGAAGAGGACCTGTTCCTCTATACCAACAAGATACGCAATCTCCCCGAGGGCGGACGGTTCCCCGTCTATGTGAAGCAGGGGGCCCGCCTGCGGGTGGAGGACGGCTCTGTGCAGTACCTGGGTCCGTCCGACGCCCAGGCCGGATACTCCCTCTATTACGCCGAGGTGGACCCGGACGCCGAGACCGTCACCGTCACCGCAGACCCGGAGGGGACTGCCTTCCTGCGCATCGACGACGCCTCCGGCAAGGCGGTGGTCCGCCTGGCCGCGGATGCCCCGGGCGCCGGCCAGATATTGACCGACGGATATTCCTTCACCGACCGCATTTCTGTGGAGGTGCGGCGGCCGGCGGGGTACCTCGCCGTGGCTACGGCGGAATGCGACGCCTATAACATTGCCGCCGTTGTCCCCGGCCAGCGTACCGAGATGTACGACTATATGTATCTGTCGGACGCGGACTGGGACGGCGGGGTGACCGTCATCGTCATGCCAGCCGTGCAGGCCTCTCTGGAGCTGCCCGAGGGGTACCCCGGGGAAGAGGCGATCCCGATCGTACGCTACAGCGTGGACGGCAGCGCGTGGGAAGAGGCATTTGAGGGAGAGGTCCCGGCATACAGCCAGGTGCTGATCGCCATCCATAAGGACTATGTCCTGACGGCGGAGGGCGTGGGCACGGTTCTGGACGGGTACGCGGGCAAATACCACTGGTATGAGATGACTGCCCCGGAAAAAGGCGTCCTCCAGGTGAAGGTGACAGAGGAGACGGACAGCCCCTTCACGGACGTTACCTCCAAGGACTGGTACTACAAGAGCGTGATGCATGCCTACGAAGAGGGCATCGTCAACGGCATGACCGAGGATACCTTCAAGCCCTGGGGCGCGGCCAGCCGGGCCCAGACCGTCACTATGCTCCACCGCCTGGCGGGCATGCCGGAGCCGGCGGGGAGCGCCCCCTTCGGTGACCTGAAGCAGGATTACTACAAAAAGGCGGTGGCCTGGGCGGCTGCCGAGGGCGTGGTCACCGGCACGAGCGCCACGGTCTTCGACCCGGACAGCAACGTGACAAGGGAGCAGCTGGCGGTGATGCTCTACCGCATGGCCGGCTCTCCGAAAGTCTCCGGCGACAGGCTGGGGGAGTATAGGGACGGCCAGAGCGTGGACAGCTACGCCCGCGAGGGCATGCGCTGGGCGCTGGAAAGAGGTATCATAGAGGGCGACACCGGCGGGACCCTGCGGCCCGGGGGGTCTGCCACGAGAGCGGAGGTATGCACCATGCTTATGCGATTCAAGGACGCCGGTCTTACCTGGCAGCCCCGGCCGGAGGAGAGCTGGGTGAAGGACCTGAAGGCCGCGGCGGGGACCGATCAGCTGCTGATCGTGGCGGCGGAAGGGACGACCTGTTCCGTCACGGCTTATGAAAAGAGCGGCGGCGCCTGGAAACAGGTGCTGGAAACGAAGGGCTTCGTGGGCGCCGGCGGTATCGGCAAGGCCTCCGAGGGGGACGACAAGACCCCCGTGGGGCAGTATAAATTCATCAAGGCCTTCGGCATCCAGGACGACCCAGGCTGCGCCATCCCCTACACGAAGCTGAACGACAGCCACTACTGGGTGGACGACAGCAATTCCAAGTACTATAACCAATTCGTGTCCGCCGACGAGGTGGAGCCGGACTGGTCCAGCGCGGAGCATCTGGCGGCCGCGGGCGCGTCCTATAACTACGTGCTGGCCCTGGACTACAATAGCCAGCGTGTCCCCGGCGAGGGCTCGGCCATCTTCCTGCACTGCTCCTCGGGCGAGCCCACCCTGGGTTGCGTGGCCATCCCCGAGGCGGACATGGTGAAGGTGATGCAGTGGGTGAAGTCCAGCTGCGTCATGATCATCGACAGCCCCGAGGGCGTGAAGAACTACTGACACCAGGCGGCATCCACGGCGGGACGGAAACGCCCCGCCGTTTTGCCTCTTTTCAAGGGGTAAAGCTTGTGTTATAATGCAGTGTTGTGTATGCGGCCGCCCCGGCGGCCCCAAATAATGATATCCGGCGGCGGGCCCGGCCCGCTGCTTTGAGAAAGGCGCTATCCATGATCCTGGACAAGATTTTCGGCAGCCACTCATCCCGCGAGGTGAAAAAGCTCCGCCCCCTGGCGGACAAGATCGTGGCCCTGGAGGACGAATATAAGGCCCTGACGGACGAACAGCTCAAGGCCAAGACCGGCGAGTTCAAGGCTCGGCTGGCGGCAGGGGAGACCACTGACGATATCCTTCCCGAGGCCTTCGCCACCGTGCGGGAGGCGGCGGACCGCGTGCTGGGCATGCGGCCGTTCTACGTGCAGCTTCTGGGCGGCATCGTCCTGCATCAGGGGCGCATCGCCGAGATGAAGACCGGCGAGGGCAAGACCCTGGTGGCCGTGCTGCCCAGCTACCTGAACGCCCTGGAGGGCCAGGGCGTGCACATCGTCACCGTGAACGACTACCTGGCCAGGCGCGACTCGGAGTGGATGGGCAAGGTCCATCGCTTCCTGGGCCTGGAGGTGGGCCTCATCGTCCACGGCCTCACCCGGGAGGAGCGGCAGAAGGCCTATAACGCCGACATCACCTACGGCACCAACAACGAGCTGGGCTTCGACTACCTGCGGGACAACATGGCCCTGTACAAGCGGGACATGGTCCAGCGGGGCCACTTCTTCGCCATCGTGGATGAGGTGGACTCCATCCTCATCGACGAGGCCCGCACCCCCCTCATCATCTCCGGTCAGGGGGATGAGAGCACCGACATGTACCGCCAGGTGGACGACTTCGTCTGCCGCCTGCGCAAGGGCGTGGTGGTGGCCGTGGAGGAGAAGGAGGAGATCGAGACCGCGGACGAGAACGCGGACTACCTGGTGGACGAGAAGGCCCGCACCGCCACCCTGACCGCCAACGGCATCGCCAAGGCGGAGCAGTACTTCGGTGTGGAGAACCTGTCGGACCTTGAAAACACTACCCTGACCCACCACATCAACCAGGCCATCAAGGCCCACGGCGTGATGAAGCGGGACATCGACTACGTGGTGAAGGACAACGAGGTCATCATCGTGGACGAGTTCACCGGCCGGCTCATGCTGGGCCGCCGGTATTCCGAGGGCCTGCACCAGGCCATCGAGGCCAAGGAGCGGGTGGAGGTCCAGCGGGAGAACAAGACCCTGGCCACCATCACCTTCCAGAACTATTTCCGCCTGTATGAAAAGCTCTCCGGCATGACGGGCACCGCCCTCACCGAGGAAGAGGAATTCACCTCCATCTACAACCTGGACATTATTGAAGTCCCCACCAACAAGCCGGTCATCCGCATCGACAGCCCCGACGTGGTATACAAAAACGAGGCGGGGAAGAACCGGGCCATCATCCGCCAGATCATCGAGTGCCACGAAAAAGGCCAGCCGGTGCTGGTGGGCACGGTGAGCATCGAGAAGAGCGAGTACCTCTCCGGCCTCTTAAAACGCCAGGGCGTGCCCCACAACGTGCTGAACGCCAAGCACCACGAGAAGGAGGCGGAGATCGTGGCCCAGGCGGGCAAGCTGGGGGCCGTCACCATCGCCACCAACATGGCCGGCCGCGGCACGGATATCATGCTGGGCGGCAACGCCGAGTACCTGGCCCGTCAGGACCTGAAAAAGGCCGGGTTCGACGAGGAGGTCATCGCCGAGGCCACGGGCTTTGCCGATACCGACGACGAGACCATCCTGGCCGCCCGGAAGATGTTCGCCGAGCGCCAGGCCGAGCACAAGAAGATCACCTCCGCCGAGGCCGAGCAGGTCCGGGCGGCGGGCGGCCTGTTCATCCTGGGCACCGAGCGCCATGAGGCTCGGCGCATCGACAACCAGCTCCGGGGCCGTTCCGGCCGCCAGGGCGACCCGGGCCAGAGCCGGTTCTTCATCGCCATGACCGACGACGTGATGCGCCTGTTCGGCTCCCAGCGGATCATGGGTATGATGGAGACCCTGGGCCTGGACGAGGACACCCCCATCGACCAGAAGATGCTCTCCAACGCCATCGAGCAGGCCCAGAAGACCGTGGAGAGCCGGAACTTCCAGGCCCGTAAGAACACCCTGGAATACGACGACGTGATGAACGTGCAGCGGAACATCATCTACGAACAGCGCCGGAAGGTGCTGGACGGGGAGGATATCCGCGGATACGTGCACAACATGATAGAGGACGTGATACGCTCCGACGTGTCCGACGGCCTGGGCCACACCGGCCACCCCGAGAGCGCCGAGCAGCTGGAGGAGATCCTGGAGCCCTTCTACCAGACCTTCCTGACTAAGGGCCAGATCGCCGTGCCCGAGCAGGGCCTGTCTGTCCTGACTGTGGACGCTTTGAGTGAAAAGCTCCTGGCCATCGCCGACCAGGTCTACGCCCGCCGGGAGCAGGAGTTCGGCCTCATGCCCGACGGCACGCCCCTCATGCGGGAGCTGGAGCGGGTGGTCATGCTCCGGGTGGTGGACGAGTACTGGATGGACCACATCGACGCCATGGACGACCTGCGCCAGGGCATCGGCCTGCGGGCCTACGGCAACGTGAAGCCCGTGGACGCCTACAAGCAGGAGGGCTTCGAGATGTTCGAGGCCATGATCAACGGCATCAAGGCCGAGGTGGTCCGGCGCATCTTCACCGTCCGGGTCCGCAAGGAGCAGACCATTGAGCGCAAGGCCGCCGCCAAGGCCAACGTGAACAACGTGGGCGGCGACAGCTCCGTGAAGCGCCAGCCCGTCAAGAAGATCAAAAAGCCGGGCCGCAACGACCCCTGCCCCTGCGGCAAGTGGAAGGCCGACGGCAGCCGGCCCCTGAAGTATAAAGAGTGCTGCGGCCGCAATGAGTGATATGGCCGCGGAGATACTGCAAAGCAAGCTCCTGACCTGTCCCCATGGGTTTTCCACCCGGCGGGGCGGGGTGAGCGGGGGCATATTTGAAAGCCTCGATCTGAGCGCCACCCGGGGCGATACGCTTTCCAACGTCCAGGAGAACTGGCGGCGCTTCGGCGCCGCGGCGGGCATAGACACCGCCCGCTTCGTCCATGGGCGGCAGGTCCACGGCACTACTGTGCGTATCGCCCGCCGGGAGGACGCCCACGCCATCGGCGAGCCGGCCCCCTGGGACGGGGCGGACGGGTATGTGACCAAGGAAAAGGGACTGCCCCTCGCGGTGTTCACCGCCGACTGTACGCCGCTGCTCATGCTGGACCCCGTTGCCGGCGTCATCGCCGCCGTCCACTGCGGCTGGCGCAGCACCGTGGCGGACATCGAGAAAAACGCCGTGGAGGCCATGGTATCCCTGGGGGCGAGCCCTCAGCATATCCGGGCCGCCATCGGCCCCGGCATCCGCCGGTGCTGCTTTCAGACGGGGCCGGAGGTGCCCCAGGCCATAGAGAAGCTTTTGAACGGAGAAACCGAAGGCCTTTATGGCCCCGATGAGAAAGAAGAGGGGAAGTACCGGGTGGACCTGCCCGGCGCCGTGCACAGAAGGCTCATCCAATTGGGCCTTTCGGAGGAGAACATCGACGAGCTGGGGGTGTGCACCATGTGCCATCCCGACAGGTTCTGGTCCCACCGCTCCATGGGGGCGGATCGGGGCTCTCAGGCCAACCTTATCATGCTATGAGACCTTTTTTGAAAAAGACCATATGCCTGCTGCTGGCCGGGGCATTTGCCCTGGGCCTCGCCGGGTGCGACCTGCACATGGAGATGCCGGTGGAGATGTCCGAGGCGGCCGAGGCCTCGCCCACTCCCGCCCCCGCGGAGGGCCAGAGCATCGGCCAGGCCCTGGCGGACACCTACAAGGCGGACCATATCTTCTCCCTCAACTGCGTGGACGGCGAGTCCTTCAACCCCTACACCACCAACAGCCACTGGAACAAGGTGGTGAGCATGCTCATGTTCGAGACGCTGGTGAACGCGGACAGCTCCTTCGAGGCCCAGCCCAACCTGGTGACCAGCTGGCAGACCGAGGACGGCATGCACTGGACGTTCTACGTGGACACCTCCCGAAAGTTCCACTCCGGCGGCCATATGACCGGCTCCGACGCCGTGGCCACCATCGATCAGGCCCGGTACAGCGACAGATACGCCAAGCGCTTCGCCAACGTCACCAGCGTGGGCTACCTGGACGAGGAGAGCTTCACCGTCACCCTGAGCCAGCCCAACTGGCGGTTTTATGAGCTTCTCACCATCCCCTGCGTGGAGAGCGGCAGCGGCTATTCGAGCCTCCCCGCCGGCACGGGGCCCTATAAGCTGAACAGCCGGGGCAACGCCCTGGACCTGGACCCCAACTACCCCGGCGCCGGGGCCATGAGCCTGAAGACCATACATCTTAAAAAATACGTGGCCTCGGAGGACATTCTCCAGGCCTTTGAGGACTCCTACCTGGACATGGTGACCAACAACCCCATGGATATGTCCAGCCTGGGCTACTCCACGTCCAACATCATCAAATATGTGGACACCACGAACCTGCACTATATAGGCTACAACGCGCTGAGCCCCATCTTCGGTCAGGGCATCTACCGCTCCATCGTCACCTACGCCATCGACAGGAACACCATCGTCTCCGGCGCCATGCAGGGCTCGGCGGAGGTCGCGGAGCTGCCCATCCACCCCAACAGCGCCCTGTACCCCAAATCCATTGCCCGGACCCTGGGCTACTCCCGGGACAGCCTGGACGTCGCATTGCAGAACCTGGGGGCCACGGACGTGGACTACGACGGGGTCATCGAACTGGGCGGCATCCCCGCCAACGTCATCTTCCTGGTCTGCTCCGACAGCCCGGCCAAGCTGGCTGCCGCCCGGCAGATCGCCGGCGTGCTCCGGGACATCGGCTTCAACGTGACTATGCGGGAGCTGAACGCCGCTGACTTTGACGCGGCGCTGAAGGACGGGGGCTACGACCTCTATTACGCCGAGGTGAAGATATGCAACGACTGGGACCTGTCCCAGCTTGTGAGCCCCGGCGGGAGCCTGAACTTCGGCGGCATCTCTGACCCCAACCTGACCGGATACATCCAAGCGTTCCTCGGCTCCACAGGAGACAATCTGGCGATCAGCACTGAGAACCTCTACCAGTATATCGCCCAGACCGCCCCCATCACCGCTGTGTGCTTCGAGAAGACCCAGGTGCTCTACCACCGGGGCGTGCTCAGCACCATCAGCCCCAACCAGGACAACTTCTTCGTGGATATCCGGGACTGGAAGGTGGACTTGGATTAAGGTCTGCTACATAATAAATATAAGCCGCCCAGGGCGGAGAGATATAGAAAACGGGGGATAGACCTATGACTGACCGGGAGCTTCTCAACAAGGCGCGGGAGGCCGCGCAGAACGCCTATGTGCCCTATTCCCACTTTCCCGTGGGGGCCGCGCTGGAGTGCGCCGACGGGACGGTGTACACCGGCTGCAACGTGGAGAACGGCGCTCTGGGCTCCACCATATGCGCCGAGCGCACCGCCGTGGTGAAGGCCGTCAGCGAGGGCCGGCGCAAGTTCGTCCGCATCGCCATTTATGGAGAAGGGGAGAACTACTGCATGCCCTGTGGCGCCTGCCGGCAGGTGCTCAGCGAATTCGTGGGCAAGGGGGATATGGAGGTGCTGTGCACCCGCTCCGGCGGCCGGTATGTGAGCTATCGCCTCAGCCAATTGATGCCCCATCCCTTCGAGCTATAAAAATTAGAAGAAAAATCCAAAATTTTTTGCATATTCAGAAAGATACCCCTTGACATCAAGGGGTATCTTTGGTATTTTATTAGAGCGCGCTGCTCCGGCGGGAGCATTGCGCCATGCGATGAACCGGGAGATTGCGCCGACGGGCGGGAACTTCCGGGGAGCAAGTCCGGGGGCCGAAAGGCCCTGGAATCGGACGGAACGGTCGAGCTGTACCGCGTATATCGCCTGAGAGAAAAACACCGGCGGAGCCGGTATGTTTTTTGGGGCAGGGTCTGATACGCACGGAACAGTGTACAGATTTGACCGGCAGCCGTGCGGGAATACGTAAAACTCGTACAAAACAATGGAGGAAAACAATGGCAACCAACAAGAAAATGATCCGCATCCGCCTGAAGGCCTATGACCACCAGCTGATCGACAAGGCCTCCGAGACCATCGTGGAGACCGCCAAGCGCACCGAGGCCCGCGTCTCCGGCCCCATCCCCCTGCCCACGAAGAAGGAGGTCGTCACCATCCTGCGCGCCGTCCACAAAGATAAGGACAGCCGTGAGCAGTTCGAGCGCCGCACCCACAAGCGCCTCATCGACATCATGAACCCCACCCAGAAGACCGTGGAGGCCCTGATGAGCCTGGAGCTGCCCGCCGGCGTGGAGATCGAGATCAAGCTGTAAGGCACACATTAAATTAAGTACGCAAACCCGCAAGTCTGCATGAGCAGACGGGTCATGTTGCGCGGCCGCCGTTACCGGCCGAACAACCAATAACCGAAGGAGGAAAGCAATGAATAAAGC
>CANRKN010000073.1 GCA_947631215.1 uncultured Oscillospiraceae bacterium | reverse complement strand
GCTATCAAATGCCCCGTTTCCGCTTCAAAAACCCAGTGTTTTCAAGGCTTTGCGGGTTTTGTCAGTTATTCCCACTCTATCGTGGAGGGGGGCTTGGAGGTGATGTCGTAGACGATGCGGTTGACGCCGGGGACGGAGTTGACAATGCGGGTGGAGACGGCGTCCAGCACCTCGTAGGGGATGCGCGTCCAGTCGGCGGTCATGAAGTCGGAGGTGGTGACGCTGCGCAGGGCCAGGGTGTAGTCATAGGTCCGGTCGTCGCCCATGACGCCTACGGAGCGCATGTTGGTCAGCACGGCGAAGTACTGGTCCATGGTATTCTCCAAGCCGGCCTTGGCCACCTCGTCCCGGAAGATGAAGTCCGCCTCACGGAGAGTGTCCAGCTTTGCCTTCGTCACCTCGCCGATGACGCGGATGGCGAGGCCCGGCCCGGGGAAGGGCTGGCGGGAGACCAGGTATTCGGGCAGAGCAAGCTCCCGGCCCAGCTGCCGCACCTCGTCCTTAAAGAGCAGCCGCAGGGGCTCCACGATCTCCTTGAAGTCCACATAGTCGGGCAGGCCGCCCACGTTGTGGTGGCTCTTGATGACGGCGGCGTCGCCGGTGCCGGACTCCACCACGTCGGGGTAGATGGTGCCCTGGGCGAGATAATCCACCGCGCCGATCTTTTTGGCCTCGGCCTCGAAGACCCGGATGAACTCCTCGCCGATGATCTTCCGCTTCCGCTCCGGCTCGGACACACCGGCCAGCTTTTCCAAAAACCGGGCCTCGGCGTTGACCCGGACGAAGTTGATGGGCCAGGGGGCGAAGGCGGCCTCCACCTCGTCGCCCTCATCCTTGCGCATCAGGCCATGGTCCACGAACACGCAGGTGAGCTGGCTGCCCACGGCCTCGGCCAGCAGGGCCGCCGCCACGGAGGAGTCCACGCCCCCGGACAGGGCCAGCAGCACCTTGCCTGCGCCGATCTTCTCCCGCAGGGAGGCGATGGCGGTATTTTTGTAGTCCTCCATGGTCCAGTCGCCCCGGGCATGGCAGACCTCATAGAGGAAGTTTTTGAGCATATCCCGGCCGAACTCGGTGTGGTTCACCTCGGGATGGAACTGTACGCCGTAAAAGCCCCGGGCCTCGTCAGCGATGGCCACGTTAGGGCAGCTGTCGCTGCGGGCGGCGAGGGTAAACCCTTCGGGCACCTTCGCCATATAGTCACCATGGCTCATCCAGGTGACGCTCTCCGCCGGCAGGCCCTTGAACAGGCGGCAGGCGGGGTCAAAGTATGTATGGGTCTTGCCGTACTCCCGTGCGGTATCCTCCTGGGCCGGGGTCACCTGGCCGCCCAGATGGTGGGCCATGAGCTGGCAGCCGTAGCATATGCCCAGGATGGGCACGCCCAGAGAGAATATTTCCGGGTCCGCCTGGGGCGCGCCGGGGGCGTAGACGCTGTTGGGCCCGCCGGTGAAGATGATACCGATAGGGTCAAAGGCCCGGATCTCGTCCAGGGTGATGGTGTAGGGCTTCAGCTCGCAGTATACGTGGTGTTCCCGGACCCGCCGGGCGATGAGCTGGTTGTACTGGCCGCCGAAGTCGATGATGAGGACTGCCTCGTGTTTCATGGATGCACCTCTCATATGTCGTATGTACGGATGATCTTTTCGGCCACGGCCCGGCGGGTGACGCACCGGTCCATGGCGTTTTTCTCGATAAAGCGGTGGGCCTGTTTCTCGGTCATCTTGAACCGCTGGATGAGGATGAGCTTGGCCCGGTCCACCAGGCGCAGCTCGTCCATCTTGGCCTGCAGGCGCTCGGCCCGGGAGGCCAGGGCGTGCATCCGCTGGCTCACGGTCGCCATCATGCCCAGGCTCTGTTTCAGAAGGGAGGGGTCCACGGGGCTCTTGAGGGCCATAAAGCCGTGCTCCGCCGCCAGGGCCGACACGGCCTCGAAGTCGTCCTCCTCCGCCAGCAGCAGCACCCCGGACACGCCGCTCTCCGCCGCGAAGCGGGCCAGGTCCGTACCGGACTCAGCGGGGACGGTGCCGTCTATGACCACAACGTCGTAGGCTGTCTCGCCCAGGACATAGTTCGCCTCCAGGGGGGAGCATACGTTCAGCTCCGGGGCGAAGCGGTCCTCCGGCAGGAAGGCCGCGAAATGGGCGGCGGTGCCCTGGGAGGCGGTGATCAGAAGAAGCGAAGCGTAGGGGCGGGACTGCACCGGCGCGGTCCTCCTTTCATAGAATGGATGGCGGTAAGACGGGGATATACCTTTATTTATGCTGATTTTACCCACTCCCATCCCATTTGTCAATTTCTCGGGGAAGAATGGGGCATATGCCGATATCGCGGCCCTATGAGCGGCGCTATTTTGTGGGAAACGCCAATGTGCGCGCCCTTGACATCGGGGGCGCAGAGAGAGTAAAATCTAGGTGTTGAAACGGCAAAGGCGTCGCGGATATTTCCGTGTGCCCGTGCCGTTTTTTCGTTTTATCGCATAAAACCTTTTTGAGGATAAGGAGAGGAAGAAAATGAGCAATACCACTGAACTGTTTGGCTCCATGGTGTTTTCCGAGGCGGTCATGCAGGCCCGCCTGCCCCACGCGACCTATAAGGAGGTCATCCGGAGCATACACCATGACAAGCGCCTGACCCCGGAGATCGCCACCGTGGTGGCCACGGCCATGAAGAACTGGGCCGTGGAGAAGGGGGCCACCCACTTCACCCACTGGTTCCAGCCCATGACCGGCGTCACCGCCGAGAAGCACGACAGCTTTATCCATCCCACCGGCGACGGCCGGGCCATCATGGAGTTCTCCGGCAAGGAGCTCATCCAGGGCGAGCCCGACGCCTCCAGCTTCCCCTCCGGCGGCCTGCGGGCCACCTTCGAGGCCCGGGGCTACACCGCCTGGGACCCCACCAGCTACGCCTTCGTGAAGGACGGCGTGCTGTACATCCCCACGGCGTTCGTGTCCTACACCGGCGAGGCCCTGGACAAAAAGACCCCGCTGCTGCGCAGTATGCAGGCCCTCAACAAGCAGGCCCTTCGCATCCTGCGGCTCTTTGGCGACACGGAGACCAGCTCTGTGCGGGCCACCGCCGGCGCGGAGCAGGAGTATTTCCTGGTGGACAAGAGCGTCTACGACCGGCGCAAGGACCTGATCTACACCGGCCGGACCCTGTTCGGCGCCCGTCCCCCCAAGGGCCAGGAGCTGGACGACCACTACTTCGGCGCCATCAAGCCCCGGGTAGCGGCCTTCATGAAGGAGCTGAACGACGAGCTGTGGAAGCTGGGCGTGGTGGCCAAGACCGAGCACAACGAGGTGGCCCCGGCCCAGCATGAGCTGGCGCCCCTGTACGACACGGTGAACATCGCCGCGGACCACAACCAGCTCACCATGGAGCTGATGCGCACCATCGCCAAGCGCCACGGCATGGAGTGCCTGCTGCACGAAAAGCCCTTCGCCGGCGTCAACGGCAGCGGCAAGCACAACAACTGGTCCATGGCCACCGATTCCGGCGAGAACCTCCTGGAGCCCGGCGACACCCCCGCGGAGAACGCCCAGTTCCTCACGTTCCTGTGCGCGGTGCTCAAAGCGGTCAACGAGTATCAGGACCTTCTTCGCATCTCCGTCGCCAGCGCGGGCAACGACCACCGTCTGGGCGCCAACGAGGCCCCTCCCGCGATCCTCTCCGTCTACGTGGGCGACGAGCTGGAGGGCGTGCTCAATGCCCTCATGAACGACGAGTCCTACAGCGGCGGCGGCAAGGAGCCCTTCAAGGTGGGCGTCTCCGTCCTGCCCCGGTTCCCCAAGGACACCACCGATAGAAACCGTACTTCCTCCTTTGCTTTTACCGGCAACAAGTTCGAGTTCCGTATGCCCGGATCCTCTCAGTCCATCTCCGAGGCCAACATCGTGCTCAACACCGCCGTGGCGGAGGAGCTGCGCCGCTTCGCCGACCGGCTGGAGGCCGCCGACGACTTTGACGCTGAGCTGCATGACCTCATCAAGGAGACCGTGAAGGAGAACATCCGCATCGTCTTCAACGGCAACGGCTATGACGACGCTTGGGTGAAGGAGGCGGAGAAGCGGGGACTTCTGAACCTGCGCACCACCCCCGAGGCCCTGCCCCACTATCTGGCGGAGAAGAATATTCGCCTCTTTGAGGGCAACAAGGTCTTTTCCGAGACCGAGATGCGCGCCCGCTACGAGATCATGCAGGAGAACTACGCCAAGACCATCCGCATCGAGGCCATGACCATGTCCGACATGGTCCGCAAGGACGTGCTGCCCGCGGTTAGCCTCTACGGCGGCAAGGTGGCCAAGGCCGCGGCGGCGAAGGCCGCCCTTGGCGCGGACATCGACGTCAGCTATGAGAAGGCCTCCGTCAAGCGCCTTTCCGAGCTCACCGCCATGACGGCCCAGGCCGCGGATACCCTGGACGACGCCATCGCCGAGAGCGCTGACATCGCCTCCTGCGAGGAGCTCTCCAACTTCTGCCGGGACAAGATCTTCGCCACCATGAGCGAGCTGCGCATTTACGTGGACGAGATGGAGACCATCGCCGGCGCCAAGTGCTGGCCCTATCCCACTTATGGAGAAATGTTATTCTCTGTTCGATAAGGAGACTAAGATATGCTGACCATCCCAGAAGGATATAAGACCGCGCTGGACGTCTATGAGACACAGCGGTGCATCGAGTTCATCAAGTCCCATTTCCAGGCCAACCTCCGGGCGGCGCTGAATTTAAAGCGCGTGTCCGCCCCGCTGTTCGTCCGGGCGGACACGGGCCTCAACGACGACCTGAACGGCGTGGAGCGGCCTGTTGGCTTCGACGTGCCCGCCACGGGGGAGGGGGAGTATCAGATTGTCCATTCCCTGGCCAAGTGGAAGCGCTGGGCCCTGCGGGAGTATGACTTCCGGGAGGGCAACGGCCTGTACACCGACATGAACGCCATCCGCCGGGATGAGCCGGTGCTGGATAACCTCCACTCCGTGTACGTGGACCAGTGGGACTGGGAGAAGATCATCACCCCGGAGGAGCGGAACGTGGCGTACCTCAAGGACACGGTACAGCGCATCGTGGACGCTATCTGCATGACCTGCGACGAGGTCCGCTGGGCCTTTCCCCAGATCACGACCCGTTTGAGCCGGGACGTGACCGTGATCACCACCCAGGAGCTGGAGGACCTGTATCCCCATCTGGCCCCCTCCGAGCGGGAGAACGAGTTCACCAAGGCCCACGAGACGGTGTTCCTCATGCAGATCGGTAAGAATCTCCGCTCCGGCAAGCCCCATGACGGCCGGGCCCCCGACTATGACGACTGGGAGCTGAACGGGGACATCATCTTCCGCAACCACGTGCTGGACCGGGCCTTCGAGATATCCTCCATGGGCATCCGGGTGGACCCCGAGAGCATGGATCGCCAGCTCACCGAGGCCGGGTGCGACTACCGGCGGGCGTTCCCCTTCCACAAGGCCCTGCTGGCCGGGGAACTGCCCCTCACCATCGGCGGCGGCATTGGCCAGAGCCGGCTGTGCATGCTCCTCATGGGCTGCGCCCACATCGGCGAGGTCCAGTCCGGCGTGTGGGACGAGGTGACCTACGCCGCCTGCGAGGCCGCGGGTATCAAACTCCTGTAAGACCAATAACGCGAAGCTGCCGGAGACGGACGTCTCCGGCAGCTTTTTGCCCACTTGCCAACAGGAAATGATTGCATTATAATATAAAATCAGGGGTGATTCATATGGATATCAAAAAGAGGCTGCTGCCCGCCGCGATCATCGTGGTGGTCACCTTTGGCTGCATACTGCTGGGCAGGTTCACCAGGGTGCTGTTCTTCTTCGCCCTGGCGGTGTGCTCGTCCTATGAGCTGCAGAGCGTACTGTTCCAGGCCGGAGTACCTTCTTCCAAAATACTGCCCATCGCCTATATGGCGGTGCAGACCGTCCTGTGCCTGGCGCATGCCAGCGTGGGCTGGATGGTGGCGGTATACGCTCTCGCGGCCTTCGCGGCCATGTTCTGGGGCATTTTGAAGCCGGAGCGGGGCGTGAAATTCGCCATGACGGAGCTCTTCCTGCTCCTGTGGCCCTTCGGCTTTTACACCATCATCCTCTACGCCGCCGGGTCCGACGCCTGGCTCATGACGCTGGTGCTGGGCGTGCTGGGCACCTGGGCCTGCGACAGCATGGCCATGATCGGCGGCAAGTACTGCGGCGTGCACAAGCTGGCCCCCATCGTGAGCCCCCACAAGACCTGGGAGGGGACCATCATCGGCGGCGCCGCCGCCATCCTAGCCGGCGCGCTCATCGCCTGGATACTGGGCTGGAGCTTCTGGCTGTGCGTGTTCACGGCATTTGTGGCCAGCTGCTTCGGGCAGGTGGGCGACCTGGCCGCGTCCCTTATAAAGCGCATGGCCGGGGTGAAGGACTACAGCCACCTCATGCCCGGGCATGGCGGCATCATGGACAAGATGGACGGCATGCTCTTCTCCATCCCCGCGGCCTATTTCTGCCTTGCATTGTTTTTGCCCGGGGTGTTCTGAGCTTTGCAGCTTACCGGGTCTTGCGTGGGCTGGTCACCGGGCTGAGCTTTTGGATGATTGCCGAGTTAGGTAGCGGCTGGGAAACCGCCGGAGCACTCTATCACCTGGCCGGTGATGAAGGAGGCCCTGTCCGAGGCGAGGAAGGCAATGAGCTCCGCCACGTCCTCCGGCTGGCCTAAGCGCCCCAGGGGCGTCTCGTCTATGAGCGCCTGGCGGTCGGCGAAGTCGAACCGGGCCAGCATGTCCGTGTCGATGACGCCCGGGGCCACTACGTTGACCCGTATGCCCGAGGGGCCCAGCTCCTTGGCCAGGGCTTTGCCCAGACCTATCAGCGCCGCCTTGGAGGCGGAATAGGCCGCCTCGCAGCTGGCCCCGTAGATACCCCAGACCGAGGAGACGAGGATGATGTTGCCCGCTTTCTCATGGACCATGTGGGGGATGGCGGCCCGGCAGCAGCGGTAGGCCCCGTCGGTATTCACGGCGAGAAGCCGCTGCCAGGCGTTCTCGTCCATATCGGTGAGAAGACCGTATTCGGCTACGCCGGCGCTGCACACCAGCAGGTCCACCGGGCCCGCGGCGGCGAACAGTGCCTGGACTTGGGCGGGGTCCGATACGTCCGCCTTTATGGCCCGGGTCCCCAGCTCCGCCGCCAGCGCTTCTGCGGCGGCTTTGGAAGTATTATAATGTACGGTCACGTCCCACCCGTCGGCGGCCAGCCGCCGCGCGGCGGCGGCGCCAATGCCCCGGGAGGAGCCGGTGACAAGGGCCTTGTGTCCCATGGCGCGCCCTCCTGCATAGTTTAGTAGCAGTATCATACCACACATTGCGTTCTAAAGGTAGGGCAAAATGAGTTTTGACCAGGAGAACAAAAATAGCACCCCCTCCGGGGATGAGGTCCAGTGGACGAAGGAAGAGCCGGCGCAAAAGGACGGCTTCGACCTTGACGCCTTTCTGGACAGAGCGGACCTGGAGGAGCAGGTGAGCCGGGCCATGGACAGGAAGGCGGCCCCGGCCAAACCGGCGGCGGGAGAAAAAACCGCGGCCTCCGGCGTCCAGCGGGGCCGCCATGAGGCCCCCGCGCCTGCCGGGGACGAGGGGGACGACCTGACCGCGGACCTGCCCACCCGGAAGGAGCCGCCTGCGGACCCGGTGTTCCGCAGGGTGTACGACCGGGAGAAGGAGGAGCCCAGTGCTCCGTCCCAGCGCCGGAGCGTGCCTGAGGCGCCGCCCCGGCCCAAGGTGGTGGTGGCGGACCCCACGCCCCCGCCCCGGGTATACGTCCAGCCGCCCCGGCAGTATGACGAGACGCCTCCCGACAGGGGCGGCGGAGGCGGCGCGAAGGCGCTGAAGTGGCTGGTGGCTATCCTCATCACGGCGGCGGTGCTGCTGGGCGGGTATCTGCTTGCCCGGGAATACCTCTTGGCGGACCCGGGCGCCAGCCCGTCGCCCGCCCCCAGCGGGGACTACCTGGCCGGCACCATGCCTCCCAGGCCCACCAACGTGCCCGCGCCCCCCAAGGTGTACCACACCATCACCGTGACCGCCGGCAGCGGCGGCAGCGTGTCCCCCTCCGGGTCGGTGGACGTGGAGGAGGGGAGCGACCAGAGCTTCATCATCACCCCGGAGCTGGGCTATGAGATCGCCCAGATACTGGTGGACGGGGCCAACGTGTCCACTCAGACGGCCTATACCTTCGACAACGTGCGCCAGAACCACACCCTCTATGTGGTGTTCCAGGCCCTGGCCGCCGCCCCGGCCACGGACGTGCCAGCCACGGATACCCCCGCGCCCACAGAGGTGCCCATAACGCCGGAGCCGGTGACGCCTGAACCTGTGACGCCTGAACCGGCCACTCCCGAGCCGGTGACCCCGGAGCCCGCCCCGCCCGCGGAAGAGGGCATGGTAGGGGAATTGGGACCGACGGAATGAGAACAAAACTTATAGACCAAGCCCGCGCTCATTTTTGAGCGCGGGCTTATTGCTGCTTTGGCCACACAGACGCAAATGCCGCTTTTATGCGGCGTTGGGCGTGATTCGGGTCGTGTTTTTGTCGATTCGGGGCAGAGCGATTGACGGCCGCCCGGCGTTCCGCTAATATGGTTGTATGAAATTATATTATTAGGGAGGAAAAAACCATGAACGAAGACAAGAAAACCATGCGGGGGGGGGCTAACCCCTGAACAGGAGGACGCCCTGAAAAAGGTCGCCGGCGGGGCGCTCAGCGTCAGCGAGCTTGATGCAATGGCCAGCTTTGTCTCAAAGTTTACCTCGAAAAATTGCGGTAACTGCACGAAATGTGGGAAGAACTGCCCCTATACCCCAATAACGATGTACAATACTTTGAGGGGCTATGAAACCTGTCCTGAACACAGTTAAGATACAACAAATAACATAAGGAGGAAAAACCATGAACGAAGAGAAGAAAACCATGCGGGGGGGGGGCTAACCTCTGAACAGGAGGACGCCCTGGAAAAGGTCACCGGCGGCACGATCGACATAAGTGATCTTCCGGAGGAGCAGCGGTTGTTTATAGCTGTCAATTGTATTGGCTGCGCCTTCGAAGGCCCCGGGACCTGTCCCTATGGGGGGAACAACAAAAAGGTAGCCATTCCCAAGGCCATGAGCGAAGGCGGCGCGAAATGCGTCAAGAAGGAATTGCCGAAAGTGTAAGGAAAAATATTTCCATATAGCAACCCCGGGACGCAGAACGCGTCCCGGGGTTTTGTCATAAACTTATTTCTTTTCCGGCTCCTTGATGGCTTCCACGATACCGGCGGCGAGGCCGGCCACGCCCTGTATCTCCGAGGGGATGATGATCTTGGTGGCCTGGCCGTTGGCGGCGGCGGCGAAGGCCTCCAGGGCCTTCAGCTTCACGATGGGATCGCTGGGGGCGGCCTGGTTCAGCAGCTTCAGGCCCTCGGCGGTGGCCTCGTTCACGGCGATGATGGCCTGGGCCTTGCCCTGGGCCTCCAGGATGGCGGCCTCCTTCTTGGCCTCGGCCCGGAGCACGGCGGATTCCTTCTCGCCCTCGGCCTCCAAAATGGCGGCCCGCTTCTCGCCCTCGGCTTTGAGGATGGACTCGCGCCGCTCCCGCTCGGCCTTCATCTGCTTCTCCATGGCGTTCTGGATCTCCTTGGGCGGGGTGATGTTTTTCAGCTCCACCCGGTTGACCTTGATGCCCCAGGAGTCGGTGGCCTCGTCCAATATCTGCTGCATCTTGGCGTTGATGGTGTCCCGGCTGGTGAGGGACTCGTCCAGCTCCAGCTCGCCGATGATGTTCCGGAGGGTGGTGGCCGTCAGGTTCTCGATGGCCAGCATGGGGTTCTCCACGCCGTAGGTATAAAGCTTCGGGTCGGTGATCTGAAAATAAATCACCGTGTCAATCTGCATGGTCACGTTGTCCTTGGTGATGACGGGCTGGGGCGGGAAGTCCGCCACCTGCTCCTTGAGGGACACCACCTTGGCGATGCGCTCGATGAAGGGGATCTTGAAGTGCAGCCCCACGTTCCAGGTGGCGTGGTAGGCGCCCAGCCGCTCCACCACGAAGGCCCGGGCCTGCTGCACCACCCGGATGTTGCGGATAAGGACGACGATCACCAGCAGGACGGCCAGGGCGATGAACGCCGGGCCAAAGACATGCGTTACAGAACTCACATCGTACATACGGTATCTTCCTCCTTTTTATGATTTGGATGCTTTTTCGGCAGGAGAGACGATGAGCTTCACGCCCTGGATGCTCTGGGCCGTCACCACGGCGCCCAGGTCGATGGCCTCGCCATTGGCAGAGCGGGCGGACCAGGTCTTGCCGCCCACGCTCACCGCGCCGGTGCCGGCCAGGTTGTCGATGCGCTGGGTCACCAC
>CANRKN010000072.1 GCA_947631215.1 uncultured Oscillospiraceae bacterium | reverse complement strand
CTGGGCCGCCTGCGGGCCATGGAGGAGACCAGCGACGTCAACTACATAGAAGTGCTTTTTGAGGCCAACAGCTTTTCCGACCTTCTGACCCGCCTGGACATGGTGGGCCAGGTCATGGAGTATGACGAGGACCTGGAGGCGGAATATATCGCCGCCCGCGAGGACGTGGAGGCCCTGGAGGCCCGGGCCGAGGCGCTGAAGGCGGAAAATGAGCTGCGCCGGACGGAGCTGCAGGAAAAGCAGGAGCAGCTGGTGGCGGACATCAACGCCGCCTGCGAGGTCATCGCCTCCATGCAGACAAACCTGGCGGACGTGAAGGCCGCCCTGGAGGCGGAGGAGGCCACCAAGGCGGAGTTGGCCGCCATTATAGAAGAGAAGCAGCAGGAGCTTGAAAAGGCCAAGGCCGCCGAGGGCGCGGCAAAGCCCGGCACGGTCACCGGTTCGGGCTTCATATGGCCCAGCTACACCAAGTGGCTGACAAGCTACTACGGCCCCCGGTACCTGGAGCTGTACGGCTACTGGCGCAAGCACGCCGGCGTGGACATCGGCGCCCGGTACGGCTCGGAGATATGGGCCGCCCAGGCCGGCACGGTCATCACCGCGGGCTGGTACGGCGGCTACGGCAAGTGCGTCATGGTGATGCACGACAACGGCTACACCACCGTCTACGGCCACATGTCCTCCATCGCCGTGTACAGCGGCCAGACCGTGGCCCAGGGCCAGGTGCTGGGCTATGTGGGCTCCACCGGCAACTCCACGGGACCCCATCTGCACTTTGAGATACGCTCCAACGCCGACCCCAATACCACCTACGACCCCGAGAGCTTCGTATATTACGGCTGACGAGCCGCTTTGGCATACCCACCCCCGGCATAAAAAGGAGAACCCCTATGAAGAAACGCAAGACATTCATATCCGTCGTGTGCATCATCCTGGTGGTGCTGATGGTCCTGTCCATCACGGTCATGGTCATCGCCCCCACCGCCCATGCCCAGACCAGCGCCGAGATACAGGACGAGATCGACGAGCTGAACGGGCAGCGCAGCGCCATCCAGGGGCGCATGGACGACATCCAGGCGGAAATCAACAGCCTGGACTATGAAAAGGCCAACGCCCTGGAAAAGAAGCTGATGCTGGACCAGAAGAACCAGCTGGCCCAGGAGGAGATCCAAGTCATCGACGAGCAGATCGCCATCATCGACGGCCTCATCGCCAACATGCAGCAGGACCTGGAGAAGGCCCGAAAGGAAGAGGAGTACCAGCGCCAGCGCTGGGTCACCCGCCTGCGTGCCATGGAGGAGACCTCAGATGTGAACTACATAGAGGTCCTGTTCGAGGCCAGCAGCTTCTCCGACCTTCTGACCCGCCTGGACCTGGTGGGCGAGGTCATGGAATATGACGAGGACCTGGAGGCGGAATATGTGGCCGCCCGGGAGAACGTGGAGGCCCTGGAGGCCGAAGCGGAGGTCATGTTTGCCCAGAACGAGACCCGCCGCCAGGAGCAGGAGCAGAAGAAGGCCCAGCTGGAGGCGGATATCGCGTCGGCCTGTCAGATCATCGCCCAGATGGAGACGGACATCGACGAGTATAACGAGGTCAAGGCCCAGGAGGAGGCCACCATGGCCGAGGTCACGGCTCTGGTGGTCCAGAAGGAGAAGGAACTCAAAGAGGCCAAAGCGGCGGAGGAGGCCGAGCGGCTCCGGAAGCTGGCCGAGCAGCAGGCCGCCATGGGCGGAGGGTCCTCGCCTCCCGCGGCCTCTCTGGGGGGCGGCGGCAGCGCCTGGATGATGTGGCCCAGCTACACTACCACCATCACCTCCCACTACGGCATGCGCACCGACCCGGTCAGCGGCAAGATATACCGCCTGCACGCCGGGTGCGACATCGGCGCCAGCTACGGCAGCTCCATCTACGCCGCGGCGGCCGGCACGGTCATCCTGGCCGGCTGGAACGGCGGCTATGGCAACTGCGTGATGGTGAACCACGGGAATGGGTATACTACCCTGTACGGCCATATGTCCCGCATCGCCGTGTCCAACGGCCAGTCGGTGGCCCAGGGCCAGGTACTGGGCTATGTGGGCTCCACCGGCAACTCCACCGGTCCTCACCTGCACTTCGAGGTCCGGGTGAGCTCCACCGGCGCCACCATCAACCCCCTGAGCTTCACTTACTATTGATAGAAACACGTACTTTTCGGACGGGGCGGCTTCGGGCCGCCCGTCTTTTATGAGGCGGCTATGAAGAACGACCGGACAAAACTGGAGCTGGGATTTCTGGTGGGCGTCATCGCGGCGGCCGGGTTGGCGGTCGTCCTCTGCGGCGGATTCAAAAACCTCTGGCAGACGGCCCGGTTCGCCCAGTTCCTGCACGTGGTGGACAGCCGGTACGTGGGGGAGTATGATAGAGACCAGCTCACCGACACGGCCCTGGCCGCGGCGGCCTACAGCCTGGACGACTGGAGCTACTACATGGACGACGAGGACTACGAGGCCTACGAGGACTACCAGGCCAACCAGTACCAGGGCATCGGCGTCACCGTGACCCGGGATACGGAGGCCGGCGGCATCCGCATCGTCCAGACGGAAAAGGACGGCCCCGCCCAGCTGGCGGGCCTGACGGCGGGGGACCTCATCCTGGCCGCCGACGGCCAGAGCACCGCGGACATGGATACCGACGGCCTGCGGGCCATCATCCAGGCGGACTTCGGCGGCCAGGTGCGCCTCACGGTGCGCCATGAAGACGGCACGGAGGAGGACGTGGACGTGTCCTGCGGGGTGGTATACCAGTCCCCGGTGAGCGGCCAGATCCTGCGGGGCCACGTGGGCTATATCGCCATCGAGAACTTCCACGCCGGCGCGGGCGGGGAGGTCCTGGACATGATAGATGCGCTCCTTGACCAGGGGGCGGACTGCTTCATCTTCGATGTGCGGGACGACCCCGGCGGACAGGTGCCGGAGCTCACCAAGGTGCTGGACAGGCTCCTGCCGGAGGGGACCATCTTCCGCCAGACAGACAAAAACGGCCGGGAGATGGAGGTCACCTCGGATGCAGAATGCCTGGACATGCCCATGGCGGTGATCGTGAATGGGGAGAGCTACAGTGCCGCGGAGCTCCTCGCCGCCACGCTGCAGGAGTACGGCAGGGCTGTGGTGGTGGGTGAGCCTACCACCGGCAAATCCCGCAGCCAGGTGACGTATGACCTGTGGGGCGGCGGCGCGCTGCACCTTTCCCACTACAGCTACCTGACGCCAAACGGCGTGGACCTGTACGCCCAGGGCGGCCTTGTGCCGGACGTGGAGGTCGGGCTGGATGAAGAACAGACCAGCCTCTACGCCGTGAGGTGGCTGGAGCCGGAGGAGGATCCCCAGGTGCTGGCGGCCCTGGAGGCGCTGGGCGCTTGACAGGACCGGGCTTGATAACTATAATATTCGCGGATAAAAATTCATGAGAGCGGAGGTATCGGAAATGGCTGACGCGAAATACAAAATGAGCCGGGAGCGGTATGAGGAGATCGCCAAGGAACTGGAATATCTTCAGACCGTCCGGGAAAAAGAGGTTTCTGAGCTGATCAAGGAGGCCAGAAGCTACGGCGACCTGTCGGAGAACAGCGAGTACGACGAGGCCAAGACCGAGCAGGGCAAGCTCTATTCCAAGATCGCCGAGTATAAGAATCTCCTGGAGAACGCTGAGATCGTGGAGCACAGCACCCGCAACGGCGTCATCAGCATCGGCAGTAAGGTCACCGTCCTGGATGTGGGCCTGGGCAGGGAGGCGGAGTACCAGATCGTGGGCAGCCAGGAGGCCAACCCCATGGCCGGCCGCATCTCCGACGACTCCCCCTTCGGCAAGGGCCTCATCGGCCACAAGATTGGCGAGACCGTCACCGTGGAGGCCCCCGCCGGGGAGCTCCAGTTTGAGATTTTGAACGTTACCTACTAATCAACTATACAAAAGAGAGGGAAGCATATGTTCCAGTACGCGCCGGGGTATCGGACCGCCCCTGAGGGCCTGTCCGACGAGATGCTCGTGCGCCGGGAGAAGCTCTTCAAGCTCCAGGACGCCCAGCAGGACCCCTACCAGATCACCAAATTCACCCGCAGCCATTTCTCCCGGGAGATCAAAGACAACTATGACGCCCTGGAGGGGAAACAGGTGCAGGTGGCCGGGCGCATCATGGCAAAGCGCGTCCAGGGCAAGGCCGGCTTCATGGACCTGCAGGACGACAAGGGGCGCATACAGCTGTACGTCAGTGTGAACGAGCTGGGCCCTGAGGGTCTGGCCGCGGTGAAGAGCTGGGACGTGGGGGACATCGTGGGCGCCTCGGGGGAGGTGTTCAAGACCCGCACGGAGGCCATCTCCGTCCATGTCCATGAAATAGAGCTGCTGGCCAAGAGCCTGCGGCCCCTGCCGGAGAAGTTCCACGGCCTCACGGACACCGACCAGCGCTATCGCCGCCGGTATGTGGACCTCATCATGAACGCGGAATCCCGCCGGGTATTCGAGCTGCGCACCCGGTTCATAAGCCATGTGCGCCGGTATCTGGACAGCCGGGGCTACCTGGAGGTGGAGACCCCCGTGCTGGGCACCATCCAGGGCGGCGCCGCCGCAAGGCCCTTCGTCACCCACCACAACACCCTTGACCTGGATATGTACATGCGCATCGCCACGGAGCTGAACTTAAAGCGACTCATCGTGGGCGGCATGGAGCGGGTCTATGAGATCGGCCGCATTTTCCGCAACGAGGGCATGGACACCAAGCATAACCCCGAGTTCACCACCCTGGAGATGTACGAGAGCTATGCCAACTTTGAGACCATGATGGACTATGTGGAGGGCATATTGTCCTCCGCCGCCATGGAGCTGCGGGGCACCTATGAGCTGGAGTGGGGCGGCAACACCATCAACATGGCCCCCGGCTGGCGGCGCCTGCCCATGATCGACGCGGTGAAGGAGTACGCAGGCCTCGACTTCGGAGCCATAAGCGATGACGCCGCGGCCGTGGCCGCCGCCAAGGCCGCCGGGGTGGACATGGATGGAAAGGACCCCACCTGGGGCAACGCCCTCTACGAGACCTTCGACCAGAAGGTGGAGGAAAAGCTCATCCAGCCCACCTTCATCACCATGTACCCGGTGGAGGTATCGCCCCTTGCCAAGCGCAGCCCGGAAGACAGCCGCCTAACCGAGCGGTTCGAGGCATTCGTGGGCGCCTGCGAGATGGGCAACGCCTTCTCCGAGCTCAACGACCCCCTGGACCAGCGGCTCCGCTTCGAGGCCCAGATGGCCCTGAAGGCCAAGGGCGACGAGGAGGCCAACGACATGGACACGGACTTCTGCGAGGCGCTGGAGTACGGCATGCCGCCCACCGGCGGCCTGGGCATGGGCATCGACAGAGCCGTCATGCTCCTGGCCGGCGTGGACACCATCCGGGATGTGATACTGTTCCCGACGATGAAGCCCACGGATTAAGTTCTGAGAGGACGGTTTACAGGATACAGGAATCGTCCTCATATTCTGAAGTATTATCATTGAAGGGGGCGACCATCAGTATGGGATTTTTTAATAAGTTTAAAAAAGATAATTCAACTGAAAGACAACGATCTTCAAAAGCGGAAAAGGCAATCAATGTCACAGCTGCTGATATGCAGCAGATGCAGTCTGTGATCAATCAGATGTACCCAGGAATTGCAATTTTTGTGCGAGATGTCAATCTGCCTGATGACCTTGCAAACAAGTATATTCCTGGAATGATTATCCGTGAAAAAGGCCTTACCGATGCAAGCTGCCGTGTCATGGGGATGGTTACAACACATCGGTACATGATTCTGTCAAATCATATGGGTAGTTTGGCGCAATTTGAACATGGAACAAATTGGGGACTTTGTGTTGCGCGAGCGGATTCACATTTTAAGGTGCTTGGGCAGCATACATATAAAGACAAACATGCAATTATTCTTTTGCATTTACCAGATGATGAAACATGGAAACTTTTTAGAAATATAGACATTTCCATAGACAAGCAGCTATTGGAGACAGCGATTCAACGCTTTGAAGCAAAATGCGAGCTTCCTCCTGTTCCTGAGTTAGCTACACAGCAATGGCTGAATAGATGCGAATTTCCTATCGGAATGAGTGATGATGGAACATTTTGGGAACTGGAGTAAGACCAGCGATCTTTCGTAAAAAAGCAATTGAGAAAAAGCGGAAAAGACCAAAAACCGCTTGATGTTGATTTACTATCAAAACGCCATGAAGCCCACGGACTGAACGCACCGCACTACCTACGATAGAGAAAGAAGGAGGCATATCTATGCATAAGCGGTTACTGTCATTCATACTGGCTATGCTCACGGTCTTTTCCCTTGCCGCGGCGGCCTATGCCTCCGATGCGCCCGACACGCCGGAGCCGGCCGCGGCCATGCCCTCGGAGGAGACGGTCCATGAGCGGCTCATGGCCATGCAGGAGAAGTGGCCCGACGGGTCCCACTGGGACGGCAACTCCTATTATGTGGACAAAAACGGCCAGAGAGAATACGGCTGCTTCGGCTTTGCGTGCATGCTCCAGGAGGCGGCCTTCCCCGGCCTGTACGGGCCGTACCGGTATGGCGCGCCCTCGTCCCTGGCCCAGGTGCATGTGGGCGATATGCTGTCCTATAACGGGGCCAGCGGCCACACCGTCATCGTCATTGAGGTCCACGAGGACTATGTGGTGGTGGCGGAGGGCAATATGGACAACGGCGTCCGCTGGGGCCGGACCATGTCCGCCGAGCAGGTATCGGCCATCGACTACCGCTGGACCTATTATTACCAGGACACGCGGAAGAACGGCTGGTTCGTGGAGGACGACGGCTGGTACTACTACCGCAGCGGCGGGAAACTGCGCAGCACCTGGCTGGACGAAGGGGGCTGCCGGTACTATCTGGGCTCCTCCGGAAAAATGTACGTGGACTGGGGCCAGGTGAACGGCCAGTGGTACTACTTCAACCAGGAGCACGACGGCACCTACGGGCGCCTTTTGACCAGCGTGTGGTTCGATGACGGCACCGGCGTCTACTACTTGGGCGCCAGCGGCACCATGGCCGTGGGCTGGCAGGTCATCGATAACCGCTGGTACTACTTCAACAAGAGCCATGACGGCGCCTATGGCCGTATGCTGGCGGGCCAGTGGCTGGAGGATGGCGGCGCCTGGTATTACCTGACGGCCGACGGCACCATGGCCGAGGGGCTGTACTGGGTGAATGAGGGAGGCTACGAGGGCCTCTACTGCTTCAACTATGACCACGACGGCACCTACGGGAAGATGATGTCCGGCTGGCAGACCGTGAACGGCTATCGTTATTATCTGGAGACCAGGCACAACGGCAAGTTCGGCCAGGCCTATGTGGACGGGACATACATGATCGGCGGCGCCTGGTACACCTTTGACGCCCAGGGCCGGTTGCTCGGCGAATGAGAGGAGAATGAATATGCGCGATATCGGCAAATACCGGGGCATCATCCCGGCGTTTTACGCCTGCTATGACGACGCGGGCGCCATCAGTGCGGAGCGGACAAAGGCCTGGGCCAAATACATGCTGGACGCCGGGGTGAAGGGGCTTTATGTGTGCGGCTCCTCCGGCGAGTGCATCTACCAGGGCGCGGAGGACAGAAAGCAGACCCTGGAGGCGGTCATGGACGCGGTGGGGGGCAAGCTCACCGTCATCGCCCATGTGGCCTGCAACAATACCGCCGACAGTGTGGAGCTTGCGCGCCACGCGGAGAGCCTGGGCGTGGACGCCATCGCGGCCATCCCGCCCATCTACTTCCACCTGCCGGAGCGGTCCATCGCCAAGTACTGGAACGACATCTCCGCCGCCGCGCCCAAGACGGATTTCGTCATCTACAACATCCCCCAGCTTGCGGGGGTGGCCCTGACCATGCCCCTGTTCCGGGAGATGCTGAAAAATCCCCGGGTGGCGGGGGTGAAGAACAGCTCCATGCCCATCCAAGACATCCAGATGTTCAAGGCAGAGGGCGGCAGCGATTTCGCCGTGTTCAACGGCCCCGATGAGCAGATCGTGGGGGGTCTCGCCATCGGCGCGGACGGCTGCATCGGCGGCACCTACGGGGTCATGCCGGAGCTGTATCTGAAAATATACGACCTCTGCCGGGCGGGCAGGTACGACGAGGCCCGGCCCATCCAGTACGTGTGCAACGACATCATCGCGGAGCTTTGCGCCGGGAAGGGGCACATGTACGCCCTCATCAAGGCGGTCATCCAGGCCCGGACGGGCCTGGACCTGGGCGGCGTGCGCCCGCCCCTGGCCAACGTGGAGCCGGAGGACGAGGTACATATCCGGGCCGCGGCGAAAAGCATCGACGAGGCCATCAAAAAGTACTGCTGAGAGACATATGCCTGGCGGGGAGGGAACGTCCTCCCCGCCTTTTTCGACCGGTCGTCCGCCCCGGCGGACGGGAGGAGCTATGGAACAGGTGAGAGCCCCCTTTCCCTGGGGGCCGTTTCTGAAAAAGCTGGCGGCCATCGCCATCCCGGTGGCGCTTCAAAACCTGCTGACCACCACGGCCAGCATGGTGGACACCATGATGGTGGCGCCCCTGGGCGAGCTGAGCGTGGGGGCGCTGGGCCTGTGCGCCCAATTCTCGTCGCTGATGTTCTCAGGCTACTGGGGCTTCGTGGGCGGCGGCATGCTGTTCTTCTCCCAGTACTGGGGCGCCCGGGACGACCGGGGCCTGGAGCGGAGCTA
Source organism: uncultured Oscillospiraceae bacterium (assembly GCA_947631215.1). The sequence goes on along the minus strand of CANRKN010000072.1, from coordinate 2,090 downwards.
CGGCATGACGTTGGTGTGCATGATGACCGTGGCGGTGGTGTTCGGGTGCCTGGCCGCCTTTGCGCCGGAGGCGGTGATGAAACTCTACACCGACAAGCAGGCCATCCGGGACATAGGCGTGCAGTATCTGCGCATCGTGGGCGCGGCATACATACTTCAAGTGTTCTCCATGGCCATGAGCAGCCTTTTGCGGGGCACGGAGCGGGTGCGCATCCCCATGCTGGCCTCCGTGGCCTCGGTGGGGACGAATCTCTTTTTGAACTGGGTGTTCATCTACGGGCATCTGGGCGCGCCCGCCATGGGCATCCGGGGGGCAGCCCTCGCCACCACGTGCGCCGCGGGGGTGAACGTGCTGGCCCTGGCCCTCATGGCAAAGGCGGTGGGGTACCCCTACCTCTTCCAGGTCCGGGCACACTTTCGGTGGGATAAAGAGCATCTTAAAGAGTACTTCGTCAAGTGCTTTCCCATCATCTGCAACGAGGTCCTGATCGGCGTCGGGAACATGGTGATTAACATCACACTGGGCCGCCAGCCGGAGGAGGTCATCGCCGCCGTGGCGGTGTTCCGTGTGCTGGAGGGCTTCATCATCGGCTTCTTTGCCGGCTTTTCCAACGCCGCCTCCATCCTGGTGGGCACCTGCGTGGGGGCGGGGGAGCTGGACACGGCCTACGAGCGGGCCAAGCGGCTCATTTACCTCTGCAGCGGCTTCATCCTGCTGGGGGGATTGGGCATCCTGGCGCTGCATAAACCGATCCTCACGGGCATGAGCCTGCAGGGGGCGTCCTATGAGGCGGGGCTGCGGCTATTGTGCATCTATATCTGCGTGTCCGTCATCCGCATGGGCAACTGGATCCAGAACGACACCTACCGGGCCAGCGGCGACGCCGTCACCGGCACGGTGCTGGAGATTGCATTCATGTACGCGCTGGTGCTGCCCTGCGTGCTGCTGTCGGGGTTCGTGCTGAAGCTGCCCTACTGGGCCATATTCTTGAGCTGCTACATAGACGAGCCCATCCGCTATGTGCTCATGCAGCGGCACCTCTACTCCGGCAGGTGGATACGCCCGGTGACGGAGCAGGGAAAAGAAGCCCTGCCCGCCTTCCTGGCCCGCCGGGGCATGACCCGGAAAAAGCAGACCATATGACCTGCCGTTTGACCGGCAGGTCATTTTTTCCCGCTCCGCGATTTGACAAGGGGGCGGTCAGGCTCTATACTGGACAAAAAACGGAAAGCGTTGAAAACTATGGAAGCGATACGGTCACGGCAAAACGAGCTCATAAAGCGCTTCGTCGCCCTGGGGGCCGACGGGAAGGCCCGGCAGGCGGCGGGGGAGTATATCTGCGCCGGGAGCACCCTCCTCACCGAGGCCATAGCCTCCGGGGCGGAGATCACCTGCGTGCTGGCGGCAGAGGACATCCCCGGCCTGCCTGTGCGGCTGGTGACGCCGGAGCTTTTAAAGGCCGTGTCGCCGCTGCAGAATTCCCCGGGGCCGGTGTTCACCGTGAGGATGCGGACCCTGCCGCCGGGGGAGACCCTGCGGCGGGTCATCGTGCTGGAAAACGTCCAGGACCCGGGCAACGTGGGCACCGTCCTGCGGACGGCGGACGCCTTCGGCATGGATATGGTGGTGCTGTGCGGCGCCTGCGCCGACCCCTATAACCCCAAGACCGTCCGGGCCTCCATGGGGGCCATCTTCCGCCAGAGCGTGGTGAGCACGGACCTGGCGGGACTTCCCGATACCCTGCGGGGCCTGCCCCTCTACGGCGCGGCATTGGCGCCCGGCGGCCTGGACATCCGGGCCCTGCCGGAGGGGCCTCTGGCGGTGGCCATAGGCAACGAGAAGAAGGGGCTCACCAAGGAACTGCTGGATAAGTGTGCCGGGACGGTGCGCATCCCCATGGAGATAAGGGCAGAGAGCCTGAACGCCGGCGTGGCCGCCGCAGTGGCCATGTGGGAAATGGTAAGGAGTGATATGCCATGGCCAGACTGAAATACTGGGTGTGGCTCAGCTGTGTGGTGGGGGTGCGGCCGGTGATGAAGGTCCGGCTGGCCCGGACCATGGGCGGGCCGGAGGCGGTGTTCTTCGCCAA
>CANRKN010000071.1 GCA_947631215.1 uncultured Oscillospiraceae bacterium | reverse complement strand
TTCATCGCCACATCGTCGGACCTGTTCTGCCTGCAGATGGCGCTGACGGACCTGGGCGGCTCGCTGGATATGCTGGATATGGAGACTTTGAGAAATTAGACATGGCAAGGGGAACAGACATGAAAAAAGGGCGGGGCCGTACAGGCCCCGCCCTCTCCCTATGCACCCGGGCGGCTGGATGGCGTAAACGGCAGGTTTGACTGCGAAAACGTCAGATTTGACAGCGAAAACGTCAGCCGCCATGCGTTGAAGGTGCCTTTGCAACGTGATAAAGTTGAAAAGATCATGTGAGGGGAGGACTGCCCAATGGAGAGCATGGAAGAGAGATATGAACTGACAGCCCCCGGCATCGACGCCGCCGGGGAGGCCGCCTATGAGTTCCTCACAGCGGCCAAGGTGGAGCACAAAAACGCCGTTCGGGTCCGGCTGGCCCTGGAAGAGGCGCTGCTGCGTTACCGGGACGAGGGGACGGCGGAGGGGTTCACCCTGCGCTGCCGCTGGCGTTTCCGCGCCCCGCGGGTGGAGCTGGCCGTGCCAGGCCAGTCCCTGGACCCCCTGGCGGAGGAGGACGAGCTCAACAGCGGTGCGCTGACGGGCATGATGGCCCATATGGGCCTGGCGCCCCTTTGGCAGTACAAGAACGGGGTCAACCGCGTTCTGTTCACCCCCAAGCGGAAAAAGCGCTCTCTCGTGGGCTCCATGCTCACTGCTCTGGTGCTGGCGGTGGTGCTGGGCTATCTGTGCCGTCTGCTGCCGGAGGCGGCACGCATGGGGCTGTCAGATAAGCTGGTGACGCCGGTATTTGACACCTTCATGGGTTTTCTCACCGCCATATCCGGGCCCATGATATTCCTCTCGGTGACCTGGGGCATCTGCTGCATAGGCGACGTGGCCTCCTTCGGCCGCATCGGCAAGCGGATGATCGCCATGTTCATCCTGCTCACCGTCGTATTGACGACCATCGCGGGGGCGGCCATGCTGCCCTTTTTCCCTCTGGCCGCGGGGGGCGGCCAGGCCTTCGACCCATCGGAGCTGATGGACATGGTGCTGGACATCGTGCCCGCCAACTTCTTCACCCCCTTCACGGAGGGCAACCCCCTGCAGATCATCTTCGTGGCGGTGCTCATCGGTGTGACCCTGCTGGTTTTGGGGGAGAAGGCCTCTGTGGCAGCTGCGTTCGTGGAGCAGTCCAACTACATGGTCCAGCTCATCATGGAGGCGGTCAGCACCCTGGTCCCCGTGTTCGTGTTCGGCAGCGTTTTCAGGATGTTCCTGGGGAACGGATTCCGGCTCCTGGCCCGGTCCTATGAGATCATCCCCATCATGGCCCTGGGGCTGGCGGTGGTGATGGCGTGCAGCTTGGCCCTGGTGTGCCTGCGGTGGAAGGTGGGACCCGTGACGGTGCTGAAAAAGACCGTGCCAACCTTCCTCATCGGCCTGAGCACGGCATCCTCCGTGGCGGCCTATCCCGCCAACCAGGAGTGCTGCGAAAATGGGCTGGGCATACATGAAAAAATAACCCGCTTCGGCATCCCTCTGGGGCAGGTCATATACATGCCCGGCGGGGCGGTGCAGCTTCTGGTCTCCTGTCTCTGCATGGCGGAGATATACGATGTGGCCATCACGCCGGCGTGGCTGCTGACGGCGCTTTTCATCTGCGTGATGCTGGCTATCGCGGCGCCGCCGGTGCCGGGGGCGCCGCTCACGTGCTACACGCTGCTGTTCACCCAGCTGGGCGTGCCCATGGAGGCGGTGGCCATCATGACGGCTCTGAATGTGATATTGGAATTCCTTTCCACGGCGGCGAACCTGTTCTGCCTGCAGATGGCGCTGACGGACCTGGGCGGCTCGCTGGATATGCTGGATATCAAGACCTTGCGAACCTGACGGTGCTTCTCATAAGAGACGCGCCCCTTGCTTTGCGATAAAAACGGCGGCGGCAAAAGGGCGGATTTTGGGCAAAACACAGATTGACATCCGCCCCTGGGTGGGGTATCATCGGTTTAGTGTGATACAGTATAGTATATAGTGTCTTTCCCCGCGACAGCGCCGTCGGCGAGACGCGATGTGGTAATACGGCCATGCCCTCTTGCCCGGCAAGAGGGCATTTTTCCGCGCAGTGCGGCCCAAAACATGGAAGAGGATAGGAAAAAACGGAAATGAAACTTATCTACGGCATCAAGGACAAGCCCGAGTTCGGCGAGATCGTCCTGTTCGCCATCCAGCAGCTGCTGGCCATCATGGCCGCCACCATCGCGGTGCCGGCGGTGGTCAACTCCGCCTGCGGCACGGCTTTGCCCGCCTCCGCCGCCATCTTTGGCGCCGGCGTGGGCACATTTGTGTATCTCATCTTCACCAAGAGCGCCAGCCCCGTGTTCCTGGGCTCCTCCTTCGCCTTCATCGGCTCCATGATGAGCGCCTTCTCCGGCGCCGCCAGCATGGCCGCGGGATACTGGGGCCTCATCATCGGCGCGGCCATGGCCGGCGCGGTGTACGTGGTGCTGGCCATCGTGATAAAGTTCTGCGGCGTGGCATGGATAGACAAGCTCATGCCCCCCGTCATCATCGGGCCCACCGTGGCCATCATCGGCCTGAGCCTCGCCGGCAACGCCGTGGGGGACCTCACCTCCTCCAGCGTGGAGGGCGGCAGCGTGTACGTGGCCCTCATCTGCGGCCTGGTGACCCTGGCCGTGACCATCCTGGCCTCCACCTACGGCAAAAAGATGGTCAAGCTCGTCCCCTTCATCATCGGCATCCTGGCCGGGTACGCCTGCGCCAGTCTCTTCGCCCTGCTGGGCTACATGACCGGCAATCCCGCCTTCACCGTCATCAACTACAGCGCCCTGGCAAACGTGGGCTATGTGTCCCTGCCGGACTTCACGTTCCTCATGGGCGGCAGCCTCAAAGACATCACGCCTACATACCTGCTGACGCTGTTCACCGCCTATGTGCCGGTGGCCTTCGTGGTCTTCGCCGAGCACCTGGCGGACCACAAAAACCTGTCCTCCATCATCGGCGTGGACCTCTTGAAGACCCCGGGCCTGACCCGGACCCTGCTGGGCGACGGCATCGGCTCCGTGGCCGGCGCGGTGTTTGGCGGCTGCCCCAACACCACCTACGGCGAGTCCATCGCCTGCGTGGCCATCACCCGCAACGCCTCCACCATCAGCATCTGGGGCGCGGCGGTGCTGTGCATCATCGTCAGCTTCATCTCCCCGCTGATGGCCTTTTTGCAGACCATCCCCTCCTGCGTCATGGGCGGCGTGTGCGTGGCCCTGTACGGCTTCATCGCCATGAGCGGCTTCAAGATGCTCCAGGGCGTGGACCTGAACAAGAACCGGAACCTGTTCGTGGCCTCCATCATCTTCATTACCGGCGTGGGCGGCCTGTCCGTCAGCTTCGGCGCCGTGGAGATCCGCACCGTGGCCTGCTCCCTGATTCTGGGCATCCTGGCCAACGTCATGCTCTCCAAGGAGAAGGACGAGGAAGAGACCACCGTTTCCAAGGAAGAGTGACGCTTCCAGCCCCGCTGCCTGTGGCAGCGGGGCCCCACCGTAACAGGCTGGGGAGCCCGGACAGCACTTTTTGCAATCTAAAGAGCATTTTGCACTATTTTCATTGCGGCCGATTTTTAGTATAGTACCCCAGGACGCCGCATCGGAGGCGGACCCATGCGCATCGAACACATCGACATCGGGGAGATTTCCCTTCCCCTGGCCCATCCCTTCAAGACCGCCCTGCGGACTGTGGAGCACGTGAACGACGTGGTGGTCCGGGTGCGGGGGGAGAACGGCCTGGAGGGCTATGGCGAGGCCCCCGCCACCGCGGTGATCACCGGGGAGACAAAGGGCTCCATTGCCTGCGCCGTCCGGGACTTCATCGCCCCGGCTATTACGGGAATGGACCTGATGGACCTGGACGCGGTGATGGAAAAGCTCCAGCGCTCCATGGTCCACAACACCTCCGCCAAGGCGGCAGTGGACATGGCCCTGCTGGACCTGTGGGGCAAGACACTGAACGCCCCCCTCTGGCGGCTTCTGGGCGGCGCCAAGCGGGAGTTTGAGACGGACATCACCATCTCCGTGAACGGCGTGGACGAGATGGTCCGGGACAGCCTGGAGGCCGTGGGCCGGGGCTTTTCCATCCTCAAGGTCAAGGTGGGGAAGGACCCCGCCGCGGACGTGGAGCGCCTGGCCGCTATCCGGGAGGCTGTGGGCTCCCATGTGGCCCTGCGGGTGGACGCCAACCAGGGCTGGACGGCCCGGGAGGCGGTGCGCATCATTGGTGCCATGGAGGACGCCGGCGTGGGCGCGGAGCTCATAGAGCAGCCGGTGCCCGCCGCCGACTTCGACGGGATGAAATACGTGACCGCCCGGGTGAATACCCCCATCCTGGCCGACGAGAGCGTCTTTTCCCCCGCCGACGCTATGCGCGTCATCTCTGAGCACGCGGCGGACTGCATCAACATCAAGCTCATGAAGACCGGGGGCATATGGCCGGCGCTCAGGCTGTGCGCCATGGCGGAGAGCTTCGGCGTGCAGTGCATGATCGGCTGCATGCTGGAGAGCCAGATCTCCGTGGCCGCCGCGGCCCACCTGGCCGCCGCAAAGGGCGTCATCACCATGGCGGACCTGGACGGACCCTCCCTGTGCGCCTGCGAGCCCTTCCCGGGCGGGCCGGAGTTCCGGGGCCCCGTCATCGCCATGACGGAAGCGCCCGGCATCGGCGTCCGGGTCCCGGCGGACTGCTGGGCGTAAATTAGTATCATTCCGCTCTTTGGCGGTATGGATATGCACATTTTATGAAAGGATGTATCAAGATGAGAACGACCAAACGTATGCTCACCCTGCTGCTGGCTGTGGTGATGGTCCTGTCCCTGGGCAGCGTCGCTTACGCCGACGGGGAGCAGACCACCTACCGCACCCTCTATTCCAGCGAGGTGGACACCCTGAACTACCTGGACAGCACCCAGGCTGTCACCACTTCCCTCACCTTCAACCTGATCGACTGCCTGGTGGAGTATGACTCCTACGGCAACGTGGAGCCCGCCCTGGCCACCAGCTGGGAGCCCAACGAGGACGCCAGCGTCTGGACGTTCCATCTGCGGGAGGGCGTCAAGTGGGTCGACAAGGACGGCAACGAGGTGGCCGACGTGACCGCCAACGACTGGGTGGCCGCCGCCCATTACATCTGCGACGCCGCCAACGACGCCAGCACCTACAGCGTCCTGCGCGACAACATCGCCGGCGCCAGCGCTTACTATGACTACACCGCCTACCAGCTGGCCCTGCCCACCGCCAAGGACGGCACGGACGAGAACGGCAACCCCGCCAAGGTCATCGTCAACGAGGACGGCGAGGAGGAGGTCCTGGAGGAGGCCCCCGAGGCTTCCCTGGAGGACATCGGCGTGGTGGCTCTGGATGATTACACCCTTGAGTTTACCCTCACCGGCTCCAAGGCCTATTTCGTGTCCCTGCTGAGCCACGGCGCGTTCATGCCCGTGTATGAGCCCTTCCTGGAGGAATGCGGCGACAAGTTCGGCACCAGCAACGAGTACCTGCTCTACAACGGCGCCTATATCCTCTCTTCCTTCAAGCCCCAGCAGGAGCACGTCCTGACCAAGAACGCCGCCTATTGGGAGCCCGAGTGCGTGTACATCGAGGAGGTCCGGGAGACCTACAACGCCGAGGCCGCCTCCATCGCCACCACCATGTACCTGAACGGTGAGCTGGACGCCGCGACCGTGTCCTCCGACCTGCTCACCGCCATGATGGCCGACCCCGAGACCGCCGACCAGATCCACTCCTCCCGTCCCAGCACCTCCTATTGCTACTGGTACCTGTTCAACTTCGACGCCAACTTTGACGAGGAGTATGAGCCGGAGAACTGGACCCTGGCTGTGAACAACGAGAACTTCCGTCAGTCCCTGGTGCATGCGCTGAACCGCATCCCGGCCCTGGCCGCCAACGATCCTCTGAACCCCACCGCCAACGTCACCAACACCATCACCCCCAGCAACTTCTCCCTGTATGAGGGCAAGGACTACACCTCCTATGAGGGCCTGGACGCCTATACCGCCGAGGGCTTCGATTACTTTGATCCCGACCTGGCCCTTGAGTACAAGGACAAGGCTGTGGAGGAACTGACTGCCGCCGGCGCCACCTTCCCCGTGAAGGTGCTGATGTGCTACAACCCCTCCACCTCCAACTGGGCCAATGAGTGCCAGGTGGTGGAGCAGCAGATGGAGAGCGTCCTGGGCACCGACTACATCGACATCATCGTCGAGGCCGGCCCCTCCGACGGCTTCCTGGCCGCCGTCCGCCGCGCGGGCAACTACGCCTTCATGAAGTGCAACTGGGGCGCCGACTACGCCGACCCCGAGACCTGGACCGACCCCTTTGTGCCCGACTCCTCCTACAACTTCATCGACAAGAGCACGGCCCCCGAGACCGTGGCCCTGTATGACGAATACTGCGAGCTGGTGAACGCGGCCAAGGCCATCACCACCGACGTGGACGCCCGCTATGCCGCCTTCGCCAAGGCCGAGGCCTTCCTGCTGGACCACGCCTTCGTGGTGCCCATCCACACCAACGAGATCAGCTACTCCATGAGCAAGCTGAACGTCTTTGAGGGCCAGTACGCCATGGTGGATACCGTGACCTACCGCTACAAGGACCAGCACATCCAGGATAAGTCCATGAGCATAGACGAGTACAACGCCGCCTATGCCGAGTGGGCCGCTCATACCAACTGAGAACCAACTGATACCGCGCCCCCTGCCGCACCATGCGGCAGGGGGACTTGCGGCTTAGAAAGAGTAAATGCCGTTCCCTCAAAGGAGGTGTCCGATTGGCAAAATACATCCTCAAACGGGTCCTGAGGGCGTCTGTCACGCTGTTTATCATCATAACGATACTCTTCACCCTTCTGCGGCTGATGCCGATAGAGGGATATTTTGATAACTTCGACAAGGTGTCCTCCACGGAGATCCAGGTGAAGCTCAACTCCCTGGGCCTCAACGACCCGCTGCCCAAACAGCTGGCAAGATTCTATGACCAGCTCCTCCACGGCGATCTGGGCACCTCCAACATCTACCGGAAGGGCGTGTCCATCAACACCATCATCGCCGAGAAGATACCTATTTCTGTAAAATTCGGGCTGGTCTCCTTCGCCCTTTCCCTGGTGTTCGGCCTGGCGCTGGGCGTATGGATGGCCCACAGCACCCGCACCCGGTTCAAGATCGGCGACAGGCTGGGCACGGTCCTCATCGTGGTGGTCGAGGCGGTGCCCTCGGCGGTGTACCACATCGTCATCCAGTTCGTGGGCTCCCAGTACGCCCATATCCCCATGCTCTTTGACCCGGCTCAGCCCATCAGCTACCTGCTGCCTATATTGTCCCTGTCCATCGGCAATACGGCCTACTACGCCATGTGGCTGCGCCGGTACATGGTGGACGAGGCCAACAAGGACTACGTGATGCTGGCCCGGGCCAAGGGCGTGTCCAGCGGGGCCATTTCCCGCAAACACGTCTTCCGCAACGCCATGGTCCCCCTGGTGCAGTACATCCCCGGCTCCATCCTCTCCACCCTCATGGGCTCGCTGTACGTGGAGAGCCTCTATTCCATCCCCGGCATGGGCGGCCTTCTGGTCACGGCCATCAAGCGCCAGGACAACACCCTTGTTCAGGCGCTGGTGCTGATCTATGCTGTCGTGTCCATCCTGGGGCTGCTCTTCGGCGACATCATGATGGCCGTCGTGGACCCGCGCATCAGCCTTTCCAAGAAGGAGGGGTCGCGATGAGCTTTTTCAAACGACCGGCCGACGAGCTGGGCGACAAGCTGAACGAGCGCCTGGCGAGAGACCTGGACGAGGACGCGGCTTTGGCCGCCATGGGAGAGGGGGAGGCCTTCTCCTTCGCGGAATTCCATCCCGAGGCCGCCGAGCGGGGCGGCTATTCCAACTATTCCTACTGGCGGGCCACCCTCCGGGCCTTCTTCCGCAACAGGACCGCCGTGTTCTTCCTCGTCCTCATGGCGGTGACGCTGCTGTTCACCTTCATCCAGCCCCTGCTGCCCAACCAAAAGGACCCCCTGCTGGTCCACTACGGCGAGTGGGGCCTGCCCCTCAATAACGTGCCCCCCAACAGCGAGTTCTGGTTCGGTACCAACTCCATCGGCCAGGACCTGTGGTCCCGCATCTGGGCTGGCACCCGCACCAGCCTCTTCATCGGCTTTTCCGTGGCCGTGGTGGAGGCGGTGGTGGGCATCCTGGCCGGGGTGCTGTGGGGCTATGTGCGGAAGCTGGATTTCTTCTTCACGGAGCTCTATAACGTCCTGGACAACATCCCCCAGACGCTGCTCCTCATCCTCATCTCCTACATCATGCGGCCCGGCGTGTCCACCATCATCTTCGCCCTGTCCCTCACGGGCTGGCTGGGCATGGCCCGGTTCATCCGAAACCAGATCATCATCATTAGGGATCGTGACTACAACCTGGCCTCCCGGTGCCTGGGCGTGCCTACCCGGCGCATCATCTTCAAAAACCTGCTGCCCTATCTCGTGAGCGTCATCACCATGCGCATGGCTCTCGCCATCCCCGGCGCCATCGGCAGCGAGGTGTTCGTGACCTATATCGGCATAGGCCTGCCCGTGTCCATCCCGTCCCTGGGCAACCTCATCCAGACGGGCCGGTCCCTGATGCAGATGGCGGTGCTGCGCTACCAGCTCATCTTCCCCGTGGCGGTGCTGGCGGTGATCACCATCTCCTTCTACATCATCGGCAACTCCTTTGCCGACGCCGCCGACCCCAAGAACCACGTCAACTGAGGAGGGGGAAGATATGAAAGACAACGTCATCCTCTCCTTTGAGGACCTGGACATCCGCTTCACCCTCCGGGGGCAGGTGCTGAACGCCATCCGGGGCATATCCCTGGACGTATATAAGGGCGAGTCCCTGGCCATCGTGGGGGAATCCGGCTCCGGCAAGAGCGTGTTCACCAAGTCCGCCATGGGCCTCTTAGACGCCAACGGCACCATCGCCGGCGGCCACATATGGTATAACGACAAGGACCTGGCGACATTTAAGACCGAGAAAGAATGGCTCACCATCCGGGGCAGGGAGATCGCCATGGTCATGCAGGACCCCATGACCAGCCTGAACCCCCTCAAGACGGTGGGCGCGCAGATATTGGAGGCGGTGGAGCTCCACCAGGGCCTCAAGGGCGCCGAGGCCAAGGCCGCCGCGGTCCAGGCCCTGGCCGACGTGGGCATCGCGGACCCGGAAAACCGCTACAAGCAGTACCCCCATGAGTTCTCCGGCGGCATGCGCCAGCGGGTGGTCATCGCCATCGCCATGGCCTGCCGGCCCAAGATCCTCATATGCGACGAGCCCACCACGGCCCTGGACGTGACCATCCAGGCCCAGATACTGGACCTCATCCGCACATTGCAGAAAAAGCTGGACCTCACCACCATCTACATCACCCATGACTTGGGCGTGGTGGCCAACGTGGCCGACCGCATCGCGGTCATGTACGCCGGGGACATCGTGGAGGTGGGCACCTGCGACGAGGTGTTCTACGACCCCCGCCACCCCTACACCTGGGCGCTGCTATCGAGCCTGCCCCAGCTGGGGGTGAAGGGCCAGGCCCTCTATTCCATCCAGGGCACGCCCCCCAACCTCTTCCACGAGGTGAAGGGGGACGCCTTCGCCCCCCGGAACCCCCGGGCGCTGAAGATAGACTTCATCAAGCGCCCGCCCTACTTTGACGTGAGCCCCACCCACAAGGCCCGGACCTGGCTTTTGGACCCCCGGGCGCCAAAGGTGGAGCCCCCTGAACACATCAGGAAGCTAAGGGAGAGAGGAGGCGGAAGCTATGCCTGAGACAAGGGAAAAGCTTTTGGAGGTCCAGGACCTCTCCGTCACCTTCGGCTCCCGCCGCCACCCCTTCAAGGCGGTGGACGGGGTGTCCTTCGATATCTATAAGGGCGAGACCTTCGGCCTGGTGGGAGAGTCCGGCTCCGGCAAGACCACCATCGGCCGCGCCATCATCCGGGTGAATCCGGTGTCCGGCGGCGTCATCAAGTATGACGGCGAGGTCATCTCCGGCCGGGTGAGCCGGGCCACGGATAAACGGGTCATCCGCAATATACAAATGGTGTTCCAGGACCCCATGGCCAGCCTCAACGAGCGGGCCAAGGTGGACTACATCGTCTCCGAGGGGCTCTACTCCATCCACAAGCACATGCCCGAGGCGGAGCGGAAGGAGCGGGTGGCAAAGGCATTGAGCGACGTGGGCCTGCTGCCGGAATTCGCCAGCCGGTTCCCCCATGAGTTTTCCGGCGGCCAGCGCCAGCGCATCGGCATCGCCCGGGCCCTCATCATGGAGCCCCAGTTCATCGTGGCCGACGAGCCCATCTCCGCCCTGGACGTGTCCATCCGGGCCCAGGTGCTGAACCTCATGAGCCAGCTTCAAAAGGAGCGGGGCCTTACGTACCTCTTCATCGCCCATGACCTCAGCGTGGTGCGGTTCATCTCCGACCGCATCGGGGTCATCTACCGGGGCAAGCTCATGGAGCTCGCCGGGAGCGAGCAGCTCTTCGCCCACCCCCTGCACCCCTACACCCGGGCGCTGCTGTCCGCCATCCCTATGCCGGACCCGGTGGGGGAGCGGGGCAAGAAGCTCATCGTCTACGACCCGGACCAGCACGGGTACACCGAGGCCGACCCGCCGGTGTGGGAGGAGCTGGAGCCGGGCCACTTCGTCCGGGGCAGCCGGCGGGAGCTGGACGAGTACCGGAAAAAACTGCTGTAAAAGAGGAAACCGGAGAACATGATGACTACACCTGCACCGCTCCGCCCCGGCGAGCGGGTGGCGCTGCTGTGCGCCAGCTCCGCCGTACCGGCGGAGCGGCTGGAGCCGGCGATCGCCGCCGTCCGGGC
>CANRKN010000070.1 GCA_947631215.1 uncultured Oscillospiraceae bacterium | reverse complement strand
CGGCTCCATCCGTGACCAAGGTTTTATTCACCCCTGACTTACCACGGGGTGTCCAACTTGCAATTGCAATTTTCGTAACTTTTCATGTATCACAAAGTCCACATAAATGACACGAACACTGCCGCTCTTCCCTTGATCCTCAAGGGCGAAGCGCATTTTGCGAACACCCCCGGTTCCCTGCATCACTTTTCCAACCAGTGGGTCCGCAAGCAGCTCCTCCTGCAGCCTGCGCAGATCCTTATCCGTCAATTCAAGCTCTTTCCAAGCCTTCCGAAATGAAGGCAGCTCAACAAATGCTCGCGTCAATCTTCTCACCACCTATTATCATAATACCCTATTTAATAGGGTATGTCAAACTATGTTTACTCTATGGTAACGGTGTCCTTTGTGACAGGGCTACACCCGCACCGGCTATTGGACGCCTCTGATGATCTCAACAGCATAGGAAGCACAAAGATAATCGATTCCACCCTTTTTATAGATGGGCGCCCTATCTGACACATAGACAACCACCGTGTCCCCTTCCCGAATCACACATCGCTGCTGGTGCAGCTGTATCCGGACGGGAGAACTGCCAACGATAATCACGGCCGCCGTCGGTCTTCTCCTCAGGCCTGCCGATTCCACCTCTCTACAGACCCCTACAATGGTCGTGATCTTCCCGGATATACAGTTGATGACCAGCAGTGTGCTACTTCCTATCAGATAGGCCGCTATCAGGAACCAGGGTAACCCGATGTACGGTCCCGCACTGAAAAGCAGAACATTCCCTACGACACTCATAGCGACACCAAGGCCGAAGCGAATCCATATCTGCTCCTCCAACACCCCGGGCACCTTTGCCTTTTTCTTCCACATTCGATCCTTCTTCATGACGAATTCCGTTCCTTCCCCTATTGGCTTACAGAAAATACATAATGCTCACGCAGGCACCAACGATGAACAGTACACCGGCAACCAGGGCAGATACCTTTTTTACCAAGGCAACGTCCACCCCTTGGCGGGTTCCTCCATTGTCAAGAGGTAGAACGTCCTCATAATATCCGTCATAGCCATCGAAGTATCTGTTTCGACGAGGCCTGGAAGCACGGTTCTGTGTCGCTCGGGCAGGATTTACACGTTTCTTCCTTGCTTTCCGCTTTGACGCCTTGCCCTTTGAAGCAGTCTTGCCAGGAGCCTTCTTCTGTTCGATGTTGGCTTCATCATAATCACATCCAAGATGTTTCGCTCGATCCTTCCCTCGGGCCGGCTCCCGGGCCACCTTACACCTCGCACATTTTCGGTTCGGCCTCTCCGGGATCTCGCCGGCCTTATACGGACACCGCTTTTCGCCACACGCTGATTTCTTCATAATAATCACCTTCCTAGATATAATTAACCTCTAATGAGGGTATAGACTCGCACGGGGCTAAGAATGGGCAGCAACAGGCAAGCGTTATAAATGCGCTGAAAGCCTTCCTCTTGCATCACTATGACCTGCAGGCCAAAAAACTAAAAACCAATCACCCATTTAGAACTTTCATTGATCAACATTCTCTTGTAACACGATTCTATCGTTTCCTGTGTCTTAAGCTCATACGGAGTACTTATATTGAAGCAACTGCAGACTTCAAGTAAACACACAACGTGCCAATCAACACAAATATGTTGATTGGCACGTTGTCTCTCGACACTATAAATCCTGCCCTGAAATACGAAAAACTGCAGATCAATTAGATCATCCATAACAGTAAGTTGTTAATAATTCCAGATGTCCCGTAATAGTTCGACACCCTTTTGAAGTTGGTTTTCCTCCAAATACTCGTCATAGTTTGCACTTCTGGCCAAATGCTCCATCTCATGAAATGTACGCTTTTCCTCCGCCTTCATCTCATGGGTCTGCGCGTATTCCAGATGTGCAAGCAGAATGTGAAAGTATGCTTCCCTGAATTCGATCTCGTCAGGATACTGATCGCTCCACTTCTTTAGTCGACCCATGATTTTAGGCGGGATATCCCGAAACCGATTGAAATCTCTTGCGTATTTCTCGGCGCAAACCGTCGCATAGGCTGATCGGATCCTTCTGGACTGTGGGAATGCGCGCAAATAGCCTTTGATTTTCTCAAATAGGCTGTCGCAATATCCCTCGCCATCTTTGATACGAAGAAAACACATATTTGCTGTAGACAATGCCAGCAGTTCGGCCACCTCAACTATGGGCTGGGTTATAATGAGGTCCTCCAGATTCCGTACCAGATCCTCCATGCACTGCCGCTCATTTATCCCATATCTTCTAATCCCGTCATAAAACTCATTTGCTATAGTAATTGCGCACAGACATATCTCCCGATCATCTTTGTACTCCAACATATACTTTACTATCACATTCCACTCGTTTTCCATTAGCTCAGACTGGTCCAGATAGCGTCTAATGTGTAGCAGTTTACCACGGTTATCAATGCAAAAGAGTGCAAGTTGTCTTTTATCCTCATACACTTCATACAAGCTGTCACAGTTATCCAGGAATTGTCCAAACTTGTCTGCTTCTTCTGCGTTGTGCAACCCTACAGCATAGGCACTCAGTACATCTATCAGCCGCTCCTTCACTTTGGGATGATCAAATGTTTCTTTAGCGTATTCGATATAATTCTCTGCACTCTCCAGAAGACGTTGCCAGTCACCCCGCTCCGTAAGCACAATTGCAATCCTATACCACAACTCCATCTCATACCTAGCATAAATTACGGTTGCGTTCGTATCTATCAGTTCTTCTTCAACTGGACGGAAATCGCTCACCAGTCTGGCATTAACGAGAAGCGGAACATAGAACTCAAAATAATCAAGCTCATTCTTTGGCGGGATCACAATCATTTTCTGGAAGAGATCCTCTTCCGGCCAATCTTCTATAGCTCTCTGCAAGAACTCACCTAAGCCGAACACAGAATTTGCCCGTGCCAGTTTAGTAAAGCGCACCAGATCACGACTTTTCACAACATAAAGAACCACATATGCTTTGATGATATCAGGAAGCACTGGTTCTATGATCCAAGCAAAATCTGGTAGCTCCTCTGCTTTTTTCCTATTCTCCTCTTGTAGTTCTTCCAGCCGTATTAGTCCTTCTTCAGTCAGCCCGCCAGCACCTTTCAGCATCTGCAAAAACATCACTTCCGGATCTGCATCCAGTTTGATATACGGTGCTGAGAATGCTAATTTTTCATCTGCCGACATATCCAGTTCATTATAAGCATGAAGGAATACTGATCCTGTATCCTCTATATCATATTCTTCCAGTTCATCCTCCCGCACGAACAAATCATAGAAAATGCCATGTTTCCTTACAGAATCATTCTTCCCATCAAGGAATTCCGAGAGGTGAACGCAATCCTCTCTCAAATAATTCTCCCCTTGAACATCGGTTATATTAAAATGTCCCAGCACACAGGCCATAGCCAACAGTTTGAGATAGGAATTGACCAGTGTTTCCTCGCGTAGCAAAACTGTCCAGCGTTCAATCTCCCTTTCAAAATAGACTTGAAGGAGTTGCTTCACACCACGGATTTCAATGGCTCCCTCCCTGTTGATCCACACCTCTGTGAAAATACTCAAGTACAGCGGTCTTCTAAACGGCTCTTCAAGCGCATTCCTGTAATCGTGTACAACACGCTTGCTGACATTTTGAAGGTCCGCCATTATCCTATGGTATGTGTCATTCTGCGGCATAAAGGCTGTCATGTATGCCTGTAGATAATCCTTTACATAGCACACTTCATCAGCTTCCTTTAAGGCACCAAGGCAAAGCATTGCCGCATCATCGCCGCTTATCGCTCCATTTAGATACTGATACTGTTCAAAACGTAAGTGGTCTTGTATTTCAAGTGTGCCAGCTAGTTTTGAAAGCCAGTTGTCAGCGGAATCGTCTTGCTTCCTCTCCACAAGGACAAGCCTAAGCCTATGATGCGATTCGCAAAACTGTTCCATCAGCACAGCAATCAGCTTGGCGCATATTTCTTCCTGGCCCAGTATATAATCCAAAACGATAACCGTGTCTGTAAACGGGACAAACTTGGCAAACTTCTCCACGTCCTTCCGCGCAAAGAATCCAAACCAATTTGCAGGTAGCTCCCGCAGCCACTCCAGAAGGAGTCTGCTCTTTCCGATACCTCCTTCTCCCAGCACGCTCCACCAAAGTATTGACTGATTGGCCTGCAAGAAAGCGTTAAGCATCTGCAACTCATCCTGTCTGCCTACAAAATCATTGAAACAATTGGAAAAGTGCATACGGCCAAACGCCGAAACCACCCTGTGCGGCACTTCGTATGGATTTATTTGTATAAGTTGTTTTACTTCGCTGCGATCTCTCAACCTGTATGCACTTATCTCCTCCATAAAGGCTGGCAAATCTGAATGGTCCGTGCCATAATAGACCAGCACCGCATTGGCAGGAAGTGCGGGAGGCGTGTCTCCCTCCTTCATAAGATAGAAATAGGGAATATCCAACCCCAGTTTTTCTACCATAAACTGCATGAACCCGGACAAGTTTGGATCGCTAACCGTTCCGCCGCAGCCGACGATAATAATAGGATAGGTGCTTAACAGGTTCTGAATAAACTGTGCCCCTGCATTTTCAAGAATACTTCTATACTGTTCACCATCTGCAATTATATTGTCTTGCCCCGCCTCTTGATCATAGACACCATGCAAATGGATTACCTTGTTGCCCGCCGTACCTTTTATGACTGAGAGTATCTCTCCAGGCTGCTCATAAGTTACATAAGCCGCTCCAATAGTTTTTTCAAGAAGCAGATCATAATTCGTTGTTGCAACCAGATCACCCGCCCGCCATATCTTCCGCAGCGCATCCATCAGTGTTTGTTCCGCAGGACACTGCGCTCCAATCGTTTTATTCATAAATTGCTCGTAATGGCCGTTTGCTTTCAGCATTTTCAAAGCATAGGACGCCGCGCTTATCAGCGCGTCCGTCGACCAATCCCCCAGAAGTTCATCAAATGCTGCCTGCTCCTCCGGGATAAGCATCTCTCGGCCCGCATTCAACCAAGCCCCCCAACTGTTTCGGTGTTCTCCCAATGCCATGGACGCGCCAGCTCCCATGAGATATACAATCTTTTCAGCTGATTCTAATACTATTTTCAGTTGTGGATAACCTGCCACATGGTTATTGATCATAGGACATCCTCCTATCTCTATAACGTCTATTTGTCATAAAGAGAATACCACACACGTATGATTTGCGTCAAACCCTATGAGTCCTTTCCCACCAAATAAGCAAAACCGGGCAGGATTAAATAAAAAAGTGGGCCTCAAAAAGGGCCCACTTATGTACGGTATAACTATAACATGTTTGAATTTACATGTCATCGGCAAAACTGTGCCATTTTTGTGCCATTTCGTTTTCACCCCCGTATTTCGACTAGAACCACTGTTCTTCGTGATCCGAAGGGGGCAATTGCTCAATCCCTTGCGGCAGCCTGGGTTCTGAAGCCTTCTTCGCCGGGCGTTCAGACATACCTAGTGCATACCAAGCCCCCAGCCAGGCATTGAAATGGGCCTGTGTAAGGAGCAGCAGCTCGCTGAGCGCTTCAAACGACATGCTCACAGCTACATGGTTTTCCGGGCTTTTTCCGAATTTGGGGACGATCAGGCCAGTGGCATTCACCTCTCCCGGGCCGCTGTCAGCGACCAGAAGGAAGTCGGAACGGCTACCGCAGAGAAGCTGCATCGTTCTGGAGAGGCTCTTTCCATCCGCCCGCTCGCGGCCAATCTTCTTGAGCTTGTCAGCACAGGTCCCGCCCAGCTGCTGGAAAAGGGGCTTCGGATCCTTGCTTTCCTTTCGGCTCTTCAGCATATACCGCAGTTCTCCGCAGTTCAGCTTTCGGCAAAGCTCCAGAAACTCATCCGCAGATATGTAGATATGGACGTTGTTCGTCTGCCGCTTGCCCACCGGCCGGGATGTGTCGTAGCTTGAAAATGCCAGATGAATCTTCCCGATTCCAAATGAGTCGTTCAGGCTCTCCACAAAGCAACCTCGGGCATCTTTTCGTATGATCTGATTCACGTTGAATTCTTCACGCATCACTGTCACCCCTCTTCGTCCGACATATCAGACAGTATGTAGTCTTTAATGTTTTCCATCTCGGTTATTCTCCTTTTTGTTTTTTCAGAATTGCTTGACAGATGATATTGATGGCATTCATAAGGTTTTCATTGTTTTTTATAAGCGGAGGAAGAACGGCTGATCTGTAATTTCCATGCCCATCTTACAGGCATTAAGAGGTCTGACCAGCACAAGCTGTCCACCTTACACAGGTAGATGAAAGCAACCAAGCTGGTCTTCATCCACAAGCGACGCACCCCAGTCGACAGTGATGTCAGCTGGCACTACACCGACCAGCTTGAAACCGAAAGGCTCGCAGGTGGCGCTAGTGGCGGAATCCGCGAAGTCGCCCCAGTCGAAGTGGCGGTTGTTGTTCTCATATGTCATCCTTCCCTTAGGCGTATTGCAGATGGCTGTTGATACCTTCTTGACGGCGCCGACCAAGTCGAAGTCATCATCAGGGACCTCAAAGGTCATGGCGAGCATATAAAATTCGCGCCCATCGCTTTCGTGGGCAATAATGGTTTTCTTCACAGTGATTAATCTCCTTGTATTATGAAGTTGTAGTTATTAGTGGCCCTCTCCAAGGTCATGTGCTACACTGGACGAACTCCGTGGACTCTATCTACTTTGTTCCCAACACTTACTCATTGTTTTTGCTCCAAAATATTATTTGGGCACCGATTCTGTCGGTGCCCATGTCTAGCTTACTGCTCGCGATTACTTCTTTTCTGCGCCATTATTCGGCTCTATGGATACTCGGTATCCGCGTGCCTTCAAAATATTGCAGAGCTCATCGTCCGTGAGGGAGTAGACTGCATATTCTCCATGTTCCATAGACTGGAACCCAATCCCGGTCCACACGTTGTATCCCTCCATGTCGCCGTAATACTCCACAGCGCTGTCTTTCTCGATGCTCAAACCGTTCTGTTGCAGAATCTCGGATACCTTTTGCAAGCACTCCAGCAAATCGCCAGGTGAATCGCCAAAGGTTATATACCGCTCCCCAACATAAATGGTTTCGTCACTATCAAATACAGCCTGTATCTGCTGGACAATCTCCATTGTCATGGCCTTATCGACCGTCAGGGTGCCACTGTTCCAGATTGTCACCGATCATACCTCTTTACCTTTTTTCTCAAATCTGACCTTTTTGAACCCAATCATGTCACAGAAGTAGAACACACCTTCGTCAACGAACTCGACCACGTCCGACATAGAAAGGCTACGGCCTTTATATCCCGCCGGATGATTTATGTTGAACATGACAAAAACTTGTTCCGGAGAACTGACATCCAAATCGCCGTCAAAGACCAGCGTGTATATCTCAGCAGGGATCAGTTCTCCATACTGTTTTTCAAAGGCCGCAAAGCAGCGAAACATCATGTGATGCGGATCGGCTTCATAGTCGACCTGGTAAATCTTCACCCGCATGTATATCCGCCTCCCTTCTTCTGAAGGTCGTCCGTTTTGAGCCGCTGCAAAGTATACGGCTCCAAACAGTCAGGATCCTCTGGGAAGCGGTTGTGTTTGTCGGGTATGATGACCCGCAGGACCTTTCGCTCGCACTCCTCATATTCATCCAAACGAATGCAGCAGTCCTCATAGATGCCCGCGACCATGTCCCCGGCGGAGAATCGTTCTCCGTCGCGCACACGGGCACCCAAGGTATTGAGGATACGCCCGATCTCCCTTATGGAACAACGGAGCACCATTTGGAAGTCCATATGGCCATACCGGCTCATACCATGGGTGTGGGCGTTGCAGGCATATGGCAAAAACGAATCTTCAACTTTCCCGCACTCCTCGCATGGAACACCGTTGCAGACCAGATGAATGACCCAATCAGGCTTCTGACTCATTTCTTTCCCTCGCTTTCAAATAGTTCATGAAGCTGTCCATTACTTCTTCCAGTTCCCGGCTCGCTCTTTTCCAGTCAGAAATGAAGTAACCCATCTCCTCTGCTGAGAGCAGCCTGACACCGTCCCGCTCAAAGAGTTCGTATTCTTCCCCGTCTATCACGTCATAAGGCAAACAGAGAACGCCTTCCTGGACCAGCACGAAATAAACACCGTTGTATTCACCGTCTGTGATCGGATATGACCAGTAGAGTTGATTACCATACTGCTTTACATATCTGTCACACACTTCGCTCAGATTCGCTTCAGAGCCGCCTGCATCAAATAGCTGTTCGACAAGTTCATCCTTCGGCAGCAGCACGTCCATGCTGATGATTTGCCCGTCTATCGTGATCGTTCCAGCATAGTTGAGATGCTCAGGTTCGATCCCGATGAGCCAAAGCCCATCCTCCTTGATGAGCTCCTGCTCCCAGGATGTGTTCAGTTTCTTTCTCAGCAGAGCCTGGGACAACTCCATGTCCAGAGCCACAGTCGTATCCGAGTCTCCAAGAAAGACGATCTCGCGTATCTCGGCGCTGGCCTCTACGTTGTCAAGGAGCATGTCCAGATCATCATGGCTGAACCTTCCTGTCGTTTCAGAGACCGCCCAGTAGTCATAGTCGTCGAATCCGGCACGACAGGTGACCTCCCTCTTCAAGGCGGCAGAGATCACCGAACCTACGAGTGTGCCGACTTCTTCCCAGCTCAGTTTGATCGTCTGCAATATGTTGCTCATTCCTCCATCCTTTCCGCCGCCAAATACGGCTCATAGTATGTTATGTCATCCTGGTTTCTTCGGTAGGCGCCAATGCAAAGCTGGCCTGCCGGTCCTCTTTCCGGATTAAACTCCGCAAAGCACACAAGCTCACCCTTCTCGGTTGATCCCTTGATCCATTCAATATTTATCGACGGATAGTCTGTATTCTGGTGTGCTGTCGCCCGAAGTGCGGTGCCATCCGGCAGTTGCATACTAACCTGCGGCAACTCGTTCTCGGAAAGCTCAGCCGGGTCCGACAGAGAAAACCGTTTCCTGCCGTTCTTGTCTGAATTGGAAAAGCGCTTTTTCGCCGCGCCCAGTTCATCCTGGAGCGCGGCGAAGATCTTTTCCGACTGAGCAGCATCGTATGCATATGTCTGCAGGTTGGCGCAGTTGCCCAGAAGCCGGACCATTTTGATGATTTTGTTGACG
Source organism: uncultured Oscillospiraceae bacterium (assembly GCA_947631215.1). Next base: position 1,952 of record CANRKN010000070.1, on the reverse strand, counting down.
CGGGCCTCCGCCACACGCCGGAACCGTTCCTCTTTAGACTCTCTCATACTGAACGCCTCCTTTGAAGTGCATGCAGTAGTTCGTGTTGAGGGTCTCGAAGCTGGCCTGTGCGGCCGTGACATTATCTACCTGGACGACCCTGCTTGTCTTCAGGATGCCGTCCTCTTCCTTGATATAGGCCGGCATTCCGACCACGAGCGGATAGAGAAGCCGCCCTGTCACCTCAGCCTTTTTCTTTGCCACATCCATTTTTATCTTCTGTTCCTTTCATTTTGTAATTGCTGAATCGCCCACAGTATGGGCAGCACACCGTGCCGATGCCATTCTGGATCTGAGCCAGCGTAGTGATGAACTCCTTTCCGCAGCAATCCGTTTCCACCGGCACAAGACCGGCGGAAGCGAGCCTGGCCGGCCGGTATTTACGGTTGAACGGAACGAAGTCCACCCACTCTTCTTTGTCAAAGATCCTCGATGCGTGCAACTCCAGAGCATAGTTCTCACGCTCTTTCTCGGTCTTGAGCCAAGGAATCCGCTCCCGGGTCCATTCCAGGAGTTGCTGAAAGAGCTCTTCCTCTCCTGTTTCCCGGATCAGTTCCCGGACCATGCTTTGCCATTGTGATCGCTCTACATTTCCCCGGCGGGTATGCACATAGCTGATGAACCTGGTGACTCTCCGCCCGTTTTCCATCTGTGTTCTACTTTCCAGATGATCATATTGCTGGGCGAGGTCATCAAAGGCCAGTTTCTCGTTCATGCCGATGCCTCCGCTTCTGCCTTATGGTTCCTCTTACATGGTCAACAGCCGGACTGCCGCGTAGGCGGTGATCCAGCGTGACCACTCTTCCATGGTCAATGTTTCTCCGTGAATGGTGACGGGCTCATGCTCATGCGCCATTACCGCCAAAGTCAGCAGCGCACACATACGCCCATACCGTTTGACGGTCTTCTGGGGCATCACAGCCGCTCTCTCGCCATACCGCTCAGCCTGTCTATTTGCCTTGTTAGCTATACTTACTCCCGTAGCTATTCTTTCGATTCGGCTCCTCGCCATTAGATTCACATCCTTTGTTAGAATATCTATGTATACGAGGGGCCGTATGGCTCCCCGGTCATAAGGTTGGGGGAGCCTCAAAGCTCCAATCTATAATAAAAAAGCGCCCAGAGAAAGCATTCTCTGAGCGCCTTGTTCCGCAATGCGGCTTTTTATTGTCCAGAGGAAGCATTCCCCAAAGCTTTCACTTCCTGTGCCTCTATGCCAGAGGCAGAAGACAAAAAAGCGCCTGGGAGCATGAACTCTCAGGCACTTTGAAAACACTGATAACTCTACTTGCTCAATGCAAATACTGATACTAACCATATTAATTATAGCAGACATCTTGGGGCAGTGCAATAGGGAGGAATTGTAGAAAAACTATAAAACATGGGGAAGACGCCGTCCTTCGTATTGGTCCCACCGGCAGGAGCCAAACAGATATACTTGAGCAGAGACGGCCTCACCACAAAGAAACTCAACAATTCTTCGATTTCACAAATCGACATCGAAACCTACCTTCTACCTACCGAATCACTACCTATGCATAATAGAAGCCTGTAACTATTATACGGTCTCTATTCCCAAAAGTTATCCTTTTCTTAATAATGCTGCTCCCCATCGGGCCTTTACGGAGCAGACCTGCTATGGCTCGGCATCTTCCTGCCAATCACACCATCAATGACCATCAATAGGGCTGTTGGGTAAGTGACGCTCCTAATCATTCTGTATCAAAATCTTTTCCGCCAGATATTTTTCCCTTCCTCACGCCTTAACGCAAGCATGCTTATAGCAAAAGAAGTGTTGAAATGAGGCACTACGAGGTGTATAATACAATAAATGACAGATAATTCGGGATTATCTTGTTAATATCTGACTCAAAGTGCTAATTTGAGCAACACATCTTTGTATAGAGGAGAAC
>CANRKN010000069.1 GCA_947631215.1 uncultured Oscillospiraceae bacterium | reverse complement strand
GCGGAGCAGTTCAACATGCTCCAGTCCGCCTTCGCCTCGGCGGAGAAGATATTCGCCGTGTTCGACATGGCCCCGGAACTCGTCGACGAGCCGGACGCCATCGAGCTGGACCACATCGAGGGGGATGTGGAGTTTCGCGACGTGTGGTTCGCCTATGAGCCGGGGCAGTGGGTATTGAAGGGCGTATCCTTCCATGTGTCCCCCCGGCAGACCGTGGCCCTGGTGGGGGCCACCGGCTCCGGCAAGAGCACCATCTTGTCCCTCATCTGCCGCAACTACGACATCCAGAAGGGGCAGATACTGATAGATGGGATAGACATCAAGCACATCAAGACCGCGTCCCTGCGCCGCCACTTCGGCCAGATGCTCCAGGACGTGTTCCTGTTCTCCGGCACCATCCGCTCCAACATCGTCCTGCGGGACGAGGGCTTCACCGACGGGGAGATATGGCAGGCATGCCGGTACGTGAACGCGGACAAATTCATCGAAAAGCTGGACGAGGGCCTGGACGAGCCGGTGCGGGAGCGGGGCAACAACTTCTCCGCTGGCCAGCGGCAGCTTCTGAGCTTCGCCCGGACCATCATCCACCGGCCCGAGGTCATGATCCTGGACGAGGCCACCGCCAACATCGACACGGAGACGGAGCTGCTGATCCAGGAGTCCCTGGAGAAGATGAAGAACATCGGCACTATGCTCATCGTGGCCCACCGCCTCTCCACCATCCAGCACGCGGATAACATAATTCTGCTGAGCCACGGGGAGATCCTGGAGCAGGGCACCCACCAGGAGCTGCTGCACCTCCGCGGGCGGTATTATAAGCTCTATATGTTACAGTTTGAGAAACAGGCGCTGGAGAAATAAACAACGACGAGCGGAACGCCTCCCTTTTCGGGGAGGCGTTTTTCTGCCCATCCGACGGGCGGCGAGAACCGGCAGTGCCCCGCACGCGGTTGGTGAGCGAAGCGAACCTTAGAGGGAGGGGCCCTGCCGGGCGAGGCCGCCCTTTGCCGGCGTTCCTTTTCGCCAAAGCGACGAAAATCAGGGCGACATAATCTGAAATTCCTATTGATTTTCCTGGTTTAAAATGGTATACTGCAATTAATTATGTAAATTCAATTCGTATGCTGCCATATTTTGGAAGAAATCGAAAAATCTGGTGGGGGGGGGTTCCTGCAATGAGGAACAACTTTCATTACGGTTTTGGCGCACGGCTGACGGCGGTCATCCTGACACTGCTGATGGTCCTGTCCGTGAGCGGTCTCACGCTGCGGAGCGAGGGCGCGGACGGGCCGACCATCTTTGAAGAGAGCAGCGGCACGTTTGTCCCGGAGGACGCGCCGGAGACCCTGCCGTCCGCGCCGGAGGCGACTGAGGTCCCGGCGGAGAGCACGGACGCGCCGGAGGCCACGGAGCCGCCTGCGGCGGATACCCCCGCGCCGGAGATGACCGAGGCGCCCATAGAGGCGACCCCCGTCCCGGAGACGGACAGCGGCACGGATACGAATGTAAATACCAGCGAGCCGGAGATCACCGCCGACCCGCAGATGACCCCTGTCCCGGAAGGGGACATGCCCGCGGATGAGGTCCAGATGGACGAGCCCGCGCCCGCGGAGGCGAGCGACCATACGCTGAAAGTTACTCTTACGAAGGATGCGGAGAAGAACCAATATACACTGACTATTGAGAATACAGGGGCAGCGTATACAGACTTTAACAATTTACAAGTACAGTTTGAATCAAAAGATGTGACTACTAACTCCAACTGTGAGGTGGAAGCCGTCAGCGCGACCATCGACGGCAAAACTATAGATGCCATTTCGGGAAAGCAAACGATTGACATCACAGAAGACTTCAGAACCATTGAGATTAAACTGGTCATAAAGGAAAACCCCTCTGACGGGAAACCTCCTGCCTTTAGAGTCAAGCTCCATAACGGTTTCCTGGGGGATAATGCGAACTTGCTGTATACAGATAGCAACGGCGTTGTAACAGTATCAAGCTATGCCAAAAAAGGCGGTTATCCCACCGGACTGACTAAAGGAAACAGTGATACCCCCGGCACCCCCTCCGGCGGCGGGGACGACGGCGAGCACTGTGACGTCCACATCACCTACCACCTGAACGACGACAGCGGAAATGACATCATCTATATCCAGGACCCCGACGGCTGGAAGCCCGGCAGTGGGCCCGATGAGTCGGGCAACTATACCTTCACGCTCCTGAACATCGACGATATAACCTGGAAAGAAGGCACGGAAAACGGCGAGAAAATAAATATACCGATCGACGGCAAACTGTCCAAGGAGAAGGCGGATGGGGGCGAGTATTTCGCCGGCTGGATGGAGGCAGAGGGCGATTTTGCCTGGGGGACGAGTACATATAAAAATATAACGTACCCCTTCGCCCGGAACCAGATCTACAATAAAAAGGACGGCGTAGTAGACATTGACGCTCGGCTTAAGGGCTACGCAGATAACGAACATTACCGGCATTTGGAGCTGGCGTGGGACGGTAGCCAGCCGACCGGCATGCAAACGGTGACGAAGAGCGAAAGCATTGACCTTTATGCCATCTGGGCGCCCACGAAATATTCCGGCCTGGTAGGCTATACCATGACCATCAGCTCCGGCGACTGGGATGGCGGCAAGCAGAGCGATATGGCGTATAACGGCCAGACACAGACGACAAGGGCCAAAAAATACGTTGTCTTGGATCAAGGTCACCAAAAAGGGGAGCCGATCACGCTGCGATCCGATACGCCGGGCAACAGCGGCGGCGACGGCTACAGCTTCATCGCCTGGTACAACAAGGGCTATAAACCGAAGAGCGCAAAAGACTCGGGTACATATTTAGATATAGAAACAGATGGCGTGACGAACGCGGACAACGCCCTGAATTTCCCCGGGGGCCAGCTCTATTACGGCAACACGAACCTTGTCTTCTCCATGGACGCCATGTGGGGCCGGATCAAGGGCGAGGCCGAGACGGCGCTCTACGACGGCGCCCCCCACGACCCCAGTGCGGGACTGGACGTACAGGGTGTGGGCGAGGATGGTGACGTTCTGGCTGCGCTGACAGCGGAGTACGGCGTGAATAACAACAAAACCGGCAATAACGGCGTCACCTATGATGTCGCCGTGACCGGTGCGGAGAATTCGACGAAAAGCAACAACGCGCTGAGCAGTTTTGTGGAGCATCCGGGCACGGGCGTCGTGGGCGTGACCCTGCCCCTGCCGCAGTACAGAGAAGCGGGCAAGTATAACTACCATGTGATCGTAAAGTTCAGCGACGTGACCGCCTCTACCGGCAAGAGCAGTAGTCTGCCCATCAGCACGACCGGTACGGAGGTAACAGGCGATACCACCCTCACCATCTATCCCCGCCTGACGCTGAACGTGACCAAGAAGGTGGCCGGTCAGGACACGCCGACGGACGATGAGTTTACGTTCACTGTAACCGGGGACGAGGGGACCGTCGTCGGAAAAGATGGAACGATAGAGAAATTTACTTCCACGGAGCTGACGGCGAAAGCGGATGGCACCGCCAAGACGGAGGTGTGGTTCTCCACCGACGGCGATCATACCCTCACCGTCACGGAAAAGGCGGGCACTGTCTCCGGCATGACCTACGACACCGAAAAGCATGAGATACATGTGACCGTGGCGAATTCCCAGATCACCAGCGTGCAGGTGGACAAGGCTGACGCGGCGGCGCCGGAGAATAAAAGCGACGCCACGGCAAATCTGACCGTCACCAACTCCATGCAGGCCACGGTGATCTACCACTTCAATTACGGCGCCGGGGACGTGAAATACCTGGACACGACGCCCACGGACGACGCCGGCGACCAGGCCATATTCGACCTGAAACAGCTCTATGAAGCGTTTAAAGAAAATGGTCCGGATATCGATAAGTTGGTCAAAAGTTATAACCTGAACGTCGGACACCTGACGCCGCCAGGGGGCGGAGAAGGCTCAGAGATCTATTTCTGCGGCTGGGCCACAAAAGAAACGGTGGAGAACCATGCGGAGATAGAGTACCACGTCACGCAGTTCCTGACAATAGCAAAGGTATAACAGATCGGGCAGTATCCCCGGCGAAGCTGGCGGTGGATAAGGGAAAGACGCTGCACCTTTACGCCATCTGGGAGCGCGGCGGCCTTTATTCGGGGCTGCTGGGCTACCAGATGATCATCGACAATACCACCTTTGGCACCGCGCCGAGTGACACGAACCCCGCCTGGACCATGGGCGAGATAGTTGACCCCAATGAGATAAGCGGCAAATCCAGGCTGGGCGACAACGGCTCCTCGGGCACGACTTACAAATATATGGTCCTCAACAAGGGCTACAAGAAGGATGACCCGGTCAAAGCCACGACGTCGGTGCCGGTGGATACGTCCGGGAGCAGGGCCGATAATCTTTACAAGTTCGTCGCCTGGTACAACAAGAAGGGCTCGACAGGGTCATATATGCTCTCCCCGGGGGAGAGTTTCACGTTCCCGGACACAGACGGCATCCACACCCTCGCGGCCACATGGGCCCGGGCATCGGCTATGGGCAACAGCGCCTTCTATGATACGAAAGGTCATACCATCAAAAGCGCCGCCCTGGAGATAGCGGCCGAGAGCGGGATACGGAAGGATATGTCCCTGCTCACAGGCGACATTGCCGTCAGCTACTCCGTAACGGTCCAAAAGCAGCAGGAGGACGGAAGCTGGACCGAAGCAAAGACGGAGGGGACGTCCAGCGGGGAATTGATTGCAGGGGATTTCACCGGAGCCGGATCTGACCCGGTGAATCCCCAGAACCCCATGACCGCAACGATTGCCGACAGCCAGCTGCCGACGGTCACGGACGTGGGCACGTATAAGTATACGATCACGGTGACGTTTACCGACAGGGCCGGCGGCCAGGTGTACGCCTCCGTCGGGGCTGCCGCGTACCTAACCATCCACCCGGTGGTCCAGATCATGGTTCAGAAGGCCCTGAAAGAGTATGCCGCCGACGGGAGCCTGACGGACCGGGAGTGGACCCACGGCGAAAAATTCAGCTTCACCCTGACAGGCCTGGATAGTGCGGGCGGCACGAACAAGGTGACGGTCGAAAACGGCGGCGCGGTGAAGCTGGGCGGATACCGTGTGCTGGGAACGGAGACGGCGCACAGCACGGAGTACGTGTTCTCGGTGTCGGAGGATCCCGGCAGAGAGCCGGGCTTCAACTATGCCGCGCCAAAGAGCGGCCTGAAGATCACCGTGACCGACCCGGGCGGCTACAAGCCCTATGAGCTTACCTTCACCCCGTCCGGCTCGGAGGACGCCGTTTGGGGGAACGACCCGGGCGATCCCAACGTCAAGACGCTCACCCTGACGTTCACCAACATCTATAAGACCGGCACGCTGAATATCCAAAAGGTTGTGCTCCACGAGTATGCGCACGATGATGAGCACGATTCTGGGTATACAGGCGACGGACCGTTTACGTTCACGCTGTCCACGGACCCGGAACTGAAGGGGAAGTACGGGCAGATAAAAGACGGGGAGACCGTCGAAGACGTCACGTTCGCCGGCGGCAAGTATACGTTCACGATGAAGAGCGATGTGTTCGCCAGGACGAAGGAACCGGAGCATACCGTGACCTTCACAGGCCTGCCCGCCGGGGTGAAATATACCGTCGAGGAAAATACGGACGGTGACATCGGCAGTAAATACGGCGTCACGTACTCCTCCGACAACGGCCTGACGTTGGAGGCCGATAAGGAAAAGACGATCAAGGTTACCAATAACCACTTCCCGGGCTCTCTGGTCATCCACAAGACGGTCTATGACCCCTATTTCGAGAAGAACATTGACACGGAGAGGAATAAGTTTACCTTCGATGTAGAGATCAAAAACGCGGACGACGATACCTACGTAATTGGAAAGGATGTTGAGATCTATAACGCGGAGCGCGTGCTGCAGGAGCCAACAATAAAGACTGATAGTAAGTCGTTCCAGATCGTGCTTCAAAATGGCTGGTATGCGATCGTTCGCAATCTGAATACGCCTGATCACGACATCAGCTACAAGGTCACGGAGATAGAAAACAAGGATTATGCCATCGACGGCGGGAATACGGTAAAAGAAGGAACGATCACAGGCACGGCAACGAACACCGCCATAGTGTCCTTCACCAACCGATTCAAGACAGGCGACCTGGTTATCCAAAAGAAGGTCGAGGGTGAAGGCGTGGGCGCCAACTGGGAGGACCATGAGTTCCATGTGAAGCTGACACTCTCCGGCGACAAGTTCAAGGCGCTGGAAAGTTACTTCACCCCGGAACAGGTCAAGGCCCAGGTGGGCGAGAAGCACTACGTAAGCTACGACAACGGCGTCATCGAACTCAAAATGAAGGGCGGCGAGGAGATCACCATGCGCGATCTGCCCGCCGGGATAAATTACAGCGTCGTGGAGACGGACGCCGGCAAGAATGGCTTTGCGACAACGTATGAAAACTGTGATGATGGTGAAATAACCTACGGCTCGTCCCAAACAGCGGTGATCACCAATACCTATACCGGCGCCGACCTGACCCTCCATAAGGTAGTGGCGGAAGGCGGGAACGCGGCGAGGGCGTTCCAGGTCGTTGTGACTCTCAGTGGAGATAGTTATACCGACGCCCTCAGCATGTGGTATCCCATGAGCCTGTCTGGGCCGTCCATCTACCGCCAGAGCACGGTGCCGAGCCGGGTGACTTTCACCGGCGGCAGGAGCAACCCGATCACCATTTATGACGGCGAGTCTATCACCATTAAAAACCTGCCCGTGGGTGTCGGCTATTCCATAGAGGAGCTGGGCGCCGAGGAGGCCGGCTATGCGGTGACATATAGCGAGTCCCAATTCGGCAGCATCGTCGCCGGTGGAAAAACCGTCACGATCACCAATACCTACAGCGCCGGCTCCCTCACCGTCACCAAGAAGGTGACCGGCACGGCGGGAGAAAAGGACAGGCCGTTCAGCTTCACCGTTGAAGTCAAGAAGGCCGGCGTGCCCATCAAAGGCCCACGGGGGAGCGTCTCCTTCAATGATGACGGCGTGGCCGGCTTCTCCCTGAAGAACAACGAAACGGTGACGATCCCCGGCCTGCCGGATGGTGCGTCGTTTACCGTCACGGAGACCGGCGCAGACGGCTATACCACCACCTATGCCGTGGGCGGCGGCACTGGCAGCCCCTCGCCTGCCACCGGTACGATCACGAAAGATGGGTCGGTCAACGTCACGGTGGAGAACCATAAGGACGTACCCGTGGGCACGCTGACGGTGACGAATACGGCCACCCTCAACGGCAGCCCCTCCACCGAGAGCTTCTCCTTCACCGTGGCGCCGGCGGCCGCGGTGACGGCTTTGAATTACAGCGCCGGTCAGACCTATACGTTTGATTTGACCAATGGAAACAGTTGGACGCTCAATAACGTGCCCATCGAGACAAGCCTGCTGGTGACGGAGACAAAAACGAATGGGTATTCCACCACGGTGGATGGCGTTTCGGGCACGTATAAGACCGTTACTATCGATAAGGAAAATGTGACGGTGAACTTCGTGAACACAAAGGAGGATAAGGATCCCGGCGGCGGTGGCGGCGGCCCTGTGTCGCCTCCCTGGACATGGCCCAGCCCCAGTCCTGCGCCCAGCGCGAGCCCTGCGCCCAGCGCCAGCCCTGAACCCAGCGCCAGCCCTGAGCCCAGCGCCAGCCCTGAACCCAGCGCAAGTCCTGAGCCCAGCGCCAGCCCCGAGCCCAGCGCCAGCCCCGAGCCCAGCGCCAGCCCCGAGCCCAGCGCGAGCCCGGATCCCAACGCAACGCCTGACCCCAACGCAACCCCCGATCCCAATGCGACCCCGGATCCCCACGCAACGCCTGACCCCAACGCAACCCCCGATCCCAATGCGACCCCGGATCCCCACGCAACGCCCGGCACCAGCCCCAGCGCGGGGCCCTCGGCCACGCCCGGCCGTACCCCGGGGCCCGGCGAGACCAGCCAGCCCTTCGGCACGCCTACGGCAAAGCCCACGCCGACCCGTAAGCCCGGCACCACCTCCGAGCCCTTCACACCGGGCTCCGGCGGCAGCAGCGGCGGCGGCAATGCCCCGAAGACCGGCGACGAGACAGCCATCGCCCCCTGGGCGGCACTGCTGGCCCTGTCCGCGGCGGGCCTCGCGGCGGTGCTGATCCTCGGCCGCAGAAAGCGCCGCGGGAGAGGCTAAACCCAAATCAATACCCTTTAGGCCCCGGCTCACCTGAGCCGGGGCTTTCGCGTAGGATGGCGGGGAGGGGAGCGGTATGCGGATATACGTCTATGCCATCGCGAAGGATGAGGCGAAGTTTGCCCGCCGGTGGATGGCCTCCATGAAGGAGGCGGACGGGGTGTATGTGCTGGACACGGGAAGTACGGACGGCACGGCGGCGCTCTTGGAGGCACTGGGAGCCCATGTGACCGCGCGGGCGGTGGAGCCCTGGCGGTTCGATACGGCCCGGAACATGTCCATGGCGCTGGCGCCGGAGGACGCCGATATCCTGGTGTGCACGGACCTGGACGAGGTGCTCCTGCCCGGATGGCGGGCGGCCTTGGAGGCGGCGTGGGAGCCGGGGTGCACCACGGCCCGGTATGAATATGTGTGGAGCTTCAACGCCGACGGGTCCGACGGGGTGAAGTTTTTGTATGAGAAGGTCCATCGGCCGGGGATATGCCGCTGGACCCACCCGGTCCATGAGGTGCTGGAATATGATGTGCCGGTAAGATACTGCTTTGTGCCGGGGATGCGGCTGGAGCACCACCCGGACCCGGGAAAGAGCCGGGCGGATTACCTGCGGCTGCTGGAAATAAGCGTGGCGGAGGCGCCCGAGGACGACAGGAACAGGCACTACCTGGGCCGGGAGTATATGTTTCGGGGCAGGTGGGACGAGGCGATAGAAACGCTGAAGGCCCATCTTGCTCTGCCCACGGCCACGTGGGACGCGGAGCGCGCCGCCTCTATGCGCTACATCGCCCAGTGCCTTTTGGAGAAGGGGGACAGGGAGGGGGCGGAGCTTTGGCTGCTGCGGGCGTGTTTTGAGGCCCCGAAGCAGCGGGAGCCCCTGGTGGAGCTGGCCCGGCTCATGGCCGCCGAGGGGCGGTGGGCCGAGTGCGAGCGGACCTGCCGCCGGGCGCTGGATATCACGGCGCGGGATATGTCCTACACCACCGACCCGGAGGCATGGGGCGCGATGCCCTGGCGGCTCCTGGCCGCCGCATGCTGGCGTCAGGGGCAGAGGGAGTGGGCGGTAAACTGCGCCCGCCGGGCCCTGGAGGTGGAGCCGGAGAACGGGGAGATACGCCGGGAACTGGCGGAAATACTCGGTGACGAGCCGTGATTTTGCACAAGAATATCCCGCCCAAGGGGCGATAAATGTCCATTACACATACTTGAAAAATCATCAAGTTTCCGGTATATTATAAGAAAAAATATAAAGCTTTAAAAGCAAATTTCATATTGCCAGGTGAAGCCGCAGGACCCAACGGGGGACCGACGGTGGATGGGATTCTGGAGAAGCCCGCTCATGAAGCGGGGGCCGAAGGGGCAAGGCGCCAGGCGCTTAAACTCTCAGGCAAAAGGACAGAAAAAATGACCTGTCGGAGTGGGGGCATTTGTCCGCTTGCGAGAGCGTACCATTTGGCCAGGTCATTTCGTTTAACTGTGGTTTTTGACCCGTTAAAGCATTAAATTGTAACATAAGGAGAGAGATCAATGTCAATCGCTGAGATCATCACCAAAGTCGACGGCTGGGTATGGGGCCCCGTGCTTCTGATCCTCCTGGCCGGCACCGGCGTCTATCTGAGCGTGCGGATGGGTTTCCCCCAGTTCCGCAAGTTCGGCTACGCCATGAAAAACACCATCGGCAAGATGTTTTCCAAGCAGGCGGCCGGCAAGGGTGAGGTCACGCCTATGCAGGCCCTGACCACGGCCCTGGCCGCCACCGTGGGCACCGGCAACATCGCCGGCGTCACCGGCGCTATCGTGGCCGGCGGTCCCGGCGCCGTGTTCTGGATGTGGCTGTGCGCTCTGTTCGGGATGTGCACCAAGTACGCCGAGGCGCTGCTGGCGGTGAAGTACCGCGAGCGCAACGACAAGGGCGACTGGGTGGGCGGTCCCATGTACTACATAAAGAACGGCCTGGGCAAGAATTGGACCTGGCTGGCCGTGCTGTTCTGCCTGTTCGGCGCCCTGGCGGCCTTCGGCATCGGCAACATGACCCAGGTCAACTCCATCGCCGGCTCCATTAACGGCGTCGTCGACGCTTTCGGCGGCAATGTGGAGGCCAAGTCCTTCACTCTGTTCGGCCAGGCTGTTCCTGTGACCAGCGTCATCATCGGCGCTATCGTGGCCGTGATCGTGGGCCTGGTGCTCTTCGGCGGCATCAAACGCATCGGCTCCGTTACCGAGAAACTGGTGCCCGTCATGGCCGTCATCTACATCATCTTCTCCCTGATCGTCATCTTCGGCAATGTGAAGTATCTTGGTCAGGCCTTCGCCATGATCTTCAAGGGCGCCTTCAACGCGGACGCGGCCCTGGGCGGCGCCTTCGGCATCATGATCATGACCACCATCCAGAAGGGCGTCGGCCGCGGCGTGTTCTCCAACGAGGCCGGCATGGGCTCCGCGCCCATGGCCCACGCGGCCACCTCTGAGACCGAGCCCGTGAAGCAGGGCCTGTACGGCATCTTCGAGGTGTTCATGGACACCATCGTCATCTGCACCATGACCAGTCTTGTGCTCATCACCTCTTATTGCCGCGTTGGCGCTGACGCTCTGTCCTTCGCTTGGGGCAGCGGCGATGGCGGCGCGGCCCAGATCCAGTACGCCATGGGCACCGTCGTGGGCGGCAAGCTGGGCGCGCTGATTGTGGCCGTGGGCCTGAGTCTGTTCGCCCTGTCCACCATCATCAGCTGGTCCCTGTACGGCACCAGGTGCTTCGAGTTCCTGTGCGGCAAGATGGGCACCAGGCTCTCCGTCATCTACAAGATCATCTTCCTGGTGCTGCTGCCCATCGGCGCGACCCTGAAGATCAGCGTGGTGTGGGACCTGGCCGACGCCCTGAACGGCATGATGGCCTTCCCCAACCTGGTGGCGCTGCTGCTGCTGTCC
>CANRKN010000068.1 GCA_947631215.1 uncultured Oscillospiraceae bacterium | reverse complement strand
ACCAAGTGCATCCAGTGCAACCAGTGCGCCTTCGTGTGCCCCCACGCCACCATCCGTCCCTTCGCGCTGACCGACGAAGAGGCCAAGGCCGCCCCCGAGGCCGCCAAGATGGCCGACTGGAAGGCCGGCAAGGGCAAGGGCGTCTATAAGTTCACCATGGCCGTCAGCCCCCTGGACTGCATGGGCTGCGGCGTGTGCGTGGGCGTGTGCCCCACCAAGGCCATCACCATGGTGCCCCGGGAGGAGGAAGCGCCTCAGGAGGCCGTGTGGGATTACATGGTCACCAAGGTGCCTCAGAAGGACGAGCTGTTCGGCCTGACCGTGAAGGACAGCCAGTTCCATCAGCCGCTCCTGGAGTTCTCCGGCTCCTGCGCCGGCTGCGCCGAGACCAGCTATGCCCGCCTGATCACCCAGGTCTGCGGCGACCGCATGTACATCTCCAACGCCACCGGCTGCTCCTCCATCTGGGGCGGTCCGGCTGCCACCAGCCCCTACACCGTCAACAAGGACGGCCACGGTCCCGCTTGGGCCAACTCCCTGTTCGAGGACAACGCCGAGCACGGCCTGGGCATGTATCTGGGCCAGAAGGCCATCCGCGAGCGCCTGAAGGGCCTCGTCGAGCAGATCGCCGCCGACGGCAAGAAGGAAGACGTGAAGGCTGCGGCTCAGGAGTATCTGGATACCTACGACGACGGCGCGAAGAACGACGCCGCCACCAAGAAGCTGGTCGCCCTGCTGGAGCAGCAGGACTGCGGCTGCGAGCGCCGGGCTGAGATCCTGAAGAACAAGGAATACCTCTCCAAGAAGTCCATCTGGATCTTCGGCGGCGACGGCTGGGCCTACGACATCGGCTTCGGCGGCCTGGACCACGTGCTGGCCTCCGGCGAGGACGTGAACGTCATGGTCTTCGACACCGAGGTGTACTCCAACACCGGCGGCCAGGCCTCCAAGGCCAGCCAGATCGGCCAGGTGGCCCAGTTCGCCGCGGCCGGCAAGTCTGTGGCCAAGAAGAGCCTCGCCCAGATCGCCATGACCTACGGCTACATCTACGTGGCCCAGATCGCCATGGGCGCCAACCCCGCCCAGGCCCTGAAGGCCATCGCCGAGGCCGAGGCCTATCACGGCCCGTCCCTGATCATCGGCTACGCCCCCTGCGAGATGCACTCCATCAAGGGCGGCATGACCAACTGCCAGGCCGAGATGAAGAAGGCTGTGGACTGCGGCTACTGGAACCTGTTCCGGTTCAACCCCGCCCTGGCCGCGGAGGGCAAGAACCCCTTCACCGTGGACTCCAAGGCGCCCACCACCTCTTACCGCGACTTCATCATGAACGAGGCCCGGTACTCCGCGCTGACCATCAACTTCCCCGAGCGTGCGGAGAAGCTGTTCACCCTGGCGGAGGAGAAGTCCAAGGAGCGTTTCGCCAACCTGGAGCTCCAGAAGCAGATGTTCGAGCAGGAAGTCACCGCGAAGTAATTTCCAATATCCAACGCACCGCCCCCGGCTCACGCCGGGGGTGGTTTTTTATGGGTCTGGCTTGACATCCGGGCCCGGGACCGTCATAATCAATGGTAAGAAGATAAACACCTACGCCCAAAAAGGAGGCCGCTATGGACGAACAGGAAAAGGTCACACAGGAACAGACCCAGCCGGAACAGGAACAGCCGGCCCCGAAGAAGAAAAAGCCCACGGGCGTCATCGTGCTGGCGATATTGATCCTGCTGGCCGCGGCGGCGGTGGTGGTGACGAAGGTGGTCATCCCCAACAACCGCTACGCCATCGCCGAGAAAGCCCTGACCGACGGAAATTTCGAGGAGGCCATCACGGCCTTTGAGGACCTGGGCAATTATAAGGACAGCGCCGATAAGGCGGCCCAGGCCCGGGACGCCCAGGTGGAAGCGGAGCACGCCGCGGCCTATGACGAGGCGGCCGGGCTCCTGGACGCCGGAGACCTGGAGGGGGCCCTGGCTGCCTTTGAGGCCCTGGGGGACTATTCCGACAGCCCCGCCCAGGCGGAACTGACCCAGGCGAGGATAGACCAGCGCAACGCCGACGCCTATGACGAGGCGGAGGAGCTGTTCGCCGGCGGCGAGTATGAAAAGGCCATCGCGGCCTTCGAGGCCCTGGGGGATTACGCCGACAGCGCCGACCGGGCCGAGGAGGCCCGGGACGCCCAGACGGAGGCGGAGAACGCCAAGGCCTACGGCGAGGCGGCGGAGCTCTTTGCCGCCGGGGACTATGTGGCCGCGGCGCAGGCCTACCAGGCCCTGGGGGATTATGCCGACAGCGCCCAACGGGTGCCCATGGCCCTCTATTCCGCGGCCACGGCCCTGGCGGACAGCGGCCGCAGTGCCGCAGCGGCCATCGGCTATTACGCCCTGGGGGACTATGCCGACGCCCAGGAGCGGAGCATGAAGCTGTGGGCCCGGGCCGCGGGCCAGACCGTGGATGTGTCCGGCTCCATGGCCGCCGCCGTGCTGGCCAGGGGCGCTCAGGCCCAGGCCGTGGGGGAGGATACCTATAATTATGAGACGGGCGCCAGCCCCGTCATGGCCGTGGCCCTGGGAGACGGCTGGATGGCGTGCCTGCACGAGAACGGCACCGTCCGGGTGACCGGCGACAACGGCGGGGACATCGACGCCGTGCGCTGGACGGACGTGAAGGCCCTCTCCGCCGCGTCCTATCTGCTGGCCCTCAGGACCGACGGCACCGCCATGACCGCAGGCCAGTCCACGCCCGAGGAGCCCGCCCCCGACGTGAGCGGATGGACGGATATCGTGGCCGTCGCGGCGGACAGCGCCTATGCCCTGGGGCTGAAGGTGGACGGTACGGTGGTCACCGCCGGCGTGGGCGCTCCGGACGTGAGCGAATGGAAGGATATCATCGCCATCGACGTGGGCCCGGACTATGCCCTCGCCCTCACCGCCGACGGCACGGCCCTTACGGTGAGCGTGACGCCGGGGCAGGAGGCCCCGGATGTGAGCGGCTGGACGGACATCGTGGCCATCGCCGCGGGGGATGGGTTTGCCCTGGGCCTTAAGTTCGACGGCACCGTCGTCACCGCCGGGGAGCCTGCTCCCGACGTGAGCGGCTGGACGGACATCGCCGCCGTGGCCGCCGGGGGGTTCGCCCTGGGCGTGAAGACCGACGGCACGGCTGTCGCCGCCGGGGAGAACGCCCCGGACGTGAGCGCCTGGGAGAACATCGTGTTAGACTGAGGAACACCGGGCCCCCGCCAAAACGGCGGGGGCCTCCGTGAAAAAGTAATTGACAAAAGGAAGAAAATAGGTATAATAAAAAGGCTCGACTGTCAAGTCGGGCCAATTTCCTTGCTCCTGGGGACAACAGGGGCCATTAGACCAAAAGGAGGTGCTCAAATGGCGAAGACAAGCGAGAAGTACGAAGTGATGTACATCATCGACCCCAATCTGGAGGAAGAGGAGCGCACCGCTATCGTCGACAAGTTCAAGGCGCTTGTGGAGCAGCACGGCACAGTCGATGAGATGGAGGTCAAGGACAAGCAGAAGCTGGCCTACCCCATCAACTACATCGGCGAGGGCTACTACGTGCTGGTGAAGTTCACGAGCGATCCCGCTTTCCCGGCGGAG
The DNA here is from genome assembly GCA_947631215.1 of uncultured Oscillospiraceae bacterium. Next base: position 7,684 of record CANRKN010000068.1, on the reverse strand, counting down.
CTGGACCGTGTGCTCGGCATCACGGACGGCATCATGCGCAGTCTGATCACGCTGCGCGTGGACTGACGGAGGACGAAGATGCTCAACCACATCGTTATCATGGGCCGTCTGACCCGTGACCCCGAGCTGCGCTACACCCAGACCCAGACGCCGGTGGCGTCCTTCCGCCTGGCGGTGGACCGGGACTTCAGCGGTAACAACCAGGAACGTCAGACCGATTTTATCGACGTCGTGGCCTGGCGGAAAACGGCGGAGTTCGTATCCAAGTACTTCCAGAAGGGGAGCATGGCCATCGTGTCCGGCCGGCTTCAGATGCGGGAGTGGACCGACCGGGACAACAACCGGCGCACCACTGCGGAGGTCGTGGCGGACAACGTGTACTTCGGCGAGAGCAAGCGCTCCCGCGAGGAGGGGTCCTATGCAGGCTCCTCTGCCGGCTCCGGCAGCTATGCCCCCAAGCCCGCTTCCGGCGGCTTCAACGCCGGGTACAGCGACGCCCCGGCCGTGGACAGCGCGTTTTCCGAGCTGGACGACGGCGACGGCGACCTGCCATTTTGATAAAGGAGGATAAGCGAAATGCCTTTCGATAAAGCCAATGCCCCTGCGGACGCCACCGGCCGCGCGCCGGCGAAGCCCCGCAAGCGCCGCAAGGTGTGCCAGTTCTGCGTGGACAAGATGACCCACGTGGACTACAAGGACACCGCCCGGCTGCGCAAGTACCTCTCCGAGCGCGGCAAGATCCTGCCCCGCCGCACCACCGGTACCTGCGCTATGCATCAGCGCCAGCTGACCACGGCCATCAAGCAGGCCCGCCAGATCGCGTTGCTGCCTTATGTAGCCGACTAAAGTCATTTGAAAGGCGGAGCCTTTCAAATGAGAAGGCTGCAGCCCGCTGCAACGCAAAGCGCCCCCGTCCGAACGGACGGGGGCGTTCACGTTTGCGGGCTGATGAGAGTTTTTTCCGAGGTACACGCCCCCGAAAAAAACATCCCACTTTTTTCGCCGCTGCGGCGGCGAACTCTGCGAGGCCAACAAAAAGGTTAGTTTACATAATTGCCTGGCCCTGCATGAACCAGTAGTTGTAGAGGAAGAAGAACACGAGCTCCGCCGCGAGGATGAGGGCCCGGAGGACGGGGTTTCTGAGCCGGCCCAGGGCCAGGTATATGGGAAGGCACCCCAGCATATACCGGCCGCCGCTGATGAGCCACCCGGCGGTGTAGCACATGCCGAGGTAGGCCGTGCCGTAGAGGACCCAGGCGTTGTCCAGCTCCCGCCGCCGGCCCGCGATGAGGAGCGCCGCCGCGATGAAATAGAGGGCCAGCTGGGGCCAATAGATCCAGGAGGCGATGCCGGGATAATCCACCCCCATGGTGAACTGCTGGGCCAGGGTGTCCCCCAGCCACTGGACGGTCTGGTACCAGGGCGCGCCGGCCTCATAGCCCTTGAAGGCGAAGAAGCTGCCGCACACGGCCTTGTTGAGGCAGAGGTATATCCCGAAGCCCAGGAGCGGACCCAGCAGGGCCAGCGCCTTGGGCCGCCATTTTTTGTCCTTCCGCATGGCCCGCCAGGCCATATAGGCCCCCGGCATGAGCAGCAGCACGCCCTGGACCCGGGTGAGGGCACAGAGGAAGCCCACGCATCCTGCCCCCAGCCATTTCCGCCCGCTCATGAGATACAGGGCGGAGACGGTCAGCAGCAGGAACAGCCCCTCGGTGTACACCCCCTGGGCGAAGAAGCCAAAGGGATAGAGCCAGTAGGCCGTGAGCGCCGCGCCGGGATGGGCGCACGCTTTTTTTGCCAGGCGCGCGAATATCACCGCGGAGAAGCCATAGCAGACCTGGGACACGATGAGTCCCGCGAGAGCCGTCCGACCGCCCAGCGCCGCGCCTAAAAGGCCCATGAGCGCGGGATAGAGGGGATAGAACACGATGTTGATCACGTTCTCCCCCGCGGGCACATAGCCGTTTTCCGCAATGAAGCGGTAGCGCTCCGCGTCCCCGGCGTTGGTGAACCGGTCCCAGTAATGGGCGAAAAACCCCGCAGCGCTGTGGGTGAGGGCAAAGTGGCTTATAAAGGCCCCCAGCCACAGGATGGCGACGGACGCGGCAAAGACGCATGGCCAGGGCCAGTTGGCAGGGGAGAGTCTCTCCGGCAGAGGGCGGATGCGGGGCGCTTTCAGCTCTTTTCCCAGCAGCTCACGGCAGGCCCGGAGGGCCAGCATGCCCAGCAGCGCCAGCATCACCGCCGTGGACCCCACCCAGAGCATCAGTTTCATGGCGCGCCCTCCTCAGGTGTTGAAGAACATGTGCATGGCCCCGTACACGTTGAACACCACGGCGAAGCCACCGATGAGAAGCTCCCAGTCGGCGATGCGCTTTGGCCCCTTTTTCGCCAGGAACATATAGGCGAAGGGGAGCATGTCGCAGGTGTAGCGGGCACCGAACTGCCAGGAGCCCAGAGTGCGGTGCATGCAGGTGAGCAGAAGCTCCGCCCCCATGCCTGCGGCCAGCAGGATATCCTCCAGGGAAAGGTCCTTTTTGACTGCATGGCGGATGAAATGGACAGCCCAAATGAGAAAGAGGGGGTTTGCCACATAGAACATGAACCCCTGGAACAGGGGCACGTCCAAAAGCCCGTCCTTGAACCGGATGGGCTCTGTGAGGAGCCTCTTCAGGTTGGGCCACAGGTAACTTATATGGAACTGCCCGTGCTCCGCCTCCATGAACTCCGGCAGGTAGTTGTGGCCGAATTCCAGGGGGTCGTGGAAGCGCACATAGTTGTAGGCCATGTAGCAGGCCCCGATGAGCACGGGGCCGATGAGGCACCGCCACTGGGCAAGGCAGCTCTTGAAAAAGCCGCCGTGCTCTTCCCGCTCGTCCCAGGCGAAGCACACCGCGAAGACGGGCAGGAATACGATGCTCCAGGGCCTGCACCCCACCGCCAGGGCCAGGAAGGTGGTGGAAAGGGCCTTTTTACCCTTCATGGCCGCGAGCACGGCCGCCAGGCACATCACCATGTTGAGGGCCTGGGCCTGGAACCACACGCCGCCGTTGGTGGTCATCCACATCATGTTGCTGCCCCACACGCACACCAGCGCCCAGAAGGCGCTTGTGCGGGGGCTGCGGCCGGCGGCGAGCATGATGTGATAGGCAAGGATCACGGCGATGAGGCCGTAAAAGCCCACGATGGCGTTGTTGGGGGTGGCGAGGCCGAACAGCGCCACGAAGGGGAGTATCGCCACCGAGGGCAGCGGCGGGAAGGATACATAGTACCGGCCCCCATAGACAGCCAGCTCCAGCCATGTATACTTCTCCCCGTCGGGGATATAGGTCCGGCCACGGAGCCAGTTCCAGGCCTGGAGGGTATAGCTGTCCCATTCCTGGTGCTGGAAGAGGGTGCCGCCCATCAGGTCGCTGAGGAGGAAGTACCCCAGCCCCAGCACGGCAAGCAATGCCAGCAGCACCCGGGTCTCCTCGGGGAGAAGGTCATCCAGTTTTCTGCGTTTTTCCATGGCTGCTCCTTAAGGGGTGGGTTCAGGGGTCTGGGGCACAGGGGCGGGCGTGGCCCCGCCGGGGATGGCCGGGGGCGTGGGCGTCAGGATCTCCGGACCGCCTTGCACTACGGTCGGCGTCTCCTCCAGGGTCCAGGGGGCCGGAGAGGCCGTGGCCACGTTGGGCGTGGGCACCGCCTCGGGCGGCGGCGTGGGCTCCGGGGTATATGCCGGCGCCGCCTCCATGGGGGCGGGGGTGCTCTCGGGGGTGGGTGTGGGCGTCGCCGTCGCAGGCCGGGCCGCGGCGGTGGGCTCTGCCGGGGCCTCATAGGCCGCTGTCATGGGCGCGGACGTGGGCGCCGGCGTCCCGGTGGGGACGGGCGTTAAGTTTACATAATTGGCCTGTGGCTCCTCCGTGGGAAGGGCGTGGACAACGGTAACATAGGCCACAGGGGTAGGCGTGGGAATGACGAACCCCTCGGAGATCCGGGGCGCGCTCTCCGCCGCCGCGGCGAACACCGTGGCGGAGCATAGCACCAGCGCCGCCGCTGATACCGCGCTCACCGCTCCGGCGGGGCGAAAGCGCATGATCTGGCGGATGCGCTCCCGGACGGCCTTAGCCCCAAAGCCGTTGAGCAGGGGACTCAATGTTCGGCGCTCCTCCAGGGAGAGCAGGGCCATGGCGTACCCCGCCCGGCCGTCCCGGGCCCGGCGGAGCACTGCCTCGTCGCAGCTAAGCTCAATGTCCCGGCCCGCCAGCACGTACATGACCCAGGCCAGGGGGTCGAACCAGTGCAGGCACGCCGCCGCCGTCAGCAGGTATTTGAACGGGATATGGAACCGGCGGATGTGGGTCAGCTCATGGGCCAGGATGTATCCCAGCCGCTGTCGGTCCCGCCGGTCCAGGTCCGCGGGCAGCAGGATGACGGGCCGGAATACACCGTAGGTTAGAGGCGTGCCCAGCCCTTGGCACAGGTGGACGGACACCTGCCGCCGTGGGAGAAAGCGCTCTACGAATCGCTCCGCCCCGGGGTCGTCCAGAGGCAGCGCCTCCCGGTAGCGGCGCATGGCGCGGAGGTGGCCCAGGAGGAACCATCCGGCGCAGAGGGCCACCCCCGTGAGCCACAGGACCGTGGCCCAGGGAAAGGCGCTGGGCGCGGGTGCGGGCGCGGCCTGGGCTACCGCCCGGTAGGCCGCCGACACCGGCGCCGCCGGGGCGGGCACGGTGAGGGAGAGAGGCAGCACCATCCGCACCGCCGCCACCAGCCACAGGGTCGTGAAGGTCCGCTTGGGCAGCTTTTCCAGCCACAGGGCCCGCAGCAGCGCCGTGAAGGCGATCAATACCGACGCCTGGGCCGTCATCTCCAGGAGCCGGGTCATTTCAGGTCCTCCACCAGCTTTTTGAGCCCGTCGATCTCATCCTTGGTAAGCCGCTTCCGGCCCAGCAGGGAGGCCACCAGACGGTCCGCCGCCCCGCCGTAGAGCTTGTCCACCAGCTCGTCAGTGGCATAGGCCTGGGCCTCTTCCCGGGAGACGAGGGCATGGCAGATGAAGCCCGGCTCCGAGCGCTCTATGGCGCCCTTGTCCAGGCACTTTTTGATGACCGTGTAGGTGGTGGTCTTGGACCAGCCCACCTGCGCTCCCAGCACCTGGGCGATGGTCTTGGCGCTGGCGTCCCCCCGGTCCCACAGGACCTCCATCACCCGAAGCTCCGAATCGAACAGCTTTATCATGACCTGTCCCTTCCATTTCTATCCAAATAGAACCATTACATTTATTCTATAATGATAGAAGTGTCTTGTCAAGAAGAAACGCCGCCCATTTGGACGGCGTTCGGTCTATTTTGCGCTGCGCCAATAGCTCATGCTCCACTGTGACCATGGCCGGCCGGCGGGCATATCTGCCTCCTCACCAAGAGCCCGGAGGGCGGGCAGGGCGTCGGCGCCCAGGTCCCGGAGATAGCCGGCGTCCACCTCCGAAAGCTCCCCGGAGAGGTATCGGTCTGCATTGTAGTTTGCGATGAGACGCCCCGGCCCGGTGAGAGCCATGACGCACCACAGCGCCAATGTAAAGACGCCCGCCGCCCGGAAGAAGGAGACGCCGGGGCGGCAGAGCTTCCAGCCAGCCATGAGGATGCCGAAGGCGATCACGGCCATGGCCCAGAGGGTCAGCAGCCGCAGCACGCTCAGGCCGAAGGCGTCGATGTAAAAGCACATCCGCCGGAAGGCGGAGGCCAATATCACCGCCGTGAGGGCCAGCAGCAGGGCATAGAGCCCCCGCAATAGCTGCCCGCCGTGGGAGGCGAAACGCTCTTTGTCCGTGCCCGCGAGGCACAGGGTCAGGTTGATGGCCGCTACGGCCACCAGCTGGAAGAACCCGGACCGGGCGTACTCCGCCCAGCCCCCGGCCATGGACGCCTCCACGGCGCCGCCGAAGAGGTACTTGATTTGGATATAGCAGAAAATTATGTAAACTATATTCAGTGCCGCCGTCACCCCGAGAAACAGCACTGCCCGCCGGGGCCCGTGGGACGTTTCCGCCGCCCTTGGGGTGGGCGCCTCACAGATGAAATACAGCGCCGAGGCGGGGAACAGCGCTGTCGCCAGGACCCGCAGGGGCCGGAAATAACGGCCTATGGGGAAGTCCGGGCGGAGGCGGGCGAAGAGGCCGGAGAACACCGCGTCCGCGCTGGATAAGAGCCACAGTACCACCGCCGCTACCGGCAGAGCGAGAAGCACCGACGCGGCGGCATAGCCCAGCTTTTTCCGATCCGCCCGTTTTCCCAGCTGGCCCAAGGCCCGGAAGGGCCGGCCCAGCCGGGTGCAGAGGGCCAGAATGGACAGGGTCACCGTGTCGAAAATGGCCCGGGGCCGGCCGCAGTCCGTCCGGCCCGCCAGGGCGAAGGTGGCCATGGCGGCGGCGAGGAGGATCACGAGGCAGTTGAGGATCGTGAAGATGGGCTCGTCCCACACCGCGCAGGCGAGCGCCGACAGCAGGGCGGCGGCCATGCAGACCCCCGCGCCGGGAGAGAGCCGGGCCCGGCGGCCCAGGACGAGGAACACCGCGGCGAAGTGGGCGCATACCAGTGCCGGCACCCCCAGATGGGGCAGGCCGAAGTCCAGCATCCGCAGCGGGTCGAAGTTTGCCCAGAACAGCCATGCGAGGCAGATTGCCAGCGCCGGGATGGCCCCGTCCCGCCAGGTGAGGGGCTCTGCCGGAGTCAATTTGGTTTCCATAATATGTTCCTGATTCGCCTCGTCCATGGCTCAGTCCTCCCGGTACTCCAGGATGTCCCCGGGTTGGCAGTCCAGGGCCCGGCATATAGCGTCCAGGGTGGAAAACCGCACAGCCTTGGCCTTTCCGGTCTTTAAAACGGAGAGATTGGCGATGGTGAGGCCCACCCGCTCTGCCAGCTGGGTGAGGCTCATATGCCGCCGGGCCAGCATCACGTCAAGGTTAACATAAATCATAACGCCGCCCTCATATGGTCAGGTCGTTCTCGTCCTGCAGGTCCGCGGCCTTCAGGGTGAGGTGGCTCAGCGCCGCGGCGGCGATGGTGACGGCCACGCCGATGAAGGCCACGAACAGGCACCGGACCACGGCGCCGAATACGTCGCCGTCCAGCCGGCTGAAAAAGCTGTCCGAGGGGGCGCTGGCGGCGGAGATGTGGAATTTATAGATAAGCCCATAGACCAGCATGACCACGTCCAGCACCGTATCCGTCAGGGCGCAGAGGCTGATGCGCCGGAGCCGGTGGGCGTTCTCCGCGCAGAAGCTGTTGTTCCTGCCGATCTGGGTGAAGATGTGCCAGGCGTCCCACAGCACCACCAGCGGCGGCAGGAGCATCAGGCACAGCAGCAGGGGATAGGCCACCACATAGGCCCCATCCACGATGGCGACGCCCAGCATCCGGCCGAACCAGTTGGCAAACACCAGCCACACCAGTCCGCACAGGATCACCACACCCCGCAGAAGAATGGAGAGTTCTTTTTGCTTCATGTCAATTCACCTCCGATTTGCCCACAGTATAGCGCGGACATTACCGAATGTCAATAAAAATTTATCGAAAATCGATAAAAATTTGAGGACAGGGGTAAGCAATACGCCTCCCTCTGACGTGCAGAAGTCAAGGGGAAGTAGACAAGAGGAAGCAACCAAAGGATCAAAAGCCCAGTTCAGCCTTGTACTGAGACG
>CANRKN010000067.1 GCA_947631215.1 uncultured Oscillospiraceae bacterium | reverse complement strand
CCATGAGACGATTCGAACGTCCGACCTGCCGCTTAGGAGGCGGCTGCTCTATCCTGCTGAGCTACATGGGCAGGTGCTTAGCTATTCTAAACGAAAACCGGGCCGCTGTCAAGGCGGCCCGGTGCGTGTTTTTTTACAGTACCGGATGGCTGGTGTCGCCGGGCTTTTCCAGCAGCTCCGGGTGGGCCAGGAATTCCTTCATCCTGGCGAAGGCCAGGGCGAAGTAGTGGCCCGAGGCGATGCGCTCGTCCATGACGATGCCCAGAGGGATGCAGCGGACGGCCTCGATGGCGCCGCCCTTGCCCCGCTTTACCACGTCCCGCATGTTGCCCATGGCGATGGCGATGGAGGTGGTGCCGAAGTCATAGACGTGGTGGTAGATGTGGTTGGTGCGGATGCTGGCGAGGTTCGTAATGAGGGCGCTGGCGTGGAAGGGGCTCACGTCCAGGAGGGACTGGGGGATGAGGCCGTGCTTATCGCCGAAGCGGAGGACCCAGCCGATGAAGTTGATGAGCCAGGGCATTTTCATGATGATGCCCATGATCTTCTCCGTGTCGTTTTCGCCCTCATCGGCGCCGGCGGTATTCTCCTCCAAGTACTTGTCTATCTTGTTCTGGATGTCGAAGATGGTGTCCGAATAGCTCAGGTCCAGTTTGGACTCGGTGTCGTCGTTGGCGCCGCCGCCGGCCCGGAGCACCACCATGGCCATCTTGAAGTCCTTGTGCTCGTATATCCGCTTGTTTACCAAAAAGCGGTTCAGCAGCGGAAACTCGGCCACCGTGTGGACATAGGCCGTTATGATAAGGGCCAGATGGCTTATGTGCTTTCCCTCCCGGCGCTGGGCGTTCATGTACTGGCGCAGGGGCTCCACGGGGATGTCCACCGTGATCATGTTCATGGAGTCGTGGCGATGCGGCATGAACTGGGGTATCAGATAGTATATCGGGTTGGAGGACTCCCGGACCCGGATGCCGTCAGGTCTTCCCATAGCTGTGTTTCCTTTCCGTGTAAAGTGTTTTATCAACACGCTGTATCAATACTTCAATATATTTAAGCACATATTTCCCAATAGTGCAATAGGTTTTTGCAAAAAAAGGAAAACTTGGTTTTATGCAAGATGCGACAAATTTTCCCAGGAACGGTTTTATGCTATTGACAAACCCCCGGGGGGCCTATATAATGCTGTAGTCTCAATTGGAAAAACGATGTTTTTCCGAAGCAGGATGCGACCGCCGTTTATTAAACGGCCGAGGCCACACGGACAGCCGGGTCGAATGCCGAATCGCCGCGATGAGCGGCTGGCAGCGCGAGCTGCCTTATTGATTGAGTTAAAAGCTCAAGTTTTATAAGTTGGTTACTTTATAATCGGTGCCGGGCGGCACACAGACTTGTAAAATGGTCAGTAAGAGTAGGGCAAGGCATTTTGCTTTCAGAAAACTCTCAAATCCATTGGGACGGCCAGCCGTTGCATCCCCCGCGGGGCGGCAGACTGTAACTTATCGCAAGTGGAACGGGCCCGGAGCCGTTTCGCTTGTTTTTTTATTTGCCGCTGAGAGGGAGAAGACATGGATAAGATCATCGAGCTAAAAAACATCACCAAGTCCTATGACGGCCAGGTGGTCCTGGACGACATCAGTCTGGACATCTACGACAACGAGTTCATCACCCTCTTAGGCCCCTCCGGCTGCGGCAAGACCACGACATTGCGGCTCATCGGCGGCTTTGAGACGCCGGACAGCGGCGACATCCTCTTCGGCGGCGAGCGCATCAACGACGTGCCGCCCCACAAGCGCAACGTGAACACCGTGTTCCAGCGCTATGCCCTGTTCCCCCACCTGAACGTGTTCGAGAACGTGGCCTTCCCCCTGCGGGAGCGGAAGACGCCCCGGGACGAGATCGTGGAGCGGGTCAACGAGATGCTGGCCATGGTGGCCCTCAAGGGCTTCGAGCACCGCGCCGTCACCAGCCTCTCCGGCGGCCAGCAGCAGCGGGTGGCCATCGCCCGGGCCTTGGTGGGAAAGCCCCGTGTGCTGCTCTTGGACGAGCCTCTGGCGGCGCTGGACTTAAAGCTCCGCAAGGACATGCAGCAGGAGCTGAAGAACATCCAGAAGGCCACGGGCATCACCTTCATCTTCGTCACCCACGACCAGGAGGAGGCCCTCAGTATGTCCGACACCATCGTAGTCATGTCGGAGGGGCGCATCCAGCAGATCGGCACCAGCCAGGACGTATACAACGAGCCGAAAAATGCCTTCGTGGCAGACTTCATCGGCGAGAGCAACATCGTTGACGGCGTGATGCTGAAAGATAAGCTGGTCTCCTTCTCCGGCCACACCTTCGACTGCGTGGACGGGGGCTTCGGCGCCAATGAGCCGGTGGACGTGGTGGTCCGGCCGGAGGACGTGGACATCGTGGCGGAGGACAAGGGCATGCTCACCGGCGTGGTCACCTCCGTCACCTTCATGGGCGTGCACTATGAGGTCATCGTGGACATCGGCGGCTTCAAGTGGATGATCCAGACCACCGACTTCGTGGACGTGGACGAGCGCATCGGCCTTTACATCGAGCCCGACGCCATCCATATCATGAAAAAGAGCGAGTTCTCCGGCCTGTACGGGGACTATGCCTCCTTCTCCAACGAGTTCGACGAGCTCAGCGACGCGGAAAGCGAGGGGGAGGAATGAGAAGGCGCGACGCACGCCGTACCAGCCGACTGGTGGCCGGGCTGGCCGGCGGGCCCTACGAGCTGTGGGCAGTGATATTCATCCTGGTCCCCCTGGCGTTCGTGGCCTACTACGCCTTCACGGACAACGCCTTCCGCTTCACCACCGCCAATATCACCCGCTTTTTTACCGCCACCTCCACGGTGACGGCGGCGGACGGTACGGCGGGCGAGGTGCATACCTACCTCGTCATCGCCTGGCGCAGTATCAAGCTCGCGGTCATCTCCACGGTGGCATGCCTGCTGCTGGGGTATCCTCTGGCCTATATCATCTCCCGGGCATCCCCCCGGGCGCAGAAGACCATGATGACCCTCATCATGATCCCCATGTGGATGAACTTCCTCATCCGCACCTACGCTTGGATGACCATATTGCAGGACACGGGCATCCTCAATAACTTCCTCGCCAAGCTGGGCCTGGGCCGGGTACACATCATCGGCACGGAGACGGCGGTCATCATCGGCATGGTGTACGACTACCTGCCCTACATGATCATGCCGCTTTATTCCATCATGGCGAAGATGGACTACCGGCTCATCGAGGCGGCCCGGGACCTGGGCTGCGCCCCGGCGGGGGTGCTGCGGCGGGTGATACTGCCCCTGAGCATGCCCGGGGTGGTCAACGGCGTGACCATGGTGCTCATCCCCTCCATCAGCACGTTCTATATCTCCCAGAAGCTGGGCGACGGCATGTTCTTCCTCTTAGGCGACGCCATCGAGGGGCAGTATGTGGCCAATAACCTGCACTTCGCCGCGGCCATCGCCTTTATCCTGATGGTGGCGCTGCTGGCGGCCATGGCCGTCATGCGCGCGCTGACGGACCGGTATACCTATGGAGGGAAGGGCACATGAAAAGAGCTTCCAAAATCTTTACCTTCCTGATGTTCCTGTTTTTGTTCGCGCCGCTGGTCATCCTGCTGGTGTTCTCCTTCAACGAGGCACGGAGCCTCTCCGTATTCTCCGGGTTCTCCTTAAAATGGTATAAGGAGCTCTTCCGGGACACGGAGACCCTCAACACCGTGCGCAACACCATTATCCTCGCGGTGTGCGCCGCCGGGGTGTCCACCGTCATGGGCACCGCCGCCGCCGTGGGCATCCACCGGATGCGGTCGAAGTACCTGCGCTCGGCGCTGGACATGGTGACCAACATCCCCATGATCAACCCGGACATCATCACGGGCATCTCCATGATGCTCATGTTCGTGTTCGCGAGCCGTCTCTTCGGCTTCGCCAACAGCCTGAGCTTCATCACCCTGCTCATCGCCCACATCACCTTCTGCCTGCCCTACGTCATACTGCAGGTGCTGCCCCGGCTGCGGCAGATGGACAAGAGCCTTCCCGAGGCGGCCATGGACCTGGGCTGCACGCCCTGGGGCGCCTTCTGGAAGGTGGAGCTGCCCGAGCTCATGCCCGCCATCGTCACGGGCATGATCATGGCCTTCACCCTGAGCCTTGACGACTTCGTCATCAGCTACTTCACCACGGGCACGGGGTTCCAGACCCTGCCTATTCGCATCTACAACATGACCAAGAAGACCGTGACGCCGGACATGTACGCCCTGGCCACCATCATCTTCTTCGTCATCCTGGCGCTGCTTTTGCTCTCCAACCTCACCGACAGCGAGGACAGCCAGCGGCTCCGGGCCGCCCGGAAGGCCAAGCGGGCCGCGAAGGGCAAGCCCCCCATGGACCCCAGGAAGCAGCGGTTCCTCTACGCCGGGGGCGGATGCCTGGCCCTGGCCGCAGTGATAGCGGCGGTGGTGTTCGCCGTCACCGAGACGGACAACAAGCCTCAGGTGCTGAACGTCTACAACTGGGGGGAGTATATCTCCGACGGCTCCGAGGGCTCCATGGATGTGGTGAAGGAGTTCGAGGCCTGGTACGAAGAGGAATACGGCCGGCCCGTGCAGGTCAACTACACCACCTTCGCCTCCAACGAGGACATGTACGCGAAGCTGTCCCAGGGGGCGGTGAGCTACGACGTGATCATCCCCTCCGACTACATGATCGCCCGGATGATCGGCGAGGACATGCTCCTGCCGCTGAACTTCGACAACATCCCCAACTACGAGCACATCGCGGACAACTTCCGGGGCCTCTACTACGACCCGGACAACGTCTATTCCGTCCCCTACACCTACAGCATGGTGGGCGTCATCTACAACGCCAACGAGGTGGACCCGGCGGACGCGGTGGGCTGGGACCTGATGTGGAACGAGAAATACGCCGGGCGGATACTGCAGTTCAATAACTCCCGGGATGCCTTCGGCACGGCCATGTACCGGGCCGGGATCGACGTGAACACCACCGACCGCACCCAGTGGGACAGGGCGCTGGACGCCCTTTTGGAGCAGCGGCGGCTGGTGAAGAGCTACGTCATGGACGAGGTCTACAACATGATGGAGGCCGGGGAGGGGGCCGTGGCGGCCTACTACGCCGGGGACTACTTCACCATGGCGGACGCCCAGGCGCCCTCGGTGGACCTGCGGTTCTATTACCCCGAGGCCACCAACTACTTTGTGGACGCCATGTGCATCCCCGCCTGCTGCCAGAACAAGGACCTGGCGGAGATATTCATCAACTACATGCTCTCGGAGGAGCCCGCCATCGCCAACGCGGAGTATACCTGGTACGCCTCGCCCAACGACCTGGTGTACACCAACGAGGACTATATAGACGAGATGGGCGAGGAGGCCATGGACATCCTCTATCCCGACCTGGAGGGCTTCGCCGATCACTACAACGCCTATGCCTACCGGAACCTGGACGGGGACCTGCTGGACTACATCAACACCCTCTGGGAGACATTGAAGATCAACTGAAAAAGACCTGCCGCAAACGTGGCAGGTCTTTTCTATGGTCGGGCATTTATGTGGTGTATTGCCAGAGGTTATAGAGGCTGATGCAGATGATGACGGCCATGAGGCCCATGAAGAGCTTGTCCACGGCCCGGTCGTCCATACGCTTGTTGAGGGCCCGGCCGGCGACGCCCCCGCCGATGCCTCCCGCGATCATAAAGAGCAGGGCAGGGAGATGAAACGCCGGCACGGAGCGGGTGAGCAGCGTCAGCAGGAAGCTGGCCAGCTGGCTGAAAAAGATGATATAGAGGCTGTTAGCGGCGGCCTTTTTTGTCTCCATGCTGAAGAAGTAAAAGAGCACAACCAGGTTGATGGGCCCGCCGCCGATGCCGAGAAAGCTGCTCATGAGGCCGAGGGCCAGGCCGATGGCGGCGCTGGCGAGGGGGCTTTGCACATGCTTCGTTTTTATCTTTGCCTTTTTGATGGTATAAAGGAGCGTGCCCAGTGTCACCAGGGCCAGGCAGGCGGCCTGGACGGCGCTGACGGCGCTGGGCCGGGCAAAGGCGGCCTTGACCTGGGCAAAGAGCTGGTTGCCGAGGAGGCCTCCGGCCACCGCCCCGGCGATGAGGGGCCCACCGGTGTGCATTTGAAGCTGCCGCTCCCCGGCGAGGAGGGACCGGCCCACGGAGTAGGCGCTCATGGACAGCACCGTGCACCCGGACAGGAATTGGATGGCCGCCACCGTCTCTAAGTGGAACAGGTCCAGCACCGGCTTGATGATGACGCCGCCGCCGATGCCGCATATGGCCCCCACTACGCTGGCCAGAAAGGCCACCAGAAAAAACACGGCCATGAGAGCGCTCCTTTCCCTTTGGTAGGACCATGATACCCCGTATGGCGGGGAAAAGTCAACCCCGGCGGCGCCGGACCGTACAGGGTCCTGCCGGAGGCGAAAGTTGATGGGTCCGGGGCCTACACAGGGCTTAACATTTCTAATGATATATGCTATACTTTTCCATAATAATGTGATTGTCAAGGAGGCGGAGCGGGATGCTGGACTGGCGCGTGACGGTGGATACGGCTCATGGGCCGGAGACCGTCTCCGGGCAGTGCCCGGCGGAGGGCGAGGTGCGCGTTATCTGTGACCTGCCCCAGGGCAGGCTCAAAAGCGTGCGGGCAGTGATGGCCCTGGCCGTGGACGAGACGGAAAGGATATTCATGAACGGCTACCAGACCTGGACCTGGTGCCGGGAGATGGGGAAAGACGACCGCCTCCACGGCCTGAACGGCGTGTCCGGGGAGATGGTGCGAAAGTACGGCTTTGACCGGTACGGTGACTGGCTCTTTGCCGACTACCCCGATGAGCCGGGCCTGAGCCACGGCTGGTCCTGGTGCTATTTCCGCAAGGGTGAGCGCTTCCGGCTCATCGCTTCCCTGGACGAGCAGCCCGGCTATACCCTCTTCCGCTACGACGCGGGGGAAGGAGAACTCACCATTGAGCGGGACTGCGAGGGCCTTGCCTGCGGCGGAGAGTTCCACGCCTTCGACCTCTATTTTGCGGAAGGAACAGAGGACGCCGTCTTCGATGGGTGGTTCGACGCCATGGGCATCGAAAAGCCCAATGTCCCGCTGCTGAAGGGCTATTCCAGCTGGTACAACCGGTATGAAAATATCGACGAGGTGTCCATCCTGTCGGACCTGGCCGGCTGCAAAACGCTCCTGGAGCCGGGGGACCTGTTCCAGGTGGACGACGGCTGGGAGCCCGGGGTGGGGGACTGGCTGGAGCCGGACGAGAGGAAGTTCCCCGGCGGCATGAAATCGCTGGTGGATAGGATCCACGCCGCCGGATTCAGGGCGGGGCTGTGGCTGGCGCCCTTCGGGGCCCGGGGAGAATCCCAATTTGTAAAGAAACACCCGGATTGGCTCCTGCATAAGGACGGCGAGCCTTGGTTTCTGGGCTCCAACTGGGGCGGGTTCTACGCCCTGGACATCGATAAGCCCGAGGTGCTGGACCACCTCAGGAAGGTCTTCCACCGGGTGCTCCACGAGTGGGGCTTCGACCTGGTGAAGCTGGACTTCCTCTACGGCGCTGCGCCCTTCGGCACCGAGCATGAGAGCCGGGCCGGGCGGATGATACGGGCCATGGACTTCCTGCGGGAACAGTGCGCGGGGAAGCTCATCCTGGGCTGCGGCGTGCCGGTGATGCCCGCCTTCGGGCGGGTGGACTACTGCCGGGTGGGACCGGACGTGAGCCTGGACTGGAACGATGACGAAAACCCCGACATGGTCCACCGGGAGCGGGTCAGCACGCGAAACGCGCTCAACAACGTTATGTACCGGCGGCAGCTGAACGGCCGGGCCTATGGCAGCGACCCGGACGTGTTCTTCCTGCGCCGGGAGAACATCAAGCTCACGGAGGAGGAAAAGGCGCTTCTTGCCAAAGTGGACGCCCTGCTGGGCGGGGTGATGCTCACTTCCGACGACCCGGCGAAGTATGACGAGACCCAGCGGGCCATGTACCGGGACCTTCTGTCCCTCACAAGGGCGGAGAATGTCCGGGCGGACGCCGACGGCCGGCGCATCCGCTACGACCTGGACGGGGCGCGCCATGAACTTGCCCTGCCCGAGGCCCTTTTCTGAACCGGGACTGGAAAAACGCCGGAAGTGTGCTATAATACGAGCTTGTGCGTTTACCCATCACTGACAACATCGGAGGAACCACCATGACCCTCATACTCACGGCGGTCATCAGCTATCTCATAGGCTCCGTCAACAGCGCCATATTGCTGGTGCGGGGGCTATTTCATAAAGACATCCGCTCGTCCGGCAGCGGCAACGCCGGGGCCACCAACGCCGGCCGCTCCTACGGCGCGGGGGTGGGGGCGCTGACCCTCCTGTGCGACGTGCTGAAGGCGGTCGCCGCCTGCCTCATCGGCCACGCCCTGGCGGGGGACACGGGCCGGGCGCTGGCGGGGCTTTTCTGCCTCATCGGCCACTGCTGGCCGGTATTTTTCCACTTCCGGGGCGGCAAGGGCATGGCTGTGGGGACAGGTGCCCTGTTCACCATCGACTGGCGGGTGACCCTCCTCCTGATAGTATTTTTCCTTTTGGTGTTCCTCATAGGCCGGCGGGTATCTCTCAGCACTGTGCTCACCGTCATCGTCTACCCGGCGGTATACTATCTCATGCACGGAGCCTGGGACGTGACGCTGACCCTCACGACGGTGATGGCTGTGCTTATCGTGTTCCAGCACCGGAGCAACATCGCCCGCATCATCAAGGGCACGGAGCCCAAATTCGCATTCAAGCATGCCGACAAAAAATGATCGGCTTTTGGGCGCCGCCATGCGCCCGGAGAGAGGGAGTATAACTTGACCTTAAAAGACCTGCCCATCGGGAAGAAGGCCACCATCGCCGTCGTGGGCGGCGAGGGGGCCCTGCGGCAGCACTTCCTGGATATGGGCGTCATCCCCGGCTCGGACATCGTGCTGGTGAAGTACGCGCCCCTGGGGGACCCCATGGAGTTCATGATACACGGCTATGAGCTCACGCTGCGGGTGGCGGACGCGGAGCAGATAGAGATCAAAGACGTGCGGGACCCGGAGGAGAACGCCCCCGGCAGGGCGGAATACCGCCGCCGGGTGAGCCATCCGGGCCTGGGCGAGAGCGGCAAGTACCACGAAAAGGCCACGGAAAATCCCCTGCCGGACTCCGAGACGCTGACCTTCGCTCTCGCGGGGAACCAGAACTGCGGCAAGACCACGCTCTTTAACCAGCTCACCGGCTCCAACCAGCACGTGGGCAACTTCCCCGGCGTCACCGTGGACAGGAAGGACGGGGTCATCAAGGGCCACGACAACACTCTCATCACCGACCTGCCGGGCATCTACTCCCTGTCCCCATACACCAGCGAGGAGATCATCACCCGGGCCTTCATCCTGGAGCAAAAGCCCCGGGGCATCATCAACATCGTGGACGCCTCCAACATCGAGCGGAACCTCTATCTCACCATGCAGCTCATGGAACTGGACGTGCCCATGGTGCTGGCCCTCAACATGATGGACGAGGTGAAGGGCAACGGCGGCTCCATCAAGATCAACGAGATGGAGGACCTCTTAGGCATCCCGGTGGTGCCCATCTCCGCGGCGAAGAACGAGGGCATCGACGAGCTGGTGGACCACGCCCTGCACGTGGCCAAGTACCAGGAGCCGCCCCGGCGCATCGACTTCTGCCGGGAGGACAAAAACGGCGGCGCGGTGCACCGGTGCCTGCACGCCATCATGCACCTTATAGAGGACCACGCCAAGGACGCTTCCATCCCCGTCCGGTTCGCCGCCGGGAAGCTGGCGGAAGGGGACGAGGCCATAGCCCAGGCCCTGAAACTGGACCAGAACGAGCTGGAGACCTTGGAGCACATCGTGCGGCAGATGGAGGCGGAGAGCGGCATGGATAGGGCCGCCGCCATCGCGGATATGCGCTTTACATTTATAAAGGACGTGTGTCAGGCCACGGTGGTGAAGCCCCATGAGAGCAAGGAACGGGCCCGCAGCGCGGATATCGATAAGATCCTCACCGGCAAGTTCACGGCCATCCCCTGCTTCATCGCCATCATGGCGCTGGTGTTCTGGCTGACCTTTGACGTCATCGGCGCCCGGCTGCAAAACGGGCTGGACCTTCTCATCCAGTGGCTTGCGGGCAGGGTGGACGCGCTGCTTCTCGCGATAAACGCCGGTCCCGGCGTGCGTTCGCTGGTGATGGACGGCGTGTTCGCCGGGGTGGGGAGCGTGTTGAGCTTCCTGCCGGTCATCGTGGTGCTCTTTTTCTTCCTCTCCCTCATGGAGGACAGCGGGTACATCGCCAGGGTGGCCTTCGTGATGGATAAGCTCCTCAGAAAGCTGGGCCTATCGGGGCGCAGCATCGTACCCATGCTGCTGGGCTTCGGCTGCACCGTGCCGGGCATCATGGCCACCCGCACCCTGCCCTCGGAGCGGGACCGGAAGCTGACCATATTGCTCACGCCCTTCATGAGCTGCAGCGCAAAGCTCCCCGTGTACGCCTTCTTCACCGCCGCCTTCTTCCCGGCCCACCGGGGCGTCATCATGGTGGGGCTCTATATCCTGGGCATTCTGCTGGGCATCCTGATGGCGTTCCTCTTGAAGGGGACGGCCTTCAAGGGCGAGGCGGTGCCCTTCGTCATGGAGCTTCCCAACTACCGCATGCCCGGGGCCAAGAACGTGGGCCATCTTCTCTGGGACAAGGCCAAGGATTTTCTCCAGCGGGCCTTCACTATCATCTTCGTGGCCAGCATCGTCATCTGGTTTTTGCAGACCTTCGACTTCCACCTGAACGTGGCGAAGAGCTCCCAGGACAGCGTCCTGGCCTCTCTGGCGGGGCTCATCGCGCCCCTGCTTGCCCCCCTGGGGCTGGGGGACTGGCGCATATGCGTGGCCCTCATCACCGGCTTTATGGCCAAGGAGAGCGTGGTGAGCACGCTTTCGGTGCTCTTCGGCGCCGAGGTGGCCATCCAGTCCGTGCTGTCGCCCCTCGCGGCGGCCAGCCTTCTGGTGTTCTGCCTTTTGTACACCCCCTGCGTGGCGGCCATCGCCGCCGTGCGCCGGGAGCTGGGGGGCAGATGGGCCGCGGGCATGGTGGTGGGCCAGTGCCTCATCGCCTGGGTGGCCGCCCTCGCTGCCCGGCTCATCGGCATCGCCCTGGGAATGGGCTGATTATTCTAACGACTTGGAGGCGCTATGGAAAAGCTGAACATATGCCTTTTGAACGACTCCTTCCCGCCCTGCATCGACGGGGTGGCCAACGCCGTGGCCAACTACGGCCAGATCATCTCCGC
>CANRKN010000066.1 GCA_947631215.1 uncultured Oscillospiraceae bacterium | reverse complement strand
GATCTTTTTCCCCATAATAATGCTCCCTCCATGGATGCAGTGTCTTTTTCACTGTCTTCCATTGAGGGAGCATATCAACTCCCGCCGGGCGGCCGGTCTTTGATCTTATTGGTGACGACGCTGTTTCGTGAAGTTTCAATGCGTCACAAAGAACATGACGGCAAAGAGCGCCGCGATCACCCATGTGCCCGCTTTTACGTTCCTCGCCTTTCCGGTAAACACGCTGATGAGCGTATAGGAGATCACGCCGAAGGCAATGCCGTAGGAGATATTGTAGGTCATGGGCATGATCGCCAGGGTCAGGAACGCCGGGACCGCGTCCTCTGTTTGCAGCCAGTCTATGCTTCTGGCGCAGTTCATCATCATGATGCCCACATAGATGAGCGCCGCCGCCGTGGCGCAGCCCGGGACAAGCTTCGCGATGGGGCTCAAAAACATGCTGACAAAAAACAGCGCCCCCGTCACCATGGCGGCCATGCCTGTCCTCCCGCCCTCCGCGATGCCTGTGGAGGCCTCCACATAAGAGCTCACCGTGGAGGTGCCGCAGACCGCGCCGCAGGTGGTGGCGATGGCGTCGGCCAGCATCGCCCTGTCCATGTTGGGCACTTCCCCCTCTTCGGTGAGCAGGTTCCCCCGGGCACAGGCCCCGTACAGGGTGCCGATGGTGTCGAACATATCCACCAGGCAGAACGCCAGCGCCGTCGTCGCGATCAGTATGACGAGCTCCATGGCGCTGTGACCGGCAAGATAGGCCGAAAAATCAAAGCCCTCCGTAAAGACCTTTCCAAAGGCGTATCTGCCAAAGTCCCCAAAGGCAGCGAGCGGGTTAAAGTTCAAATTATCTGTGAACCCCCCATAAAATCCGGGGACGGTAAGACCGAGAAGGTAATACAGCGCCGTTCCCCCCAGGATCCCCCAGAGCACGGCGCCCTTTACCCGCCTGCATGTCAGAACAGCAATGGCAATCAAAGCGGCGATCGTGACGAGCATCGGCATGATGTCTTTCCACGTTGCATTGCCGGAGAGAACGTTGAAGGAGGCAAGGCCCACATAGGTGGACGCATCCGCCACCACGATCCCGGAATCCTTCAGCCCGATGAAGGCGATGAACAGCCCCACGCCCGCGGGGATCGCCACCCTTACCGGCGCCGGGATGGCCTCAAATACCTTCTTCCGCAGCCCTGTCACCGTGAGCAGTATGAACAGGATCCCATCCATCAAAACGAGTACCAGGGCATTGGCGTAGCTGAGCCCAAAGCCGAAGCACACCGTATAGACAAAGAAGGCGTTGGCGCCCATGGCGGACGCCTGGGCCAGCGGGATATTCGCCAGCAGCCCGATCAGCACCGTCCCGATACAGGCGGAGATCGCGGTCGCGATATAGATCGCGTTGTAGGACACCCCCGGCAGCTCCGCAAACATGCTGGAATTGACCATGAGGATATAGGCCATGGTCATAAAGGTCGTGACCCCTGCCAGAACTTCCGTTTTGACCGTAGAACCGGCTTCCCTTACATGGAATACTTTTTCCGGTGATAACATCGTCCTCGCCTCTCTTTCATTTTTTGTTGTTCTATGGTGTGACCGTCAGATCAGATACCGCAGAAATGTCGCCGCCTCCTGTGTTCTCCTTCTTACTTCTTCCGTTTTCCTTTCCCCGCGCTCCGCAGGGTATCGATATCCAGCATCTCCAGCGAGCCGCCCAAGTCCGTCAGCGCCAGCTGCAGGCCGAACAGGTTCAGCGCCGTTGCGACAAACTCCAATATCACGTTCAGGGCCGTCATGATGGCCACCGCCTCCATGGGCATGCCCAGCTGAGTGAACAGCAGCGTGTAGCAGGTCAGTGCCGCTCCCGGCACCGGCGGCGCCGCGATGGCCAGCATCACGGAGATGAACAGCAGTGTCAGCAGCCACGCCGGCGTGATGGCCACGCCGTATGTCTCCGCCATGCACAGGCCTCCCACCAGAAACAGCACCGCCGCGCCGGGCATGTAGATGACCTGCCCCAGGGGGATGCCGAAGCGGGTGATTTTTTCGCTTATGCCCAGCTGCCGCTCGCAGCACTCCTGGTTGGTGGGATAGGCCGCCACGGCAGAGGCCGTGCTCAGGCCGATGAGGAAGGTGGGCATGGTCTTTTTGAGAATGGTCATGGGCCCGACCTTCCACCGGACACACACCAGCGCCAGGTTGCATACCATCACCACCGCCGTGCCCAGGACCATGATGAGGACGATCTTATAGGACTGGAACAACAGCCGGAACTCGTCTCCCAGGAACATCTTGAAGACGCTGCCGAACACGAACACCGGGACCAGAGAACTGATCGCCTCCATGATGAGCTGGACCACGTAGTTGGACTGCTCCACGAACGTGGCCGTCACGGAGACCTTCTCTCCCAAAACCAGCAGCGCCATGCCGATAAGCACCGCCACAAAGATGATCTGCAGGGGGTTGCCCTCTGTAAAGGGGGTGAAGAAGTTGGCGGGCACGATGTCCAGCACCATATCCATCAGTTCCGTCGGGTCGAAGGCCTGGCCGCCCCCCGCGGTCACGGAGAAGAAGGGCAGCACGGCCGCCCCCGCGATGGTCGTCAATACGACGGTGAGCAGGATGAACATGGCGATCATCCGCTTGCCGATGCGGCCAAAGGAGACCACGTCGCCGATGCAGCAGATGCCCCATGTCACCGAGAGGAATATCATGGGTCCGGATACGGCGGTGAGAAGGCCTACGAAGGTGTTGAAAAGGGGCGAGACCAGCTTATCCGAAAGCGTCAAACGCGCCGCCTCCGGCAGGAGCCTGCACAGATAGCCCAGTACCACCGCCAGCACCAGTGCGATGGCCAGGGAGCCCATGAGGGAGCGCTTTTTCCGCTTGGGGGTAAAGAGGACGCGGTTGACCCCGTCCTTGTACTGCCACAGGGGCGCCAGACCCATATGGGCCATCATGCCCGTCAGGGCGCCGCTGTCAGGCTGATCCCCCTCCGCCAGGGGGTCCAGGGACGGGCCGGGTACAGTAAGCTCCACCCGCGGGGCGCGGAAGCGCCGGCGGCAGCGGAGGGTGAATCCCTCCGCCGTTCCCTCGTCCCGGTAGCGCAGCAGCGCCTCCTCCAGGGCCAGCCGGACCCTGAGGGCGTCTTTTCGCTCCACCTTCTCCGCCGTGAGGAACTCATAGGCCTCCTCTCCGGCAGCGTCGATACTAAGACCTGTCAGGGCATATCTTTCTTCCACGCTTTCCATAGGGCATACCTCATTAAAACACAACGGTCACCGTGTTGACCCCGCCGGCATAGGCGTGGGCGCTGCTCTTCGTTTTGCTGAGAGCCAGCGTCCTGCTCAGCTCATCCCCCTGGGTCAGCGGGTCGAACTCCTCCCCGCTCCAGCGGATGACGGCTTCGCATTCGCTCCCGTCCTCGCTGCAGAGGGCGTCGAAGCTCAGGCTGCACCCGTCGTCCGGCAGGGCCGGCAGGATGCTCGTCACGCACAGCTCCTCAAAGATCTGCTGATACTTGAGGGACTGGGGCGCGCCCAGAAGCTGCTTGCGGGCAAAGCGGTCAATGTCGCCCGCCGCGCCGATGAAGTCGAACTCCTTGGAGGCGATATCGATATGCAGCGTCTTCAGGCGGTGGACGAACGCCCGGCAGCGGTCGGTCCTGGGGTGGTCGAACACCTGCTCCGGCGTCCCGTCCTCGTAAACCACGCCCTCGTCCATGTAAAATACACGCGTGGATACATCATGGGCAAACTTCATCTCATGGGTGACGATGAGCATGGTCAGCCCCTGCTCGGCCAGACTGCGGATAACCGCCAGCACCTCTCCCACCATGGTGGGGTCCAGGGCGCTGGTGGGCTCGTCAAAGAGGATGATCTCCGGCTGCATGCCCAGGGTACGGGCAATGGCGACACGCTGCTTCTGGCCGCCGGAGAGCTCATCGGGATAGTTGAGCCCCTTCTCCGCCAGTCCCACCTTTGCCAGCAGGCGCATGCCCCGTTCATAGGCCTCCTGCCGGGTGCAGCCCAGCAGCTCCACCGGCCCCAGCATGATGTTTTCGATCACCGTCAGATGGGGGAACAGGTTGAAGCTCTGGAACACCATGCCCATGCGGCGGCGCACGGCGCCGAGCTGCGCCGGCTTCACGCCGGTCACCGGCTGGCCGAACACCTGTATCTCGCCCTCCGTGGGCGTCTCCAGCCGGTTGATGCAGCGCAGGAAGGTGCTCTTGCCCGTACCGGAGGGGCCGATGATGGAGATGACGTCTCCCTTGTTTATGACGGCGTTGACGTCCTTCAGGGGCGTGGCGTTGGGATATACCTTCTTCAGATGGGAGATGGTGATGACCGGTCCCCCGCCCTGGGCGGCCTTCGCCTCTTCATGAATCTCCGTCAGGGAGGTATTCCTGTTGACGCCCTTGGGCTCCCGGCGCCGGCGGCGGGGATCGATCTTCCTCTCCACCAGTCCCAGCACAGAGGTCAGGCACCACGCCAGCAGGAAATACAGCACCGCGGTCAGGATCAGCGGGAAGAACGCCTCAAAGGTACGGCTGCGGATAAGGTCGGTGACCTTGGTCAGGTCCTGCACCGCGATATACCCTACCACAGAGGTCATCTTCACCATGGAGATGAATTCGCCCCTGTATACCGGCAGGATATGCCGCGCCGCCTGGGGCGCGATGATCTTCGTAAAGGTCTTGACCCGGCCGAAGCCCATGGCGGACGCCGCCTCCCACTGGCCGACGTCCACGGCGTCGATGCCGGTGCGGATCATTTCGGAGACGTAGACGCCGAAGTTGATGGTGAAGCCGATGATGGCCACGACGATGCCGTCCAGTCTCGCCCTGGCGAATACCACGTAGAACAGCACCATCAGCAGCACCAGCACAGGGATGCCCTGGATCAGCCGGACGAACGCCGCCGTGATACCGGAGGCTATCTTGTTATGGCTGCGGCGCAGCAGGCACAGGCCAAAACCCAGCACCGTGCCGAACAGAGCCGCAAAGATCGATATGATGAACGTGACGCCCAGGCCGGAGAGGATCATCTCCCACCGGTTTTCCTGGATGAAATTCTTATAGAAGCTGTCCTTGAGCCCGGCCCAGAAGCCCGTTTCCTCCTCCTGAACGGCCATGCCCATATCCTCGGCCCGGACAACGAGCGTCAGGCCGCCCACATAATGGGTAATGGGGAAATCGATGCTCTGCTTCCGCTCATCGGTGATGCTCATGGCGCCGGACACGATGTCCGCCCGGCCGCTGCTCAGCATCTGGATCAGCGAACCGAAAGTGCTCTGGGTGATCTCCAGCTTCATTCCCAGCTCTTTGGCGATGAGGGAGACAAGCTCCACCTCATAGCCCAGGGACTGGCCGTTCCCGCCCACATAGCTCATGGGCTCCAGCGTAGAGTCATGGGCATACCGCAGGGTGCCGTTGGGCGCGTCATACGCCCCCACATCGATGGTCTTTACACTATCGTCGGCACCCAGCCATTTCTCCCGCAGGGCGTCCAGCGTGCCGTCTTCCGTATATCGCTCGATGATGGCGCTGATCTTATCCGTCAGGGGGCTGTCCTTCTGCAGGCCCAGGCCGTAGGTGTCCGGCGTCACCGTCTCGGGGAATATAGCCAGATCCGGCTGCCTGGCCACCGCCAGCTGGGCCACGGGCATATCATGGGCCACGGCGTCCAGCTGGCCCGACTGCAGCGCCAGGAGCAGCGCGGAGGCGTCGTCATAATACTGAAATTCGCAGCCGCTGACCACGGCGCTCACGAGCTGGTCGGAGATGCTGCCGGCCATGACGCCTATGGTCTTACCGGCAAAGTCCTGCATCGTCCGGAAGCGGACGGCGTTCTGTCCCCGATTGGCGACCACCGCCACCACGCCGCCGGTATAATCCGGGTCGGCGAAATTCACGCTTTCCGCCCGTTCCTCCGTCACGGTCAGGCCGGTGGCCGATACGTCGTACATACCGGTGGCAAGGCCCGCGAAAATAGACGATATCTCCACGCTGCTCATTTCCAGCCCGTAGCCATAGGCCTTGCAGAAACGGACCATGATATCGACGTCGTATCCGACGATCTGGCCGTCCTTGATATAGCAGAATGGCGCGATGTCCGTTTTTTCCGCCATGCGGATGACGCCGTTGTCCGCCGGGAGGGCCGTCCAGTCCTCTACCACCTTTTTGCTCTCGTCGGCGCCCAGCCAGATGCCGTCGATCTCCTTCAGCGTGCCGTCGGCCCTGATCTGCGCCAAAAATTCGTTATACTCGTCCCGCAGCGCCGCGCCCCGCTCGGTCTTTGAAAAAGCGGCGGCGTAGCTCTCCTCCACCAGCACATCGGGCAGATAGGTCACCGCCGGGTTTTCCAGGCAAAGCGTACGGGCGACGGGCTCGTCCATCAAAAAGCCGGCGATCTTCCCCTGCTCCACCGCCAAGGCCAGATCCGGGACCTTGTCGTAATACTGCTTGTCCGCGTCCTCGATCAGTTCGTCGGTATGGACGTCGAAGCTGGAGCCGGTCAGCACGCCGATGGCCTGTCCGTCCAGCTGACGGATGTCGGTTATCGCCTCGTCTTTCCCACCGCCGTTTTTTGCACAGCCGCCAAGAAGCAGGCATATGAGAACGATCACCAGGGACAGATAAAGGCAGAATTTCCAATTAAACCGTATCGTTATTTTTGTTTTGTTCTCCATCATGACATGCTCCTTTTCAGCTTATTTTCGTCCAGCATCCCGACGCTTTCCGCCGCGAGCGTTACCTGGACCTGCAGGCAGGCAACGCCGGCAGCCGTCATAAAGAAGTCCAGGATCGCGTTGCCCGCGACCGCCAGGGCCAGCGCCTCGCTGGGAATGCCCAGCTGCGCAAACATAACAGTAAATACGGAAAGGGCCCCGCCGGGGATCGGCGGCAGCGCCATGGAGAGAAGCCCTACCGTCAGGATCGACATGAAAAGGAGCAGCGGCGTGATGGGGATGCCATAGGACTCCGCCATACACAGCGCCAGAGAAAACAGGCCGACCACAAAGCCCGGCTTGTAAAGGACCTGTCCCAGCGGGATGCCAAAATCCGCCACCTTTTTGGGGATGCCCAGTTCCTTTACGCACGTCTCCAGATTCGTCGCGAGGGCGGCGGCCGAAGAGGCCGTCGTCAGGACGATCAGAAACGTCGGCAGCATTTTCCTCATCAGAAGGACAGGGCTGACCTTCAGCCGCGCGGCCGCCACGAAGACATAAAACAATGTCAGGATAAAGCATCCCGGTATCGTGATCGCAAACACCTTGAACAGGCTTGAAAATCCGCTGCCAAAATCGGAAAGGATAAGGTTGAACAGGCTTAAAAACACGAACAAGGGAATGATCTTTCCCAGTACGCTCATCAGGAACCCTACAGCCTCGTTCACCTGCAGGAGGGTATTTTGGGCTGCCGATACCCGCTCGCCCAGGATCAGGAAAGCGGCTCCCACGCAGATGCCCAGGAAAACGAGCTGTAGCGCGTTTCCGTTCAGGAACGGCGAGACGATATCCGAGGGCACGATGTCCAGCACCATCTGATAGATCGCCGAATAATCGCCTGTGATCCCATCCCCCGCTTCCGAGGCGATGGGAAACAGCAGGCAGCCCGCCAATGCCATGACCACCGCCAAAGCAAATGTCCCCGTGATCATTCTGAAGATCAGTTTTTTGCCGACCCTGCCTACCATCGTCAGATCGCCGATGCTCACGATCCCACAGCAGACGGCCAGGAATACCAGCGGGGACGAGACCGCCCGGAGCGCACCCAGGATCATATTGAACAGGGGCTCCGTGACCGAAAGAGCCGCCGACCGCATGACCGGGGCCCGCCTCATGGCGAGACCCAGGAACGCTGCCAGGAAAACCGCGCCCAAAAGAAACGCCAGCTGTCCCATGGACGACTTCTTTTTCTTGGGATTGCAGACCAGACAGTTTTTTCCGTCCTTATAGGCGTATGTAAACGAAAGCCCTGCCTGGGAGAGCATACGGCTGCTGAGCACCAAAGCCTCGTCATCCCATGGGTCTATGGTCGGACCGTCAACGCTTATTTTCAAAAAAGCCCGTCCAAATTTCTGCCCGCAGTCCACATGGACCATAGCGCCCGCCAAAGGCTCCAGCCAGACGCCCAGGATCTCCTCCAGGGACAGGCGGACGCGGATGATATCCTTTCTATCCGCCCCTGCCTCCGAAAGCGCCTGCACGCATATCCCGGATACTGTGTCGATCGTCTTCGCGGACAGGGGGTAGTTTTCGCTGCGGGAGTTTACCTTTACCCCCCGGGGTTTGATCGTTTCGGTCACTGTCTTTTTATCGTTCATGGTTCACCTCTCCTTGTCACCATGTGCCAGTTCCTCTTTGTTTACGGGCCATTGCGTCACAGTCTCCTATTGGATGATCCCGTGATCCCTGGCCAGCGCCTCGATGCTCCGGTCATAGGTCGCTTCCGCCTCTTTGGAAAAGAAGCAGCCCGGCACGCCCTCATCATGATCGCGGTGATGGGCCACGCAGGCGCAGCATTTGCCGTGCCGCGGGCAGTCGTAGGTGCAGGGACAGTCCCGTTTGTTGTCGCATTTGCTCTCCATATTCCATCTCTCCTTCATTACTCGATCGTTAAAATATCTGAAAAACCCGTGACCTCAAATATATCCATGACCGTTTCGTTCGCATTTTTGATCCGCATCACGCCCTGCCTGTTCATGATCTTCTGCATGGCCAGAAGCACGCGCAGACCGGCGGACGAGATGTACGCCAGCTCCGCAAGATCGATCACAAGGCAGGTTGTGCCATCCATGCTGTCCCTGAGTTCTTTCTCCAGCTGCGGGGCGGTCGTGGTATCCAGTCTCCCCTCCAGCTTTACGGTCAAAGTCGTTCCGGTCACCGTCTTTTGAATGTTCATGGTCTTACCTCTTTTTTCAGTCCATATTTTCCAAGCTGCTGTTCGACCGCATCCAGACCTCGTCGATCCCCGCGGCGTCCGGCGTCTGTCTGATGTTCATAGACCTCTCCCATGATTCTGAAATTAATTTAATATATATAATACAGCGATTTAAAGAATGGGGGAAAACATCGAAATTGGTCGTTTTGATTCCGAAATTGGTCTCCGGCAGAAAAGGAAAAGCCGCCCGAAGGCGGCATTCAGAATGAAATTTCACGGATTCAGGATCACGCAGGCGGTACATATACCTTCCTGCATCTGATAGTTGATCTCCCCATGATACTTGGCAGAGGAGGAAACGATACTGTCGATCCCGACCCCCCGCGCAGCCGGCAGCCCGTTTTCCAGCTTCAGTTCCGTGCCGCAGGGATTGCTGACAGCGACCACCGTCTTATTCCCTACGTCTCGGATATGGACCTGAATAGGCCCGGCGCTTTTTTGCGCGACGCAGGCGTTCAGCGCGTTTTCCAGAAGGTTGGCGAGGATCGCCACGAAATCCACATCGGCGACCGGCGACTGCGCCGGGGTATCCGCCTGCGCGATGAATTCCACGCCGGCCTCTTTTGCTTTCCCCGCGTAAGAGCGCAGGACGCCGTTGACCGTGACGTTCGGACACCATGCGGGAAAACGCTCCGACGCTCCTTTGTTCTGCCCAAGATACGCCAGGATCCCCTCTGTGTTGCCCTCCCGGGCCATGGCCGCGATCTGCTCGTCGTGATGGCGCAGATCGTGGCGGATCCGACGGTTCTCCTGCTCGGTCTTTTTCGCGTTCTCCACATAGGATATCAGGTACTCAACATTTTGCTTTACCAACTCGTCCCTTGCTTCCTTCCGCATCTGATGGATGTTGCTTATCATCAGGGTGTTGGCCAGGGCAAAAGAGCACGCGAGCAGCGAGAAGAGGAGCAAGGTGTTTGAATTGATCCCGTTGTCCGCGCTGATTTTTGACAGGAGTATCACGAAAGTAAGAAAATATATTACGGAGACGATACTCAGCGATATCCAGTTTTTTGTGCGAAATCCGCTGACCTCGCGGATGACCGGTCTGCCGTATCTATAATACGCAAGCAAGATCGCAAAACTGATGATGCCATAGATCACGCCCCGCACAAAATACACATGTATTTCCGATCCGTTCGGCACAAGCAAATAGCATCCCAAATATGAAATGGACAGGGAAACGCAGAAAACACAGCCATATGTGATCCAAAGATAGCATTTCTTCCAGAATCCGTCCGCCGACACATATATGTAAATTCCCCAAAAGTACAGATACGAAAGCATCAAAGCAATGGGCATCCTCCATGGCTTTGACAGATAAAAAAAGCTGAAACATGCCTCCAGAAAAAGGAATATACCCGCCGATCCCCACAGCAGCGCCGTCTTTTTTACCGGGTATTTTCCCTCCTGCAGCAAAAGTCCCGCCGTCAGATGCGTCGCAAAAAACAGCAGGCTGACGCAAAAGGAGATCACGATGATCTGGAACGTCCGCATCAGTTCACCGCCTCCCTTAAGTAAAAATCAAAAAACGCCTGCTTCAGCTCAGCGCGGCACCGCCTTGGGACCGGAATGAGGGTCCCGTCGTCCATGACGAGATCCGCGCCGGAAAAGCAGCGGACATGGTTGAGGTTGACGATATACGAACTGCCGCACATCGTCATGCTTTTTTTGCCCATGATAGTTTCCTGAAGCTGCGCCGGCAACGACCACACAGACAGCTTTCTCCCGGAGGCCAGGGAAAACTCGCGCCGCTTGTCCCTGGTCTCTATGTACATGATATCCTCCAGGGCGATGCGGTGCAGTTCCCCCTCGCAGCGGAGAAGGATCCATGTTTTCTGCTCGCGCCTGGCAATAACCCGTTCCAGTGCCGC
The DNA here is from genome assembly GCA_947631215.1 of uncultured Oscillospiraceae bacterium. The sequence continues at coordinate 565 of CANRKN010000066.1, read as the reverse complement.
GTTGAACTGCTCCTGGGTATAGGGCTTGCAGATATAGTCCGCGGCATGTATGGAAAAGGCGTCGACCGCATAATCCGGGCTGGTCGTCAGAAAGATGATGTCGGTATTTTTACTGAAACGGAGGATATCACGCGCCAGCTCTGTTCCCAGCATGCCGGGCATGCAGATATCCAAAAGCGCGATATCGGGAGCGCCTGATCTGTCAAACGCTTCCAGCATCTCAAACGCAGACGGGTATACGTCGAATTCGATGCCATGCTCGCCATGTGCCGCTGTATAAGCCCGGAGATTGTCCACGATCTTTTTCCGCTCTTCGGACTCATCATCACAAACAGATATCTTAAGCATCGTTCCGCTTCCTTTCTCTGGGGCGCCGGGGGCGCGGGCACTGCTTTTGCTTTATTACTATAGCACGATAAAGCCCGGTCTTGCAAGATGGAGCATATCGCCTCCGGAGCCACGGACGAAAGACGCCGCCCGGCGGGAGGTGAACTGCGACCCGTCAAGAGGACAATGAAAAAGAATAAGGATTTATCCCAGCCAGCAGGAAACTGCTGGCTGCTTT
>CANRKN010000065.1 GCA_947631215.1 uncultured Oscillospiraceae bacterium | reverse complement strand
TATTCTTCCTCCCGGGGCGTATAGCGCCCGGACTTATTATGCTCCTTCACGCACTGGGTGAGAAGGTACTCGATCTGCCCGTTCACCGAGCGGAAATCCTCCGCCGCCCAGGCAGAGAGGTCCCCGTACAGCTTATCGGATATGCGCAGTAAAAGCTGCTTTTTCTCCTGTTTATCCGCCATGGGGCATCAGTACAAGCTCCCGGAGTTGACCACGGGCTGGGCGTCCTTGCTGCCACAGAGGACCACCAGAAGGTTGGAGACCATGGCGGCCTTCCGCTCCTCGTCCAGGTCCACCACGCCGCCGGAGCTGAGGCGGTCCAGGGCCATCTCCACCATGCCCACGGCCCCGTCCACGATCATCTTCCGGGCGTCGATGATGGCGCTGGCCTGCTGGCGCTGGAGCATGACCGCGGCGATCTCCGGCGCGTAGGCGAGGTAGGTGATCCGGGCCTCCAGGATCTCCAGCCCGGCCATGTCCACCTTGCCCTGTATCTCCTTACGGATGCGCTCGGCCACCACCTCGCTGGAGCCCCGCAGGCTGCCCTCGTCGGCCACGCCGTCCCCGGTGGTGTCCACGTTGGGGGCCACATCGTAGGGATAGAGCCGCACCACGTTGCGAAGCGCGCTGTCGGTCTGGATGGAGAGGAACTCCACGTAGTTGTCCACGTTGAACACGGCCTTGGCGGTGTTCACGATGCGCCAGATGACCACGATGCCGATCTCCACGGGATTGCCCAGGCAGTCGTTGATCTTCTGCTTGTTGTTGTCCAATGTCATGACCTTCATGGAGAGCTTCTTGCTGGCCATGGCCATGGCCTGCTCGCCCAGGTTGATGCTGATGCCGCCCTCGCCGGAGAGCTTGCCCCGGCCGCCGGTGGAATTGGTGCTGCCGGTGCTGGGCTTAGTGCCCGCGGCGGGATTCACCGCCGAGCAGAAGGGGTTGACCCAGTAAAAGCCCTCGCCCTTGAGGGTGCCGATGTATTTGCCGAACAGCGTCAGCACCAGGGCCTCCTGGGGCTTCAGGACCCTGAGGCCGCACAGCAGAATCCAGCCGAGGGCGCACCACAGCACGCATACCGCGATGGCGGCCACCTGCGCCGCGCCATCCATCTTCGTGGCGGCGGCAATGATGCCCGCGACAGCGATGACATACGCCGCCAGCACGCCCAGCAGCACCGCCATGCCCCGCTTCTTGCCTTTCAGAACGATCTCTTCCACATTTTTATTTTCCATGGCTCGTTCCTCCTTGATTCATGTGATATTAAAATAATATCATCACGCTATCACCTTGTCAAGGGGGGAGCAAAAAATTCTGCTGAAAGGCCCGGCAGTTGTCCTGTGTCCTGTCACATTTGTCTATTGCGCGATATCGAATAATGATAACTGCTCGTCGCCATGCCGCTCCTTCCCAGCGCTGTAATTCATGAGCAGAGCCTCGACGACAGCGTTCCTGTTTGCTTCCTTTGCGCCTACGTGATAAAAGTGATTCATGGTTATTTTCCGGCACTCCGGCCAGACGGAGGAGATGTAATCGTTTCGACGGTAATCATTGTGATCCCATGTTGAGAGCATAAAATCTGCCTTGCTCCCGACAAGCATGCTGTGCAAGGCCACTTCCGCTCCCTCGTCCCAGCTGTCATAATAGTCCACATGACGGCCAATATAAGGGGGATCACAATAGATAAAGTCATTCTCCCCCGCCATGGAGATCGTATCCTCAAACGATTGGCAAAGAAATGTCCAGGAATGGCGTTGAAGCAGGTCCCATACGTGTGCTACCTGATTCACTATCTTTGTTATATAGGCTTTTGAAAATCTGTTCGGCTTATGTCCAAATGGGACGTTATACTCGTAGTGCCGATTGAACCTGATCATACCATTAAAACATGCGCGGTTCAAAAACAAAAAATCCAACGGGTTGCGTTCTTTATTGAAACGCTCGCGGACGGTATAATAGTATTCTTCTCCGCCCTGCGCCAGCATCCCGCCCTCGTGTTCCAGATAAACGCGCACCATTCCCGGATCGATGACACCCGACTTGAGCTGGTCATAAAACGCCACGATATGTGGGTTGATATCGGCGAAAACAGCTCGTTCTGGTTCAACGTTGAATCCGACCACGCCAGAGCCCATAAACGGTTCAATCCAAACTGCGCCGTCCCGCAAGGCTATATTCTGTTTTATCAGCGGTACCAGCTTTGTCTTTATCCCCTGGGTCTTGATCGGCGGAACAAATACCCTGTCATTATTAATCATTGCGCTTTCTTTCTGGCTGGCATTGGATTATACAGTTCCGGAGGCAGCCCACGATATTGCAAATACGCCGGAAACGACGAAAGTTTGACCCGCTTCCCGCCGACCAGGACCATCATCTTCCCATAGTTTGTCCAATAGTCGTCAAACAGCTCTTCACCCGCTCTGGCAAACACGCCGTTCCCTTTCAAAAGGTCATCCACTCTCTTGATGCTTCCGATGTTTGCGGTATTGCCGCTTCCGCCTTTATCGCTGGCGATCTTCCATTTCTCTTCCGCGAAAAAAGTAAAATCATTGATAACAGCAGGTATGGCCTCAATCTCTTCCACAGAATACGTTTTGTCTCCGTATCTTTTCCCAAGTCATTTCTTGTATAGATGACGCCGAGGCAGAAGTGTCCGCTGTATTCATCATAAGGATATTGGATATTCTTCGTGCTCGTCCTGTTTATAAAATACTCTCCGTGGGAGCCCAAAGTAAAACCATTGCAATAATCCGGGGATTCCGGATTTCTGTATGTAGTCTTCAGGTCAACGGCAAACTTGACCTCCGGGTTTTCCTGGGATACAAACGTCAGGTCAGGATACCAATTCTGATATGCCGCGAGGATCAAATCATAATGGATACTTTCCGCAAAGGAAAGAAAATGCGGGAATAAATGAAGTTCAAGAATCTTCGATATTACTTTTGTGTCCGATGAGATCGTATAGATGTTTCTAAAAATATCTATGAATCCTCTTATCGTCCACTCATTGTCTTTGCTGATCAGATCTCCCAGCGTAGCCGCAAACGCCTTTAATCGGGCAGCGAATACAGCTTTTTCCCCATCATTTCTCATTGAGCACTCTCTTTTTCTGCACAATTATCATTTCGCCCGACGTTTTCACGTCAGGCGAAAGCTCATATTTGTTCATTCCACCGGCCTGATCCCATATGACCCCAGCTGGTCCTCCAGGGTCTCGATGCGGTTGCGCTGGACCAGGAAGCGGTTGCGGCTGGTGAGCCCGCCGATGACATAGAGCAGGATCAAAAGTCCGAAGCAGATGGTGGTGAAGGGGTTGCTGTGCTGCACCTTTCCCCCGCCGGTCATGGCCGTCACGGCCCGGGCCACCTGGGCCACCGTATAGGGCACCGCGTAGCACACGGCGCTGAAAACGCACATGAGCTTGGGCACGATCATGATGCACCGCTTGCTGGCGAAGCACTTGAACAGCGGCAGCAGGCAAAAAAGCGCCCCCACCACGCCGAAGGCGATGATGGCGTAGGTGAGATAGGGCACCGCGTTCCGGCACAAAGCGTGCATGGAGAAGAGCGTCACGGACGCGGGGGACTTGTTGTCCGTCACCTGGATGGCCGGCAGGAACCAGAAGGCGATCATCGCCCCGAAGGCGGCCACCGCTACCAGGCAGAATATCACCGTGAACACCCGCGCCGCGGAGACATACTTCTTCCTGGGCACCACCGCGCCTCTGGGGCCCGGAGGCGTGACCACGACCGTGGGCGCGCCGGGCACCGGCGTGCCGCAGGTGGGGCATACCCTCGCCTGGGGGTTCAGCTCATGTTTGCAGTTGGGACATACCATCTGTCATACCTCCTTATGTATTTTCGCGTCGGACCCTCTCAGAACAGGCCGCCCAGGTTCCCCAGCCCGCCGGTGAGTCTGCTCATGGACTGGGCGGAGGCCTCCTCCGCCTTGCGCAGGGCCTCGTTCACCGCGGCCATGATCATATCCTGGAGCATCTCCACGTCGTCGGGGTCCACGGCCTCGGGGTCGATGGTGAGCTCTGTGAGCTCCCGTTTGCCGGACACCGTGGCCTTTACCACGCCGCCGCCGGCCGCGGCGGTATACGCCGCCTGCTCCAGCTCCTCCTGCATCTGCATCAGGTCCCGCTGCATCTTCTGGGCCTGCTTCATCATGGCGGCCTGGTTCATGCCGCCGTATCCGCCGCCGCGGAATTGTCCTTTACCCATGTTCGTATCTCCTGTTAAACACAAAATTATTCAAACTTGATATTGCCGAAGCGGCTCAGGGCGTCCAGCTTGCCCATGTCCGGCTTGGCCGCCGGGGCCGGGCCCTTGTCCGCGAATACCACCTTCATGTCCCGGCCGGTCATCTCCCGCAGCACGGTCTGCATCAGGTTCTGGACGGCGGGAGTGGCTAGCATCATCTTTGCGATGGGCGTGACGAAGGATACCGTCATCACGTCCACCGCCACGGAACCCGTCACCTGGGTGGGAGTGTTCAGCATGGCGTGAGGGCCCATCTCCATCCGCCCGGCCATGGCCTTCACCAGCGCCTCCCACAGGCCGCTGTCATCCACCGCCGGGGCCGGGGCGGGCGCGGGTATTTCTGGCTCCTGCGCGGGCGGCTCGGGCTCCTGCACGGGGGCGGGCTTTTCAGGTTCAGGCGCCGGCATATCCGGGACCATGTCCCGCTCCGCCGGGGGCGCGTCCTCGTCCGTATACCAGGGAGGCTCCTCCTCCGGGGGCGGGGGCGCTTCCTCTTTCACCGGTTCTTGCTTCGGCACGGACTCCTTTTTCGGCGCGGGCGCCTCCGCCTTTGCCGGGGCCGCCGGGACGAATGCGCCGTTTTTCAGCGCGGCCTCCAGCATGGACACCCGGTTTTTCAGGCCCTGCAGGGAGTCCCCCGTCTCCGGCATGCACAGGCTCACGAGGCACATTTCCGCGGCCCGCCGGGGGTCCGTCCCGCCGGTGTCCGCTGCCCGGATGGCGTTCATGCCGTCCATGAGCATCGCCCCGGGCATCCGCGCGGCAAAGTTCTTCAGCGCGGCCATATCGTACACGCCGCTGATGAGTGTCTCCGCTCCCCTGGGGGCCACCTGCACCAGCAGCACGTCCCGCATGAGACCCGCCAGCTCGTCCAATATGCCCGCCGGCTCCTTCCCGTCCTGCCACAGGGCAGCGAAGGTCTTCAGGGCCCGCTCCGTATCCCCCGCCGCCACGGCGTCCAGGAGCTCCGCCGTCCGGCGGCTCCCGGCCAGGCCCATGGCGGACAGCACCGCCGCCTCGTCGATGTGCTCCGACGCGGCGCACTGGTCCAAAAGGCTCAGGGCGTCCCGCATGCCGCCGTCGGCCATCCGGGCCAGCAGCGCCGCCGCGGCGGGCGTCAGGTCCATGCCCTCCTGCCCGGCCACATAGGTGAGCCGCGCGGCGATGGCCTCAGGCTCGATGCGGGTGAAGCTGTGGCGCTGGCACCGGGAGACGATGGTGGGCACGATCTTTTGCGGCGCCGTGGTGCACAGGATGAACATCACGTGCTCCGGCGGCTCCTCCAGGATCTTCAAAAGGGCGTTGAACGCCATGGAGGACTGGGCCAGGGCGTGGGCCTCGTCGATGATGTAGACCCGCTTTTTCACGCTGGCGGGGGAATAGACCGCCTCGTCCCGCAGGGCCCGCACGTCGTCCACGCCGTTGTGGCTGGCCGCGTCCAGTTCCACCACGTCCAGGATGCTCTCGTCCAGGATGCCCCGGCAGGAGGCGCACTGGTTGCAGGGGTTGCCGTTCACGGGATGCTCGCAGTTCACCGCCCGCGCTAAAATACGGGCACAGGTGGTCTTGCCCGTGCCCCGGGTGCCGCTGAAGAGGTAGGCGTGGGAAAGCCTCCCCGTCTCTACCTGCCGCCTCAGGGTGCTGGTGATATGTTCCTGGCCCACCACGTCGTCAAACGTCATCGGCCGCCATTTCCTGTACAGTGCCTGGTACATCGTCCGCTCTTTATTCCAGCCTCGCAGAGTTCGCCTCCGCAGAGGCGAATAAATTTGGATATGATTTCCGAGGGCGTGTACCTCGGAAATCATTCTTCTCGGCCTGCAAACGTGCGGGCCGCTTGCGGCCCGTGCGCTGCAGCAGGCCGCATCCCCCTCGATTGAATGCAAGCATTCAATCGAATATTAAAAGAGCCGTACACCTGCCTTTGTATATCCGATCCATCCGTTACCGCCGCAGTTGGCTCAGACCCAGCGACCTCGCGGCACACGGCCTGTCCTGCTTAATGCTGCTCGGTTCCCCGCCTGACATGGTTCACAGGCGTCCGTTGCGCAAGACCAAGCCTTCAACGCTACTTGCCGCGGTCAGGCGACACATCGAATATCCGGGGGCAGGAGTTCGTCCCCGCTATAGCGGATTGCGGGTACAGGGCACCGCTGGCTCCCCGACTAGTACAGCTCCTGGAGCGTATTATACGCCATGGAAAGGTTTTTATCAAGTAGGACTTTACAAATCCGGGATTTGTGATATAATGCTTGAGCAACCGCGTGGGGGCGTAGCTCAGCTGGGAGAGCGTTCGGTTCGCATCCGAGAGGTCGAGGGTTCGAATCCCTTCGTCTCCACCAAACAGGCTTGATTTTCAAGCCTGTTTTTCTATGCCCTGGGCGGGGTCTGCCGGGAGACTTTTGCCGTCGATCTCTAGTTGCCGGAACTCCTCAAATGACACATTGAACTCTATATCAATGTGGTATTCACGGTAGACGTGGACGGATTTGACCAGCCGGGAGACTATCATCTTTTTCGCCTCAAAGGAACACTGTTTGTAAAGACTTGCCCAGTCGGAGAGTTGCTTGTATTCCTCTATCTCCGCTTCTGCGGCCTGCTCCGCCTCTGCAAACTCGTTTTGGAGGTTGCTGTATATCCCAGCCAGTCTGTCTGCCTCTTGCTCTGTGGCGTCTATCAATCCGTTCAGCGTGTCGCGGCCTAAACTGCTCTCCCCCCGTATCACCCGGAGGACTTCTGCTTGGTAGTCCGCAAGCTCCTTTTGCTTGTCCGTCAACTGCTTTTTCAGATTGGCAAGCTGTGTCCGCTTGAAGTCAAGGCGCGATTCGTGGGCTTGGCGGATAATGGCCTCGCTGTCGGCGGTCTTGATCTTTGATAGCTGGTGGCATATTGCCCTGTCCACGATGTTGTCCACGACTTCTACCCCATAGCCGGATTGCCCATCGCATTGGCCCGGATGCCGGACATTGAAATGGCATTGATACCTGGCTCTTGTGCGGCGCTCTATACTGCCGTTTGGCATGAGCCGCTTTGTGCCGCTGGTGGATAGGGTCAGCCTGTTCCCACAATGGCCGCAATAGATGTTCCCTACCAAAAGGGATTGACCGCGCAAGGTGTTGGGCGTTCCTGTGCGGTGGGTCTTTCTGTCTGTCATAAGCTCCTGGGCGGCGTCAAATGTCCGCTGGTCGATGATTTGCAAGGCGGGGATCGGCGCGGATTCCATATCACCGTTATGGATGCCCCGGCTGACGGCCACCTTTGCGGCGGCCAGGCGGATAAAGTGGCGCAGGGCAAATTCCGGACGCTGAAGCTCCCGGAAGGATGCCGCCGCGCCAAACACGCCCATGGCAAAAAACAGGACGAGCAGGCCGTAGCCGATGCCCTGTAAAGCCGAGTTGATGCTGACGATCACGCTCCATATCTGCCCGCCTTTGAACGATTGCGGGGTCTGCGTGATAAGCTGCCATAGCTCGGCCAGCTTTTCATTCCATGTGCCGAGGGCGTTTTCAAGGTCGCTTACGACCCAGTTATCACTAATTTTCTTCACCTCACATATCAAGTAATTACAATGTATTGACATACACCTTGTTCGCGGATATACTATGACAAAAGGAGTGGTTTTACATGGATCAGAGTTTCAATGTCGTAACGGCCCCAAAGACGGCCACGTTCCAGATGCGGATAAACCCGGACGTAAAGAAAAAAGTTGAGGACATCTACGCCCAGCAGGGCTTGTCCATGACAGATGCCGTCAACATTTTTCTTCAACAGTCCATCAATGCCAACGGCCTGCCGTTCCTGGCCTCGCCGGAGAACGCTGAATACATGAAGGCAAAGGCATGGAAACAGTTTTCTGCGGAAGTGCAAAAGGGCTTTGATTCCGCTGAACGTGACGGCTGGCTGACGATGGACGAGGTCGAGGCCATGCTGGGGCGTGGGGATGAATAAGCTGCGGTTATCGCCGGAAGCGGCGGCAGATTTGAAAAGCATCCAGACCTATATTGCCAAAAACCTGCAAAACCCCATAGCGGCACGAAATGTCATAAAGCGTATTACAGATGGTATCCGGGTGCTGGAGCAGTACGCGCAAGCCGGTTTTTCCATCAGCGCCCGGACAGGTATTGACACCGATCTGCGTATTCTTGTCTGCGGCGTTTATCTGGCCGTTTACAGGGTTGAGGGCAGCGTCATATCCGTTGCCAGAGTGTTCAATGGCCGCCAGGACTACATCACAGAGTTGTTTGGGAAAGATATAGTCTCTGATCGCGTGGACCTGGCAAAGTAAATACAGGAAAAATGCGTCTCATGGTGAGACGCATTTTTCCATACCGGGGATCACAGGACGCCGATGGTGGTAAGTATCTCCTTGGCGAAGGCGATCAACAGGCCGCCGAACAGACACAAAAAGCCCTGGGTGCGCTGGCTGGCGTCGTGGGACTGGACGGACATACCGACCTGGACGATGCCCCAGCCCAGGATGATGATGCCGATGGCCCGGATCGCGGAGAAGATGAAGTCGGACAGGTTGTTGACGACGGCGAGGGGGTCCGGGGGTCCCCGGCGGCGGCCAGGGCCGGGACGGTGCCAAACGTGACCGCCAGCACAGCACAGGCCCATACGGTAAAGATGCGGATGATCTTCGGGTGGTTATTCTTCATACGATTCCTCCTACTACAAGTCCGCCAATGCCATCAATGATTTGGCGGATGGCATCTTCTCCCCTTTTTCATACTGACCGATCATGTTCTTTGACAGCCCGCAAAGTTCCCCCAGGGCTTTCGCATTGATTCTTCTTGCCTCCCGAAGTTTCCGCAGGCGGGCGGGGAAAAAATCGTCACGCATGTGCTTCACCTGCCGTGTTTGTGTTAGGGGTACTTATACTGGAATGTATGTGAGGTCCCCTTGCAGACCGTCACCGTGGAATACGACAAGACCGCCGAGGTCCGCTTTGAGAACGAGCTGAAGATGTGGCGCGTGGCCGTCACGAAAGTGGACGCCGACGAAGGTGTGCGCCGGAGCAGCCGCGCCACGCTGGAGGGCGCACAGTACGGCGTGTATCACGACAGTGCGCTCCAGGACACCTACGAAACGGACGAACACGGACAATTTGTGACCAACTTCTACCCCTGCGGAACTGGCTGGACCTTGCGGGAGGTCAGCGCCCCCATGGGCTACACCGTTGACCCCACATCCTATATACTATCGGCCTGGAGCCTGGGACTACCCAGCTTGCGGCCAACGACACGGAGCTGACAGTCCCGGAGGAAATCATAGAGGGCAAGCATGGCCGGGGCGGTGTTTCAGGTTCGTCATTTATCACCATCTTCATCTGTATGATGCTGACGTTATGTTCCTGCTTGCACTTTGGGCAAAAGAGGGGGAAGTTCAGCAGAACCGAATTTTCATAAACCTTTATCCTCGTTTTATTCCTGCAAACAGGACAATGCACCCATTTAGCTTCGGAGTTGTTTATATTGGCGGCTCTGCTGTCTGTATAGTTACCACCCCTATCTCGCGTAAAATCAATACCAGTCGTGCTTTTCATTTCTATCCAGCCCGTTGATCTGATCCATCTCGTCCTGGGTAAGCGCAAAGCCGAACAGGTCCAGATTCTCCCGAATGTGGTCGGGATTGCTGGAGCCGGGAATGACCACCACACCCTTTTGCAGATTCCACCGCAGAATGACCTGCGCGGAGGACACGCCGTGGGCCGCCGCGATGGCGGAGATCGTCTCGTTTCCCAAAAGGTCCGCCGTGTAGCCGCGCCCGCCGAAGGGATACCAGCCCTGCACCACGATCCCCAGGCTCTGGATATAGGGTATCACGTCGTTCTCCTGGTAGTAGGGGTGTATCTCGTTCTGCACCAGGGCGGGCGTGATATTCACCTGGGGCAGAAGCTTCTCCAGCTCCTTCACATACCAGTTGGAAAGGCCCAGGGAATGTATCTTGCCCTCTGCTACTGCCTGCTCCATGGCCTTGTACGCTTTTACGTCGTTGGTGCCAGGGTGGTGGAGCAGCATCATATCAATGTAGCCGATGTCCAGCTTGTCAAGGGCCTCCTGGATGGCCTGTTCAGGGTTCGCGTACTGCGCTCCGGGGTATATTTTGGTAATGACGAATATCTCCTCACGGGGTATGCCGGAGTCCCGGACAGCCCGGCCCACGGCGGCCTCGTTGCCGTACATATAGGCGGTGTCTATGAGCCGTCCGCCTGCCTGGAGCAGGGCGGTGACGGAGTTATAGCACTCCTCATCGGAGAGGCTGTATGTTCCCAGGCCCATGATGGGCATTTCATAGCCGGAATTGAGCATAACGGTTCTCCTTTCAAAGTCGAATGCGCCGGCCTGCGAAGCGGCCTCTATGCCGCACGCATCCAGCCATGCGGCGATCTCTTCCCTGGTCGTCCCTGCGGGGAAACGGCTCCCTTCCAGCCAGTCGGCGTCCGGCGCCAGAGGGTGCAGATCGTCGTCACTGGAACCGATACCGCTGGAATGGGACGTGCAGAAGGGCAGAATGGTCTTGCCGGAGAGATCATAGCTCTCCAGGAAGGTGCTGATGATCCGGGGGGCCTGGCCATGCCATATAGGATAGCCCAGCAGCACAGTGTCATACTGTCCCATATCCTCCACGCCGCCGGAAATGGCAGGACGGGCGGAGGGGTCGTTCTGCTCCTGGTCGGCGCGCCCGCCGGTATAGTAGGCCAGGTCTGCGTCCGTGTAGGGCTCGGCTGGCACGATCTCATAGATGTCCGCACCCAGGATGTCCGCCGCATGGTCCGCGATCGCCTTGGTGGTGCCGGTGGCGGAGAAATAGGCGACCAGCACTTTGCCCTGATCCTTGGGCTGCTCTGACGCAGCGTCTGCACGAGTGAGGCCGCACCCGGCCAACAGAGGGCATAGGGCGAGCAGACATAGAATCGACCGCTTTATCATACTCTGTTCCTCCTGTATGTTCTCATTTTTGCAAATCCCACTGCCGCTCGGGAGAGGCCGCATCCGGCGAGCGATCGGACAAACTACGCAACCTTTTTCTTGGTGAAAGACTAACTATTAAAAGTCAAGGCTGAATTAGCGGAATCAGGCGAAAGGATGTGGGACCGCAAGAGGGTATA
>CANRKN010000064.1 GCA_947631215.1 uncultured Oscillospiraceae bacterium | reverse complement strand
GAGGCGGGCGTGCTCACCGGCAAGGGCCTGACCTTCGGCGGCTCCCTGGCCCGGACCCAGGCCACGGGCTATGGCCTTTGCTATTACGCGGCCGAGGCGCTGAAGCATCTGAAAGACACCAGCTTTGAGGGCAAGACCGTGATCGTCTCCGGCTCCGGCAACGTGGCCCAGTACGCCGCGGAAAAGTGCACGCAGCTGGGCGGCAAGGTGGTTGCCATGAGCGACTCCCAGGGCTATGTCTACGACCCCAAGGGCATCGATTTGGACGTCCTCTTCGACATCAAGCAGAACCGCCGTGCCCGCATCAGCGTTTACGCCCAGGAGGTCCCCGGCTCCGAGTACCACGAGGGCTGCAAGGGCATCTGGAACATGAAGTGCGACAGCGCTCTCCCCTGCGCCAGCCAGAATGAGATGGACGCCGACGGCGCCAAGGCGCTTGTGGCCAACGGCTGCATCGGCGTGTTCGAGGGCGCCAACATGCCCCTCACCCCCGAGGCCATCGCGGTGGTCCAGGGCGCCGGGCTCCTCTACAGCCCCGGCAAAGCCTCCAATGCCGGCGGCGTGGCCACCTCCGGCCTGGAGATGACCCAGAACTCCATGCGTTTGAGCTGGTCCTTTGAGGAAGTGGACGAGCGGCTGCATACCATCATGATCAACATCTATCAGGCCTGCTACGACGCCTCCGTGGAGTGCGGAAAGCCCGGCGACCTGATGGTGGGCGCCAACGTGGCCGGGTTCCTCAAGGTAGCCGAGGCCATGATGGCACAAGGCATCGTATAAACAGTCAATTGAAAGGGAAACCCTTTCAATTGAAAGAGTTGCAGCCCGCTGCAGCGCAAAGCGTCCCCGCCCGGATGGGCGGGGACGTTCACGTTTGCGGGCTGATAAGAGATTTTTCCGAGGTACACGCCCCCGGAAAAATCATCCCACTTTTTTCGCCGCTCCGGCGGCGAACTCTGCGAGGCTTTTAGATGTCAGCGGCCGAGCGCGTCCTTGTGGTAGACCTTCCTGCGAAGAATGAAGTAAGCAGTGATCATCATGACGCCCGTCACCAGCCAGGTGATGGGATAGACGTACATGAGCCGGCCAAAGGAGTCGGTGTTGGGGAACAGCACGAACACCCATATGAGCCGCAGGATGCAGGAGCCGAATACGGTGATGATGGCTGGCGTGAGAGAATACCCCACCCCCCGCAGGGCTGCGCCCGTGACCTCATAGCTCACTGCCAGCCACGAGAACGTGGCGATATGGGTCATGCGGATGAGGGCGTAGTCGATGACCGCGGGCTCTATGGTGAAGAGGCGGATAAAGGTGTTCCTCCCCAGCACGAACATGGCGCACATGGCGCCGGTGCAGAGAAAGCCCGCCGCGAGACTCAGGCGCAGGACCTTTTTGCACCGGTCGAACTGGTGGGCGCCGTAGTTCTGGCTCACGAAGGTGACGGTGGCCTGGTTGAAGGAGTTGGTCACGAAGAAGGTGAAGGACTCGAAGTTCTGGGCTGCCGCGGAGCCCGCCATGGCGTCGGAGCCGAAGGAGTTGATGGCAGACTGGATGCACACGTTGGAAAGGGAGAACACCATGCCCTGGATGCCCGCGGGCACGCCGATGCGCACCACCCGGCCAAGGATGTCCTTATTCATCCGCAGTTTTTTGGGATAGAGGCGTATCTCCTCGTCCTCCCGCAGGAGGAAGAAGATGACGAGGCTGGCGCTGACGCCGTTGGAGAGCACCGTGGCGATGGCCACGCCGTCGGCGCTTCTATGGAACACGATCACGAACAGCAGGTTGAGGCACACGTTGATGACGCCCGCCAGGGTCAGGCAATAGAGCGGCCTTCTAGTATCCCCCACGCTGCGCAATATGGCGGAGCCAAAGTTATAGACCATGATGAAGGGCATGCCGAGAAAATAGATGCGCAGATACAGCACCGACAGGTCCAGCACGTCCTCCGGCGTGCCCATGACAGTCAGGATGGGCCGGGCGGCCACCTGCCCCAGACAAAGAAGAAACGCGCCGCTGATGAGCGCCAAGGTGATGACGGTGTGGACCGCGTCCTGTATCTCATGGCTCTTCCGCTGGCCGATGAAGTTGGCGATGACCACGTTCCCGCCCACGGACAGACCCACGAAGAGGTTGATGAGCAGGTTGATGACGGGGCTGTTCACCCCCACGGCGGCCTGGGCCTGATAGCCGGCGAAGCGGCCGGCCACGGCCACGTCCGCGGAGTTGAACAGCTGCTGCAATATGCTGCTGGCTGCCAGGGGCAGTGCGAACAGCAGTATCTTCCCCAGCAGGGGCCCGTGGAGCATGTCTATTTGGTTGGAGTGATGCGTTTGGGTCCTCATATCACTTGGTTTCCCAGTCCTTTGCCCTTTCTACCGCCCGGTGCCAGCCGGCCATGAGCTTGGCCGCCCTCTCCGGGTCCATGTTGGGCGTGAACTGCCGCTGAGTCCGGCGCAGTGCCTGCACCTGGCTCATGTCGGTCCACACCCCGGCGGCGAGGCCCGCTAAAAACGCCGCGCCTAATGCCGTGGTCTCCACGGTCTGGGGCCTATCGATGGGCCGCTGCAGCACATCTGCCTGGAACTGCATCAGGATGTCCGACACGGACGCGCCGCCGTCCACCCGCAGCACATCCATCTTATAGTAGCCGTCGGACTCCATGAGCTCCAGCAGGTCCGCTACCTGATAGGCGATGCCCTCCAGCACCGCCCGGCAGAGATGGGCCTTCCCCGTGCCCCGGGTCACGCCCACCAGCGCGCCCCTGGCATAGGGGTCCCACCAGGGGGCGCCAAGGCCGGTGAAGGCGCTGACCATATATACGCCGCCGGTGTCCGGGACCTGCTCGGCCAGCACGTCGCACTCATGGGCGGTGGAGATGAGGCCCAGCTCGTCCCGGAGCCACTGGATGGAGGAGCCGGCGTTGAACACGCTCCCCTCCAAGGCATAGGCGGTCTTCCCCCCTGCCTGCCAGGCCACGCTGGTGAGAAGGCCGTTCTGGCTGCGGGGGGCGGTCTCGCCCACGTTCATGAGGGTGAAGCAGCCGGTGCCGTATGTATTCTTGGCCTGACCGGGCAGGATGCAGCCCTGGCCCAGCAGCGCCGCCTGCTGGTCCCCCGCCGCGCCGCATACTGGGATGCCCTCCAGCTGCTCCAGGCCGGGGATGCCATGTTTTATGATGCCGAATCTGCCGGAGTTGGGCACGACCCGGGGCAGCATGGCTATGGGCACGCCCAGCGCCCGGCACATGTCCTCGTCCCAAACAAGGCGGTCGATATCAAAGAGCATGGTCCGGGAGGCGTTGGAGGGGTCCGTCACGTGCTCGCCGGTGAGATTCCAGATGAGCCAGGTGTCCACCGTGCCGAAGAGGAGCTTCCCCACCTCCGCCTTTTCCCGGACGCCGGGGACGTTGTCCAGTATCCACTTGATCTTCGTGCCGGAGAAATAGGGGTCCGGCACCAGGCCCGTGGTGCGCAGGATCTGCTCCCGCATGCCGTCGGCCAGAAGCTGGCGGATGGTGGGCGCGGTGCGGCGGCACTGCCAGACGATGGCGTTGTAGACGGGTTTGCCCGTTTCCTTATCCCAGACGATGGTGGTCTCCCGCTGGTTGGTGATGCCGATGGCAGCCACATCCGCCGCGGAGAGCCCGGACCTTTCAAAGGCCGCGCCCAGGGCATGGAACTGGGTGTTCACGATGTCCATGGGGTCATGCTCCACCCAGCCGGGCTTGGGATAGTGCTGCTCAAAGGGGTATTGGGCCTGGGAGACGATGCCCCCCTCCCGGTCGAAGATGATGGCCCGGGAGCTGGTGGTGCCCTGGTCCAAAGCGATCACATAGCCTTGCATAAGCGCGCCTCCTCGTTGACGAATGGATGGGGATATTGTAAAATATCCCTATACGCAATTTAAGATTATATCACGCAGGATGGTGTATTGCTATGGGTAAAATCAGCGATTTTACATTTCCCTCCTCCGACGGCGTCCACGACATCCACTGCCGCCTCTGGGAGCCGGAGGGCCAGGTCAAAGCCGTGGTCCAGCTGGTCCACGGCGTGGCGGAGTATATAGCCCGCTACGACGCATTTGCCAGCTTTCTCACGGACCACGGCTACGTGGTCTGCGGAGATGACCACCTGGGCCACGGGGAGAGCATCCACGACGACACGGAGCTGGGCTGGTTCTCCGATGAAAAAGGCTGGGAGCACCTGGTGGACGACGAAAAGCGCCTCCACGACCTGCTGTCGGAGAAGTATCCCGGCAAGCCCATGGTCCTCTTCGGCCACAGCATGGGCAGCTTCATCGCCCGGACGTACTTGGGCGTATACCCCGACGGATGCAATGCCTGCGTCCTTTCCGGCACGGGCCGGCAGCCGGGCGTCGTCTGCGCGGCGGGCAAGGTGCTGGCCAAGTGTGAGATCAAGGCCCACGGCAGCAAGTACCGCAGCCCCACGCTCCAGAAGCTCGCCTTCGGCAGTTACCTCAAGAAGATTGAAAACCCCGTCGGCCCCAACGACTGGATATGCCGTGATGAGGCGGTGGTACGGGCCTATGACGCGGACCCCCTGTGCGGCTTCACCGCCACGGCGGGGCTCATGTACGACATGATGGACGGCCTTTCCATCATCGGCCGGGCGGACCATATGGCAAAGATGAAAAAAACTTTACCAGTCCTCTTCATCGCCGGGGACGCGGACCCGGTGGGCGCCTACGGCAAGGGCGTGCAAAAGGTGGCCGGCCAGTTCCAAAAGGCGGGCATGAAGGATGTGACCGTGAAGCTCTATCCCGGCCACCGGCATGAAGTACTGAACGAGCTGGAAAAGGAAAAGGTCTGGGAGGACGTGCTGGCCTGGATGGACAAGCACATATGAAAGCAGGAGGCGATGCCTCCTGCTTTTCAATTCGCGCTGCCCTTCATCTGCCGCTGGCGGGCCAGGTTTATCATGCCCTCCTGCATGTCGTTGAGGTTCTGCAGGAGCCTGCCCGCGCCGTAGGCGGTGCAGGAGAGGGCGTCGTCCACCAGCACGGCCTCGATGCCGGTCTGCTCGGTGATGAGCTTGTCCAGCCCCCATATCTGGCTGCCGCCGCCGGAGAGGACGATGCCGTTTTCGGACACGTCCGCCACCAGCTCGGGGGGCGTGCGCTCCAGGACTAGGTGGATGGCCTCCATAAGCCGGTCCATGGGCTCCTCCAGGGCCTCTATCATGTCGGCGGAGCTCACGGTGACGCTCCGGGGCAGGCCCGTCACGAGACAGCGCCCCTTCACCTCCTCATAGGATACCTCCGGCCGGGGATGGACGCAGCCAATGGACTGCTTCAGCTCCTCCGCGGTGCGAAGGCCGATGAGGAGATTATGCTTTTTGCGGATATAACGGACGATGGCCTCGTCGAAGGACGCGCCGGCGGTCTTGATGGACTCCTGCTCCACCACGCCGCCCAGGCTCACCACGGCCACCTCCGTGGTGCCGCTGCCGATGTCTACCACCATGTGGCCGTCAGCTTTGGCGATATCGATGCCCGCGCCCACGGCGGTGGCGAGGCTGGCCTCCTTCAGATACACCTTTCTCGCGCCGGCCTCGATGGCCGCGTCGATGAGGGCGCGCTCCTCCACGCCGGTGATGGAGCCGGGCACGCATATGAGCACCCGGGGTTTGAAGAGGCTGAAGGACGTGATGCGGCCGATAAATTCCTTGAGCATCCGCGCGGTCATGTCGTAGTCGGAGATGACCCCCGCCACGATGGGGCTGATGGCTACGATGTTGGCGGGCGTGCGGCCCAGCATCTTCTTGGCCTCCTCGCCGATGCGCAAAAGCCGGCCGTTGGTGCTGTCCAGGGCCACCAGGGACGACTCACGAAGCCGTATGCCCCGGCCCCGCACGTACATCAGCGTCGTCATGGTGCCCAGGTCGATGGCGATGTCTCTTTCAAAAAACAGCATATATCTCTCCTCCTGGGGGCTAACGCCCCGGATGGTCTTCTTTTTCCTCTCTCGTGCTGGCAAGGGTGGCGCAGCGGACCTCCTCCGCCCCGGCCATGAGCAGGGTCTTGGCGCACTCGGAAAGCGTGGCGCCGGTGGTGACGATGTCGTCGATGAGCAATATCCTCTTCCCGTCCACCAGAGCGGGGTCAATGACGCTATATGCCCCGGCGATATTAGCCTTTCTGGCCTCCGGCGCGCCGGTCTTGGATTGGGCCTTCACGCCCCGGCGCTTTCTGAGCACCGGCACCGGTTCTTTCCTAAGCCTTCTGCCCACGTCCCGGGCTATGAGCTCCGTCTGGTCATAGCCGCGCTCCCGGCGCCGTTTGGGGTCCAGGGGCACCCAGGAGAGGATGTCGTACTCCCCTTCCAGTTGCTCGTAGATGACCGAGGCGGTCAGCTCCCCGAATACGAGGGCGTAGGCCTGCACGCCATTGAACTTGTAGCGGTGGATGGCCTCCCGCACGTCGCCCTCATAGTAGAGCGCCGAGATGCACTCGGAGAAGAAGTCCCCCTTCCGCCGGCGGCCGTCCTCCGTTCGGGGCAGCTTTCCCTGGCAGGCCGGGCATATCCGGGGCGGCCCCGGTGGGAGAAAGCGGCGGCAGAACACGCAGCGGCTGGGATAAAAGAGGTCCAGCAGCCAATCTGAAAGCTTACTCATCTTCCAGCATGCGGATGCGAAGGCCGCTGTACCGCTTGGCCCGCCGGGCGTTCTCCGTCATGGCCCGGACGACGCCGTCGTCCCCCACGATGACCAGAAGCTCTGCGGCGCGGGTCACGGCGGTATAGAGAAGGCTCCGGTACATGAGCTGGGGCGCGGCGCGCACCGCGGCCAGGACCACAGCCCGGTACTCGCTGCCCTGGGCCTTGTGGACCGTGGTGGCCCAGGCGTGGTCCAGCTCCGAGGCCTGCTCCTGGACATACTCAGCTAGGCGGCCGTCAAAGTCCACCGTAAAGCTGCCCGAGGCCGGGTCGATGGAGCGGATATAGCCGATATCCCCGTTGAAAATGCCGTAGCCGCTGGTCATGTCGGCGGCTTTCCAGCCGATGTCGTAGTTGTTGCGCACCTGCATGACCCGGTCCCCCTCCCGAAAGATGCGGCCGGCGAAGGTGAACTCGTTTTTGCCACCGACGGGCGGGTTAAGGGCCTCCTGCAGGCGTTTGTTGAGCTCCTCTGTGCCCGCCTCTCCCTTGCGGGTAGGGGTGAGGACCTGTATCTCATCGGAGGGGATGGACATGTTTTTTGGAAGCCGCTCTTTGCACAGGGATACGATGGTCTCCGCCGCGGCCTCCGCCTCCCGGCGGCGCAGGAAGTAAAATCCGCCGTTGTTGGCCTTGAGGTCCGGGACCTTGCCATGGTCTATCTGATGGGCGGCCAGGACGATGCGGCTGTCCGTCTTCTGGCGGAATATCTCGGTAAGGCGCACGGTCTCGGCCACGCCGCTTCGGATCACGTCCCGGAACACGGCCCCGGGCCCCACGGAGGGAAGCTGGTCCGCGTCCCCTACCAGCACCAGCCGGCAGCTTGGCCCGATGGCGGCCAGCACCGCCCGCATGAGGGTCATATCCACCATGGAGCACTCGTCCAATATGAGCGCGTCGCACCGCAGCGTCTCCCTCTCGTTTTTCCGGAAAACAGTGGAATCCGTTTCCGGGGAAAAGCTGGCCTCCAAAAGGCGGTGAATGGTGGAGGCGTCCCGACCGGTCAGAGTAGAGAGTCTCTTGGCCGCCTGTCCAGTGGGGGCCGCCAGCATGGTCTCCAGGCCCATGGCGTCGAATAGCGCCAGCACCGCCCGGACAGAGGTGGTCTTGCCGGTGCCGGGGCCGCCGGTGATGACCACCAGCTGACGCTGGACTGCGGCGTTCAGGGTCTGGCGCTGCAGGGGCGCGAAGCGTATGCCCTGCTCCGCCTCCAGCTTCTCGATGACCCGTTCCACGTTCACCCGGTGTTCTTCGTAGGTATGGCCCGCCATCTCCCGCAGCCGGGCGGCCACATATACCTCCGCGGCGTAGAGGGGCGACAGGTAGCAGGCGGTGACGTTGGACACAGGCTCCAGGACCACCTCGCCCTCCTCCAGGAGAAGGTCCAGCCCCTCCCCTATCTGCTGCGGCTCCACCTCGATGAGCTGGGCCGTGGCGGCGGTGAGCTTGTCCTGGGGCAGAAAGCAGTGGCCGTTCTCGCTGTTGTGGCGCAGCTCGAATAAGAGCGCCGCGGCCACCCGCTGGGGCGCGTCCGCCTCCACGCCGTTGGCCAGGGCCAGTGCGTCCGCCTCGGCAAAGGAGGCGCCGATGCGCACGCCGGAGAGCACATAGGGGTTCTCCTCCACCACCTGCAGGGCGTCCTCCCCGTAATAGCGGTAAAGGCGCAGGGCCAGCACCGGGGCGATCCCCGCCGCGGCCAGATATTCCATCAAGGTCCGTATGCCGGTCTGGCGGCGGAACTGGGCGCTCATCTCCTGGGCCTTTTGCATGGAGACGCCCCGCAGCGTCGCCAGCTTTTCCGGGTGGTCCCGGAGCACGTTCAGGGACTCGTCCCCGAACGTGCCCACGATCTGGGCTGCCGTGGCAGGGCCGATGCCCTTGATGACCCGGCTGGAGAGATAGTCGAATATGGCGGAGGCGCCCGTGGGCATGGTGCGCTCCGAGAAAGCGGCCTTGAACTGCTCCCCGTGGGTGGCGTGCCGGGTCCAGCTGCCCCAGGCGGTCATGTACTCTCCCGGCGCGGCCATGGGGATGCTGCCCACCACGATGGCCTGAGAGCCGTCGTCCACCTCCATGCGAAGGACGGTGTAGCCGTTCTCGTCGTTGGTATAGATGACCGAGGCCACCCGCCCCGCCAGCTGTTCCAGTTCCTGCTCTGGCATGCTCAGAACACCAGGTGGACGACCCCGGCGGTGGCCAGGGAGACGATGAGCCCGGCGGCCAGCACACCCAGAAGGATGGGCGGGATGGCGGCTTTCATACGCATGTTCAAAAGCGCCGCCACCAGCGCGCCGGTCCAGGCGCCCGTGCCGGGCAGCGGGATGGCCACGAACAGGAAAAGACCCCAGAACTTGGCCTGACGGACCCGGTCCGCCTTCTTCCCTGTCCCCTTGGATTCCAGCCAAGCCACGAACCGGCGCGCCCGGTCGGAGCGCTGGCGCAGCCAGTCCATCACCGTGCGCATAAAGGCGATGATGAAGGGCACGGGGATCATATTGCCCAGCATGGCCAGCAGCGCCGCCTGCCACACCGGCAGGCCCAGCCCCACGCCCACGGGGATAGCGCCTCTGAGCTCCACCACCGGGAGCATGGAGACGACCAGCGTGGCAAGGGCTTTGCCCGCGCCCATATCCGTGATAAAACCGACAATGTCCATATATCCTTAACTCCAGAGGACCTTTTTCAAAAACTGGCCCGTGTAGCTCTGCTCGCAGGCCGCGCATTCCTCGGGCGTGCCGGCAAACACCAGCGTGCCCCCCTCGTCGCCCCCCTCGGGGCCCAGGTCCACGATATAATCCGCGCACTTGATGACGTCCAGATTGTGCTCAATGACCAGCACCGTGTTGCCCGCGTCGGCCAGCCGCTGCAATATGTCCAACAGCCTTGCCACATCCGCCGTGTGCAGGCCCGTGGTGGGCTCATCCAGGATATAAAACGTGCTGCCCGTGCTGCGGCGGGCAAGCTCCGTGGCCAGCTTCACCCGCTGGGCCTCGCCGCCGGAGAGGGTCGTGGAGGATTGGCCCAGCTTCACATAGCCCAGGCCCACGTCCCACAGGGTCTGGAGCTTGGAGCGGATGGTCTCCTGGTTCTGGAAGAAGTCCAGGGCCTCCTCCACCGTCATGTTCAGCACCTCGGCGATGTTCTTCCCCTTATACCGCACCTCCAGGGTCTCCCGGTTATAGCGGTTGCCGTGGCACACCTCACAGGGCACATATACGTCCGGCAGGAACAGCATCTCGATCTTGATAAGGCCGTCGCCGGAGCAGGCCTCGCACCGGCCGCCCTTCACGTTGAAGGAGAACCGGCCGGACTTGAAGCCCCGGAGCCGGGCATCCTGGGTGGAGGCGAAGAGGTCGCGGATATCGTTGAAAAGCCCAGTATAGGTGGCGGGATTGGACCGGGGCGTGCGGCCTATGGGGCTCTGGTCGATGTCGATGACCTTGTCCAGGTATTCCAGCCCCTCGATGGCCTGGCACTTGCCAGGCCGCACCTTCCGCCGGTTCAGGTCAGCCCCCAGCTTCTTCTCGATGACCTCGTTCACCAGGGAGGATTTGCCGCTTCCCGACACGCCGGTGACACAGGTGAACGCCCCCAGGGGGATGTCCACGTCCAGGTCCTTCAGGTTGTTGGCCGCCGCGCCGCGAACAGACAGGAAATGCCCGTTGCCCTTCCGGCGCGTGAGAGGCACGTCGATGCGCTTCTTGCCACTCAAATACTGGCCGGTGATGGAGTGCTCGCAGGCCATGATGTCCTCCGGCGTGCCGGAGCATACCACCCGGCCGCCGTGGGTCCCTGCGCCGGGGCCGATGTCCACCACCCAGTCCGCGGCCCGGATGGTATCCTCATCGTGCTCCACCACGATAAGCGTATTGCCCGCGTCGGTGAGCTGGCGCAGGGTGCGCAAAAGCTTTGCGTTGTCCCGCTGGTGCAGGCCGATGCTGGGCTCATCCAGCACGTACAGCACACCCATGAGGGCAGAGCCGATCTGCGTGGCCAGGCGGATGCGCTGGCTCTCGCCGCCGGATAATGTCCCGGCGCCCCGGGACAGGGTCAGATAACCAAGCCCCACGCTCACGAGAAAGCTCAGGCGCTGGCGTATCTCCTTCAGGATGCGGTCGGCGATATGCTTTTCCCGGGCCGTGAGCTGGAGGCTGTCCAGAAAGGCCAGTTCTTGGGTCACTGGCATGCGGCTGAACTGGGCGATGGAGAGGCCCCCCACCGTCACGGCCAGGATCTCCGGCCGCAGCCGGTCGCCGTGGCACTCTGGGCACTCGTACTCCCCCATGCAGTCCTCCAGTTCCTGCCGGGCGGAGGCGGACTGGGTCTCCCGATAGCGACGCTCCAGGTTGTTGACGATGCCCTCAAAGTCCTTGGTAAGCGTCCCGTAGCCGCTGCCGCGCTCATACCGGAGCTCCAGGGGCTCTCCGTTTGTGCCGTAGAGGATGGCGTTGATGGCCGCCTCCGGCAGGGTCTTGATGGGGTCGTGCAGGTCGAAATGGTACTTCCGGCCCAGGGCCTCATAGTACATCCGGCAGATGGAGTCGCCCCGGACGTTGGACCAGCCGTAGGCCATGACGCCTCCGTCCATGAGAGACAGGTTGGGGTTCGGCATGATGAGGGCCGGGTCCACCCGGAGCATGGTGCCCAGGCCTGAGCAGGCCGGGCAGGCCCCATAGGGGGCATTGAAGGAGAACATGCGGGGCGTCATCTCCTCGATGGACACGCCGCAGTCCTCGCAGGCGTAGTTCTGGGAGAAAGTGAGCTGCTTGTCCTGTCCTGTCAGGTCCACGTGGACCACGCCGCCGGACAGACCCATGGCCGTCTCAGCGGAGTCGGTCAGCCGGCGCAGAACATCGGACCGCATGACGAGACGGTCCACGATGATGTCGATGTTATGCTTCTTGTTCTTATCGAGAGGGATATCCTCGGTCAGGTCGTAGGTCTGGCCGTCCACCAGGGCCCGGACATAGCCGGAGCGCTGGGCGTCCTCGAA
>CANRKN010000063.1 GCA_947631215.1 uncultured Oscillospiraceae bacterium | reverse complement strand
GCCATACGAAAGCGTGAAAACGGCTGCACATGCCCCCCGGATTTCCCGGTGTGCACCTGCGGCTTTGTAAAGACCTTGAAGAGCGTGACACGAAAGCCGGTGGCCCCCGACATGGAGGAGCTGGCGGCCAATCCCCGGGCCAGAAGCGCCCGGCTGCGGATAGCGGAGAGGGTATGAACATGCAGGACGTAAGGACCTTCAAGACCTATAACTTCGTCACCGGCGCTGTGGACGGCACGCTGGCCTACGACTTCTCAAGCCCCTTGCTGTATCCCGAAGAGCAGGAGGAGTGGCCGGCGCCGGAGCAGGAGCCGGAGAAAAAGCCCGCGAAGAAGCAGCGCACGAACCGCCGGGAATGGATCCGGGAGGAGCCGCGCCGCCAGGCCAGCGCCGCCGCCGTGGAGCGGAACCGCCAGGGCATATCGGTGGTATCCCTTCTGGGCGCTATCTGCGCCGTGGTGCTCATCACCCTGATGCTCCTGGCCCAGATACGGCTTGCGGACATCTCCAACACCACCGCGGGCCTGGAAAAGCAGATCAGCGAGCTTGAATCCCAGCGGACGAAGCTCACCGTGGAATACGAGACCATCTTCAACCTGAAGGACGTGGAAGAGCAGGCCATGGACATCCTGGGCATGCAGGAGCCGGAGGAGAGCCAGATCGTGTATCTGTCCGGCGTGGCCTCCGCCGACAAGGCCGTCGTGGTCACCCAGGAGCAGACGGACCTGTTCTCTCTGGGCGTGAAGGACATCATCTCCTCTATCAAGGCATATTTCAGTTGACAGGCGTATTATACTGGTAATGACAGGAGACGATAGCATACCCAACGCGCACCCAAAGGAGATCCTACCATGTTCAAAAAACGCCGGGAGAGCAGGAAAGCCTCTTCGCCCAACCGCATGATGATTCGCCGCACACTGTTTCTCATGATAGTGTGCGGCATAGTTGCATTTATCGCGCTGGGCGCACGGCTGTTCAAACTGCAGATCCTGGACCACGATATGTACGAGACGGCGGCCATGGAGCAGCAGCTGCGCCAGACCACCGTCACCGCCCACCGGGGGGCCATCTATGACAGGAACATGAACATCCTGGCCATGAGCGCGTCGGTCAGCAATATCTTCATAAGCCCCGCCGAGATCAAGATGAACGGGGAAAACCCCGTCTACATCGCCCAGGGCCTGGCCAATATCCTGGGCCTGGACTATAACGAGGTCTACCAAAAGACCCTGAACACCGACTCCTGGTACACCACCCTGGCCCGGAAGGTGGAGGACGATATCACCGAGCAGGTGCGCGAATTCAAGGAAAACGCCGGCCGGGACGCCATGGGCAACCCCGTGGAGAAGGAGTCCGACCATAAGACCCTCACCGGCGTGAAGATCGAGGAGGCCAGCCGGCGGTACTATCCCTATTCCAGCCTGGCCTGCCACGTGGTGGGCTTTGCCGGGTCCGATGACCACGGCCTGGCGGGCCTGGAATATTACTACGACAAGCAGCTGGCCGGGGTGGACGGGCGCATCGTCCGGGCCACCAACGGCTTCGGCACGGACATGATGTTCACCGACTTCGAGGACTACTACGACGCCGAGGACGGCCAGAGCATCGTCACCACCATCGACACCACGGTCCAGTACTACCTGGAGAAGCACCTCAAGAGCGCCGTGGAGGACTACGACCTGCAGGACGGCGCGGCGGGCATCGTCATGGACGTGAAGACCGGCGCCATCCTGGGCATGGCCTCTTTGGGGGAATTTGACCCCAACAACTACGCCGTCCTGCCCGAGGAGGTCACGAAGCAGATCGAGGAGAATTCTGCCGGCCTCACTGAGGAGGAGCACGACAATCTCATTATCGAGGCCCGGGACGAGATGTGGCGCAACAAGGCCCTCACCGAGACATACGAGCCCGGCTCCGTCTTCAAGATCATCACCCTGGCCTCGGCGCTGGAGAGCGGCGCGGTCAACCTCAACTCCACCTTCTACTGCGGCGGTAGCATCGACGTGCTGGGCCGTACCGACCCCTTGAACTGTGCCAATATCTACGGCCACGGGGACCAGACTCTGACCGAGGCGGTCATGCACTCCTGCAACGTGGCCTTCACCCTCATCGGCCAGTACATCGGCGCGGAGCGGTTTTACGACTACATCCGGGCCTTCGGCCTGTTCGACAAGACCGGCGTGGACCTGACCGGCGAGGCGGGGAGCATCTGGTGGGACGAGGACGTGTTCTTCGATAAGAACAACCTGTCCCAGCTGGCGGCGGCCTCCTTCGGCCAGACCTTCACCATCACCCCTATGCAGCTGATCACCGCGGTCAGCGCTGTCACCAACGGCGGTTACCTCATGAAGCCCTACATCGTCAGCGAGGTGCTGAACGCCGACGGCACCGTGGCCAGCCAGACCGAGCCCACGGTGATACGCCAGGTCATCAGCGAGGAGACCAGCAAGAAGTGCTGCGAGATCCTGGAGCAGGTCGTCAGCAACGTCCAGGAGGGCACCGGCACCAACGCATACGTGGCGGGCTACCGGGTGGCCGGCAAGACCGGTACCTCCGAGGACGTGGTCTATGAGGCCATCCACGGGACAAAGAAATACATCGCCTCCTTCCTGGGCTTCGCCCCGGCGGACGACCCGGTGGTGGCGGTGCTGGTGCTGCTGGAAAACCCCGGCCCGGAGAACACCTTCCCCGTGGGCGGCGGCCAGATGGCGGCCCCTAAGGTGGGCATGATATTGTCCGATATCCTGCCCTATCTCGGCGTGGAGCCGGAGTACGGCGAGGGCGAGAGCGGCATCGTGGATCAGCGGGTGCCGAGGGCCATCGGCAAGACCCCTGAGGAGGCCAGGGTGGCCATGGAGGGCGTGGGCTTCTCCGTCCGGATAGAGGGCGATGGCCCCGCCGTGACGGCTCAGATGCCCAACGCCAACGCCAAGATCGCCGCCGGCAGCGAGGTGGTGCTCTACTGCGACGCCGCCCCCGGCGGGGAGCCGGTGGAGGTGCCGAACCTCCTGGGCCTGAGCTATGAGATCGCCCAGATACGGGCCGGCTGGAGCGGGCTCTACATCCGGGGCGAGGGCACCATGCTCAACAGCCCCATCATTATGACCGTGGACCAGAGCATCGAGCCCGGCACCCTGGTGGATCCGGGGACCATCATC
Source organism: uncultured Oscillospiraceae bacterium (assembly GCA_947631215.1). The sequence continues at coordinate 8,612 of CANRKN010000063.1, read as the reverse complement.
ACGGTCACCCTCAGCGACAGCTCGAAACTGACGATTTGGTGAGGAAACTTATGAAACTGCGGGAATTGTTGAAGGATATCGAGGTGACCGCCCTCTGGGCGGACCCGGACACGGAGATCACCGGCGTGCGCTATGACTCCCGGGCAGTGGAGCCCGGGGACCTGTTCGTGGCGGTGAAGGGCCTCAAGAGCGACGGCCATAAATTCATCCCCATGGCGCTTTCCAAGGGCGCGGCGGCCGTGCTGTGCCAGGAGGCGCCGGAGGGGGAGGGACCCTGGGCCGTGACGCCGGACAGCCGGCTGGCATTGGCGCTGGTCTCCGCCGCCTGGTTTGGATATCCCTCCAAGCGTATGACCATGATCGGCGTCACCGGCACCAACGGCAAGACCACCTCCACCATCCTCATCAAGCACCTGCTGGAGGACTGCCTGGGGGCAAAGGTAGGACTGGTGGGTACCATCTCCAACTGGATAGGGGATGAGGAGCTGCCCACGGAGCGGACCACGCCGGAGTCCTATGACCTGCAGGAGCTGTTCTATAAAATGGCCGAGGCCGGCTGCACCCACGGGGTGATGGAGGTCTCCTCCCACGCCCTGGCGCTGGACCGGGTGGCGGGGGTCCGCTTCAAGGCGGGGCTTTTCACCAACCTCACCCAGGACCATCTTGACTTTCATGGTACAATGGAGGCCTACGCCCAGGCCAAGGCCCTGCTCTTCGCCCAGAGCGACGCGGGCGCGGTGAATGCCGGGGACCCCTGGTCTCAGACTATGCTGGAGCACGCCAAGTGCCCCATGCGGACCTTCTCCGCCAAGGGGCAGGCGGACCTGATGGCGGAGGACATCACCCTCGCCGCCACGGGCGTGACCTTCACCGCCGTGGAGGGGGAGGAGCGGGTGAGCGTGAAGCTGGGTATCCCCGGGGCCTTCTCCGTGGAGAACGCCCTCACCGCCATGTCGGCGGGCAGGATGCTGGGCGTGAGCCTTTCCGACTGCGCCGCCTCCATCAGCCGGGCCAAGGGCGTGAAGGGACGGGTGGAGGTGGTCCCCACGCCGGAGGACTACGCCATATTGATCGACTATGCCCACACCCCCGACGCCCTGGAAAAGGTCCTGAAGGCCATGCGGGAGGTGACGGACGGCCGCCTGGTGGCCCTCTTCGGCTGCGGCGGCGACCGGGATAAGACGAAGCGGCCCATCATGGGGCGCATCGCCGCGGAAACGGCGGATTTCTGCGTGGTGACCAGCGACAACCCCCGCACGGAGGTGCCGGAGGCCATCATCGGCGACATCCTGGCGGGCATTCCCGCCGGCACGGCCATGAAGGTGATCGCGGATAGGCCCAGCGCCATCCGCTGGGCCATAGACAACCATCAGCCGGGGGACGTGATCGTCCTCGCCGGCAAGGGCCACGAGACCTATCAGGAGGTCAACGGGGTCAAGCGCCACATGGACGAGCGGGAGATCGTGGCGGAACATCTGCTGAGGAACGGGGAACAGTGACATGACGATCAGACTGGTGATCAGCTTTCTGGCGGCCTTCGTGGTGGCTGCCATCTTCGGGTCGGCCTACGTGCCATGGCTTCGGAAGATCAAGGCCGGACAGGAGATCCGGGAGGTGGGCCCCAACTGGCACAAGTCCAAGGCCGGCACCCCCACCATGGGCGGCGTCATTTTCATCGTCGCGGTGACGGCGGTGCTGTTCACGCTGGGCCTGCCCTTCATCAAAGAAGGGGAGCTGCCGGCGGTGTTCGTGCTGCTGTTCGCTCTCTTCTACGGCGCCATCGGGTTTTTGGACGACTTTGAGAAGCTGAAGCATAAGCAGAACCTGGGCCTCTCCGCCCGGGCCAAGTTTCTCTTGCAGCTGGCGGTGGCCATCGTGCTTCTCTATTGGCTGCGGCTGGAGCACTACCTGACCCCCAGCCTGTATGTGCCCTTCTGGGGCGTGACCGTGTGGCTGCCGGAGTGGCTCTATTTCGTGCTGGCCGCCTTCATCATTGTGGGCACGGTGAACGCCGTGAACATCACCGACGGCATTGACGGCCTGGCCGCCAGCGTGTCCGTGCCGGTGTTCGTGTGCTACACCGCCATATGCTTTGCCTGGGGCGTGCAGTACCGGTCTCTCGCCGTGTTCTGCGCCGGGCTCACCGGGGGACTGTTCGGATTTCTCGTCTACAACTTCCACCCGGCCAAGTGCTTCATGGGCGACACGGGCAGCCTCTTCCTGGGCGGCGCCGTGTGCGGCATGGCCTTCGCCCTGGATATGCCCCTCATCCTCATCCCTCTGGGGCTCATCTTCATCCTGGAAACGTTATCCGACATCATCCAGGTGACCTACTTCAAGCTGACCCACGGCAAGCGCCTATTTAAAATGGCCCCCTTCCACCACCATCTGGAGATGGGCGGGTGGCTGGGCCACAAGTGGACCGAGGTGCAGATCGTGGCGCTGTTCTTCTCTGTGAGCGTCATCTGCTCCATCGCGGCCTACTTCGCCAGCGTGGGTCGCTATGCCTGAAGACCTTTGAAAGGAGGGAGAACCTATGGCCTCTAAATCGAATACGGCCGTGCGCTATGAGAGCGCCCGCCTGGCCGACTATACGGAGGAGACCGACGTTGAACGGGGCTCGGTGGACCTGCCCTTTGCCCTGTTGAGCATGCTGCTTCTGACGGTGGGCGTGATCATGGTCCTGTCCGCCAGCTTTGCCCGGGCCTACTATGACCCCTCCGGCACTACCGGCGGCAACGCCACCTATTACTTTGTCCGCCAGGCCTTGTTCGCCATGGTGGGCGTGGGCATGATGTTCCTGTGCTCAAGGTTCCCCATGAGCGTTTATCAGCGCTTCTCCAAGCTGTTGATGGTCGTGAGCGTGCTCATGCTGGGGGCGGTGCTGGTGCCCGGCATCGGCGAGAAGGCCAACAACGCCCGGCGGTGGATAAACCTGGGCTTCACCACCTTCCAGCCCTCGGAGATCGCCAAGATCGCCGTCATCATGTACTTCTCCGCCCTCATCTGCCGGAGCAAAAACGGGCTTAAGAGCATCAAGAGCCTCATCCCCTTTGCCTTCTGGCTGGGGGCCATCATCGTGCTGCTGGTGCTGGAGCCTCACATGTCCGCCATCATCATCATCGCCGTCATCGGCATGGTGATGCTCTTCCTGGGCGGGCTGCCCCTTTACTGGTTCATCGGCGGGGGCACCGCCGCAGCGGCGGTGCTGGGCGTGGGCTACGCCATGTTCGGCTACGTGCGGGACCGGTTCAGCGCTTGGCTCAACCCCTTCGCCGACGCCTCCGACGCCGGCTATCAGATCGTCCAGAGCCTCTATTCCATCGGCTCCGGCGGCCTCCTGGGCCTGGGGCTTGGCAACTCCCGGCAGAAGTTTTTGTACCTGCCCGAGGAGCACAACGACTTCATCTTTTCCGTGGTCTGCGAGGAGCTGGGCTTCATCGGGGCCGCGCTGATACTGGCCCTGTTCGCTATGCTCATCATCCGGGGCTACTGGCTGAGCATGCACGCCCGGGACCGCTACAGCTCCCTGGTGGGCGCGGGCATCACCACCCACCTGGCCATGCAGGTGCTCCTGAACGTGGCCGTGTGCACCAACTCCATCCCCTGCACGGGCATATCCCTGCCGCTGTTCAGCTACGGAGGCACGGCGCTGCTATTGCAGATGGCGGAGCTTGGCATCATCCTGTCCCTGTCCCGGGACATACCGGAGAAACGATAGAATGAGATTTTTGTTCACCTGCGGCGGTACCGCCGGACACATCAACCCCGCCCTGGGCGTGGCGGGGCGCATCAAGGAGCTCATGCCCGACGCGGAGATACTATTCGTCGGCGCCGAGGGCCACATGGAGACGGAGCTGGTGCCCCGGGAGGGGTACGAGATAAAGACCCTGCGGGTCTCCGGCTTCCAGCGCAGCTTCAAGCCCGCCAAGATCGCGGAGAACGTGAAAGCCGTGGGCCGGCTGGCGAAGGCCTTCCGCCAGGCCAGGGGATACATAAAGGACTTTGCCCCCGACGTGGCCGTGGGCACCGGCGGGTATGTGTGCTACCCGGTGCTGAAGGTGGCCTCCGATATGGGCGTGCCCACGGCGGTGCATGAGTCCAACGCCGTGCCGGGGCTGACCACAAAGATGCTGGCCAAAAAGGTGGACCGCATCCTAGTGGGCCTTGCCGAGAGCAGGGAGTTTTACGGCTGCCCGGAGAAGGTGGAGGTCACCGGCACCCCTGTGCGGGTGGACTTTCTCAACACAGACAAGGCCCGCGCCCGTCGGGAGCTGGGCCTGGATGCGGACCAGCCGGTGGTGCTGGCGGTGTTCGGCTCTCTGGGGGCGGACTATATGAACGAGGCCATGCAGGATTTTATCGGCCGCATGAAGGGGGATTTCCGCCTCATCTACTCCACCGGCAAGCGGTACCATGAGAAGGTCATGGCCGCCCTGAACGAAAAGGGCCTTGTGGGCCCCGGGGTGGATGTGCGGGAGTATATCTACGACATGCCCAAGGTCATGGCGGCTGCGGACGTCATCATCTGCCGCAGCGGCGCCTCCACCATCAGCGAGCTGACGTACCTGGGCAAGCCCGCGGTGATGGTGCCCAGCCCCAACGTGGTGAACCACCACCAGGAGAAGAACGCCCGGGTCCTGGAAAAGGCCGGGGCGGCCAAAATGCTCCTGGAGGGCCAGTTCACCGGCTCGGACCTCTACGACACGGTGACGGGGCTCCTCCATGACCCATCCGCCATGGCGGCGATGCATACGGCCAGCCTCAAAATGGGCGTAAACGACGCCACGGACCGCATCGCCTCCCTCGTCCTGGGCCTGGCGGAGCAGGGAAAAGCGAAGAAGTGACACATATCCGCCCGGGCGCATAGTATGCAGTATCGCGCGAAATCCATACTGTGCCGGAGGGCGGAACATGAGCGTTTGGCGCATACAGGGCGGAGAGAAGCTGGAGGGGCGCGTCCCCGTCCAGGGCTCGAAAAACGCCGTGCTGCCGGTATTGGCGGCGGCGATCCTCACCGATTCGGAGACGGAGCTTACCAATGTTCCCGCCCTGCGGGACGTGGACGCCTCCTTACATATCCTGCGAAAGCTGGGCTGTAACGTGTCCCGGGAAGGGGACAGAGTCCTCATCGGCGCCGCCCCCGCGGCGGGCTTTGAGCTGGGCCGGGACCTGACAGGGCAGATGCGCTCGTCGGTCATCTTCCTGGGCGCGGTGCTGGCACGTTTCGGCCGGGCCCGCATCGCCCTGCCGGGCGGGTGCGAGCTGGGGCCCCGGCCTGTGGACCTGCATTTACAGGTCATGCGCTCGCTGGGGGCCGAAGCGGAGATGGAGGGCGGCGACATCGTCTGCCGGGCGGAGAGGCTCCGGGGCGGGCACATCGACCTGCCGTTCCCCAGCGTGGGGGCCACGGAGAACGCCATGATCGCCGCCTGCGCGGCGGAGGGCACCACCGTCATCCACGGCGCGGCCCGGGAGCCGGAGATCGTGGAGCTGCAGGGGTTCCTGCGGGCCATGGGCGCGGTCATGTCCGGCGCGGGCACGGACCGCATCGTGATAGATGCCTTCCGGCCCAAAAAGCACGTGACCTGGTCCGTCATGCCGGACCGCATCGGCGCGGCGACGCTTCTTTGCGCCTGCGCCTGCGCCGGGGGCGACGTGGAGCTTTGGGGTCCGGAGCCCGCCCACATCGCGGCGGTGACGGACGCCCTGTCCGCCATGGGCGCGAAACTGGATATAGGAGATAAACGGGTGCGCATGACCTGCCGCGGCCGCCTCACAGCGCCGGGGCGGGTGGTGACCCGGCCCTATCCCGGCTTTCCCACCGACGCCCAGCCGCTGATGATGGCGGCGGCTTTGACGGCCCGGGGCAACACGGTTTTTGAGGAGAACATATTCGACCGCCGCTTCCGCCATGCTACTCAGATGGTCCGCATGGGGGCGGACATCCGCACGGAGGGGCGTCTGGCCGTCGTGCGGGGCGTAGAGCGCCTGCATGGCGCCCATGTGCTGGCGGAGGACCTGCGGGGCGGGGCCGCGCTGATATTGGCGGGTTTGGGCGCCGAAGGGGAGACAATAGTGGAGGACCCGGGCCACGTGGACCGGGGATACGAGAGCCTTGACGGGGCGTTGGCCGTCCTGGGCGCACACATCGAGAAGATATAGCGAGGTAACAGCTTTGGCAAATCGTGACCGCTACGGCGTAGCAAGGAAGAAAAAGAAGCGGAACGCCTTTTTCGCGCCCCTGGCATTCCTGCTCATATGCGTGGCGCTGGTGTTCGGCATGGGTGTGTTCTTCCGGGTGCAGACCATCGAGGTGGTGGGCAACGTGGAGTACCCGCCCGAGACCATCATCGAGGCCTCCGGCATAGACGAGGGCGATAACCTGTTCTTCATAAACCAGGCCTCCGCCGTCAGCCGCATCAACGCCCGCCTGCCCCTGGTGGAGTCTGCCCGGGTGGAGCGGAGCCTGCCCAACAAGATCGTCATCACCGTGCAGGAGAGCAGCGCTGTGGCCTATGTGGACTGGGATGGCCAGTACTGGATATTGACGGGCAACTGCAAGCTTCTGGGCGCCGCGCCCATGGAGGAGCTTACAGGGCTCATCCACGTGGCGAACCTGACCCCGGTGGAGCCGGAGGAGGGGGCCTTCATGGCGGTGGAGAGCGCCGACGAGCTGAAGCTCAGCTACCTCAAGAGCATCCTGAGCAGCATAGAGGAGCTGGGCATTGAGGCGGACGTGACGGACCTGGACATCTCCAACCCCGCCAACCCCACCTTCCGGTACCTGGGCCGGTTCACCGTGCGCATGGGCTCCAACGACAACACGGACTATAAGCTGCGCATGCTTTTGAGCGCCGTGATGACCATGGGCGCCGAGGAGGCGGGCACCTTTAACCTGTCCGACGGACTGCATGTTTACTTCGTCCCGGATTGAAAATGAAAATTTTTCCTCCGTTTGACATAATATTTTTAAATAAACTATTGACCTCGGCAGATTTTCGTAATAAAATGTATTCAATATTATGTGAATCCTGCGCAGGGCGCGCGGCGCCCAGACAGAATACACGGGAGGCAAAGAAAGATGGCAGCGAATTCGGTTGAGACCGGCCCTGAAAATGTCGTGACCCTGAAAGTCGTCGGTATCGGCGGTGCGGGCGGCAACGTGGTCAACAGGATGGTCAGCTCCGGCACCAACGGCGTGGAGTTCATCGCCGTCAACACGGACAAGCAGGCGCTTTCCATGTCCACGGCGGACCAGAAGATACAGATCGGCGAGAAGCTGACCCACGGTCAGGGCGCCGGCAGCGACCCCAGCGTGGGCGAAAAGGCTGCCGAGGAGAGCCGCAATGAGGTGGCGAAGGCCCTGGAGGGCACGGACATGGTATTCATCACCGCCGGTATGGGCGGCGGCACCGGCACTGGTGCGGGCCCCGTGGTGGCCGACATCGCCCGGGAGGCGGGCGTGCTCACCGTGGGCGTGGTCACGAAACCCTTCGGCTTCGAGGGCAAGAAGCGTATGGACCAGGCCATGCAGGGCATCGACCAGCTCCTGGGGAAGGTGGACAGCCTTCTCGTCATCCCCAACGACCGGCTCAAATATGCCACCGACCAGAAGGTGACGTTCGCCAACGCCTTTGAGATCGCCGACGAGGTCCTGCACGAGGCCGTCACCAGCATCTCCGGCCTTATCAAGAACACCGGGTTCATCAACCTGGACTTTGCCGATGTCTGTACCATCATGCGGGGCGCCGGCTTCGCTCACATGGGCGTGGGCCACGCCGTTGGCAAGGGCAAGGCGGAGGACGCCGCCCAGATGGCCATCTCCAGCCCCCTGATGGAGACCTCCATCAACGGCGCCCACGGCGTGCTCATCAACATAACCGGCTCCGAGGACATGGGCCTGGACGACGTGGAGACGGCGGCGAACCTGGTCCAGGCCGCGGCCCATCCCGACGCCAACATCATCTTCGGCGCCTCCTTCGACAACTCCATGGAGGACGAGATTCGGGTCATCGTCATCGCCACCGGCTTTGACGAGGGCACCCCCACCGCCAAGGCGGTCGCCACCACCTCTGAGCGCGCGGCTGCCCAGCCCGCAGCGGACGCCGCCGAAAAGCTCTTCTCCACCGCGGAGAAGGCCGCCGGCGGGGAGGAGAAAAAGCCCGCCGCCACCGCGGAGCCCGAGGAGGAAGACCCCTTCGACAGCATCTTCCGCATCTTCAACTCCAAGTAAGGTAACAACTTAAGTATGTATTAACCGGCGCAGTCCAAGTGACTGCGCCGGTTTTTTACTCCAGCGACCGCTCCAGCTTCCTTGCCAGGGCCTCCAGCCGCCGCACGGCGGCCCTGTCGCCCTCCAGGCTCAGGGCGCACTGGTCGGCAAGGGGCGCGAGATGGGCCTTGCCGTAGGCCCCGGCGATGGTGAGGCCGTCGGTAAAATCCGCGCCGAACTCCGCCAGGGCCTCCCCCATGGCCCGCATGAGCCGGGCTCTGTCCCGGCAGGGCACCACCCGCCTGGGGGCCCCTCCCGTGCCGGGGAGATGGAAAAGCCCGTCCAGGGCGTCCAGGTTGCACTGGTAGTAGGACCGGGGCGTGCCGATGTCGCACCA
>CANRKN010000062.1 GCA_947631215.1 uncultured Oscillospiraceae bacterium | reverse complement strand
AGTTCAGTATAAGGCTGAACTGGGCTTTTGATCCTTTGGTTGCTTCCTCTTGTCTACTTTCCCTTGACTTCTGCAGCCAACGCGGCAGGGTGGTTTTTCATTTTTTACCCTTCCCGCAGTGCGGAATGGGAGAAGATGAACCGCACCGGGGACCGCTTTGGTGACATCCTTCAGCCGTTCCCTTTATTCCCCGGCCCCGTCATGTCCGTCAAACATAGCCTTGACCGACGGCGCGTTTTTTGTAAGCCGCTTAATGCTCAGGTTTTCCGCCTTGTCGTTGGCCAAGCGAAGGTTGTTCTCAGATGAAAGCAATTCGCTCTTGATCTTCTGCAAATGGGCGATCGTCTTGTCTATTTCATCGACCGCATTGCGGAATTTATCGCTTGCCAATCTATAATTGCGGGCAAATCCCTCCTTGAATGCAGCCATATTCTCTTCAAAGTGAGATATATCTATTTGTTGATTCCTTACTATCTGGAGTTCCTGCCTGTATTTTAAAGACCCCATAGCCGCATTGCGAAGAAGGCTTATGATCGGAATAAAAAACTGCGGCCTGACCACATACATCTTTTCATATTTATAGGAAACGTCTACGATCCCATTGTTATAAAGTTCGTTATCGATCTCCAGAAGAGATACCAGCACCGCATATTCGCAGTTCTTCTCTCTTCTGTCCTTATCCAGTTCTCTGAAGAAGTCCTCATTCTTATGCTTGGTGGCAGTCTCATCCATCTCGTTCTTCATTTCAAACATGATGGAAATAAACTCTACCCCGCCCTCGCTCTCACGGAAGATGAAGTCCCCTTTGCTGCCCGTTCTGGCATCGTTATCTTTCTCAAAGTAAGCGTTGGGAAACGCAGTCATCCTGATAGCATTGAATTGGTTCAGACAGTGCTGCTCCAGGCTCTCCCCTACCATCTTGGTCGACTGTCTTGCCTTGAAGTCTTTATAATACTCGATTTGTTCCTCTTTTTGCTTTAGCTGTTCTTCATATTGCTTTTTCAGCGCGGTCTCACTCAGCTCTCTCTCGGCGTCTTTGCCTGTAAGTTGTCCTTTCAGCGCAATGATTTCAGCCGTTTTTTCAGACAGCTCTTTATCTTTGGAGCGAACGGCCTCCGCGACAGCAAGTTTTTTCTCCATGTCGCTGCTGTTCAACCGGCTCTTCAGCTGCTCTATCTGATGGTCTTTTTCAGTCAATTCACGGTCTTTTCCCGCCAGGGCGTCATTATGTGTTTTTTCCTGCTCCAATCGTATCAGCTGAAGATCATTCTCCTTCTGTTTCTCCAGCTCCGACGCCCGCTGTTCCAATTCTCTTGAAAACTCTTTATCCCGTACCTGCTGCGCGATCTGGGCATAGCCTGATTCATCGACCTGAAAAACCGTACCGCAATTCGGGCATTTGATCTCTTTCATAATTGGATCCTTTCTCTCTGTATATTTACAGACGCGCAAAAACAAGCCGGCTCTTTCAGACAAGTATACTTTATTTTTGGGGAAGTTACAAGTGTGCCGGAGACAATGCCGATGACCCGGCCGGCCGCATCTTGCTGTCCTCCTGCGCCAAAGAGCCGGCGCATCCGCGCCGGCCCTTGTACCGTCTTTACCACTCGTATTTGATCTCGCTCTTGTCGAAGCCATAGTCCCGCAGAAACTGCTCCAGGTCGGCGTCAGAGCGGATCAGCGTGACCTCCACGAAGCGGCCCGTGGCGGTCTCCCGGTACCCGGCCACCTTCTCGCCGGTGCATATGCTGGCGCGGATGACCGGCTCCTTGCCGGTCCTGTCGTACCTGGGCCCCTTCTTCTTTCCGAACATAGTCTACCCCTCCCTGGGAAACGCCTTTTTGGCATACCTATGATAGACGGCGAAGCACAAAAGCACGTTGAGCCCGTCCGCCGTGACCTGGGCCCAGACGACGCCGTTCATGCCAAAGAGCCAGTTCAGGAGAAACAGCATGGGGATATTGAGCCCCAGCCAGCGCACCACGCCCAGGAAGAGGGCGTGGCCGCCCTCGCCGAAGCCGTTGAACAGGTGCACATGGAAAAAGCTCAAAAACATCAGCGGCGTGGCCAGTATCCGCGCCCGCAGGAAACCCGTGCCCAGGGCCACTGTCTGGGCGTCCCGGATGAAAACACGCATGATCTGGCCGGCGAAGAGCTCGTAGAGCAAAATGCTCACCGCCGCGCAGATGAGGCCTATCTTCAGGGAATAGCGCTTGACGGCGTTCATACGCTGGAAGTTCCCCGCGGAGAAGTTGTAGGCCACGATGGGCGTCATGCCCAGGCATATGCCCACGCCGGTATTGAGGGGCAGCCGCTCCACTTTGAGCACGATGCCCACCGCCGCCAGGGCCACATCGCTGTAGGCGGACATGAGCCGGTCGATGACGATGTAATCCAGGTCGAACAAAAGCGACGTGATGGAGGAGGGCAGCCCCACGGCAAAGACGGACCTGAGGCTCTCCCTGGAGGGCAGCGCCGTGGGCTTTCCCAGCCGCAGGACCTTGCTGTCCTTCATACGCTTTATCACGATGATAAAATACCCGCAGGCGATACAGTTGGATAGGCACGTGGCCGCGCCGGCGCCCATGATCTCATGGCCCCGGGGCAGCAGCACGAACATGAATAGGGGGTCCAGCGCGATGTTCACGAGCCCGCCCATGGTGATGCCGAAGCCCGCTTTCCCGGACTCGCCGATGCTCCGGATGAGGGTGGCCAGGGTGTTGGACAGCACCGTCGGCACCCCGCCGCAGACGATGACGAAAAAGGCGTAGCCGCTTGCGAAGGCGTAGGTGTCCTCCCCCGCGCCCAGAAGGCCCATCAGCGGGCGCATGAAGGCGAGGGTGCTCAACGAAAACGCCGCCGAAACGGCCAGGGTCAGCCACACGCAGAAGCTGTATACCCGCCTGGCCTCCTCCGGCTGCTGCCGGCCCAAAAGCCGGGAGATGAGCGCGCCGCCCCCCACCCCGGCCAGGCCCGCCAGGGCCACCGTGATGTTGAAAAGGGGCAGGATGAGGGACGCCCCCGCCACCATGCAGGGGTCGTTGGTGCGGCCGATGAAAAAGGTGTCGGCCATGTTGTAAATGAGCACGATGAGCTGGCTGATGACCGCCGGCAGCACCATGGTCCACACCGCCCGGGGCACGGGCATGGTCTCGAACATCTCCTCCCGGCCGGTCTTCACTTTTTCCATGGCTGTCACCTCCTCACACGCACGGCCTCTATTGTATCACCGCCGCCCGCCCGGCGCAAGGCGCGGGGCGGGCGGGCTCTCATTTTTTCTCCGCGAAGGCATAGGCCTCATCCACCCAGCCCAGGAGCTCCCCGTCCAGGTCCTCCGGGGCGCTCACGGGGATGTGGGTGGTCCAGCGGCCGGGGTAGGGCTCCGTTTTCACGGCCACACGGGGCGATGTGGGGGGATAAGGTAGTCCCAGGGTCAGCACGAAGTACCGCGCCGGCAGGTCCGCCTTCCGCCCGGGCCGCAGGAAGGACACACAGGCGAACATATGCCGCCCGGAAAAGGATATCTGGGTCTTCTGCACCTTGATCCTCGTCTCCGGGTACCGCCGGAGCACCTGGCGCAAAAGCTCCTCATACAGCGGATACAGGTCCATGTGCTCCCCAAAGAACCGGAGCATATCCTCCTCCAGCCTCTGCTCCATGGGACATTCCTCCTTTTGGACCATTATACCCTACCGATTGGGGCCGGGCAACTGTTTGCCCTTGTTAAATCCGGGACAAGGGAGTAGAATGAAAGGAGGAGGCGATACCATGAACAAGATCATCCGGCGCGTGCTCACCATCCTGCCCGCCGTGCTGCTGCAGGCGGTATGGCTGGCGGTGCTGTTTTCCTGGCTGAAGCCCTGGGCGGGCATTATAAGCTTCGCGCTGTCCATTTTGGCCTTTCTGCTGGTGCTGTACATCATCACCAAGCAGGACGAAGGCACCTACAAGATCATATGGCTGCTGCTGGTGCTGACCTTTCCCCTGGCGGGGGCGCTCTTATACCTCCTCTTCGGCAACAAGCGCACCACCAAGCCCCTGCAGAAAAAGCTGGCGGAGGCCAAGCCCCTGCCGGCCTGGCCGGACGACACCGCGCCCCTCTATGAGGCTCTGGCCGGGGACGACGCCCGGGCTGCCCAAACCTTCCATACCATACAGAACGCCACGGGCTTTCCCCTGCATGTGAACCGCTCCGCCGTGTATTACCCTCTCGGCGACGATATGTTCCCCGTGATGTTGGAGGAGCTGGAGAAGGCGGAGAAGTTCATCTTCGTGGAGTACTTCATCCTGGAGGACGGCCTCATGTGGGACTCCATGGTGGACATCATGGCCAAAAAGGCCGCCCAGGGCGTGGACGTGCGGGTCCTCTACGACGATCTGGGCAGCATCGGCACCTACTCCTGGAAGAATGCCGGCGCTCTCGCGAAGAAGGGCATACGGGTGGCCCCCTTCAACCCCCTGCTGTTCATCAAGGGCACCCTCAACTGCCGGGACCACCGGAAGATGCTCATCATCGACGGGAAGGTGGCCTTCTCCGGCGGCGTGAATCTGGCGGACGAGTACATCAACCATATAGAGCGCTTCGGCCACTGGAAGGACATCGGCTTCAAGCTCACCGGCGAGGCCGTGGGCAATTATACCCGCATGTTCGCCGCCTTCTGGAACGCCTTCGCCCACGACGACCCTATTCCCGACGACTTCCTCGCCCCGCCCCCCGTCCCCGGCCCGGGCGCCACCCACGACGGCCTGGTGCTGAGCTACTACGATTCGCCCCTCAAAAACTACGCCGTATCCAACGAGCTGTTCATAGACCTTCTGAGCCAGGCCAAGCGCTATGCCTGGTTCTATACCCCCTATCTCATGCCCGGGGACGCCCTGCTGGGGGCCCTGGTCCGGGCGGCAAAGCGGGGGGTGGACGTGCGCATCATCATGCCCGGCATCCCGGACAAGAAGCTGGTCTACCGCATGGGCCGGAGCTTCTATCCGGTGCTTTTGGAGGCGGGGGTGAAGATATACGAATATACCCCCGGCTTCGTCCACGCCAAGGCGAGCATCGTGGACGACGAGCTGTGCTCGGTGGGCACGGTGAACCTGGACTACCGGAGCCTGTTTCTCCACTTTGAGAACAACTCCCTGTTCTACAAGGCCTCTCTTTTGCAGGACCTGAAGGCAGACTATCTGGCCACGCTGGAAAAGTGCCGGGAGAGAACCGTGGACAACATCGATAAAGGCTTCTGGCACTGGCTCATAGACGGGGTGCTTCGCATCTTCGCGCCCCTGTGCTGAACGAACAAAAGAGCGGGGCGCGTGCCATGAGCACGCGCCCCGCTTCTTTTTCCAGCGGTCAGTTCGTGATCTAGATCAACTCGATCGTCTGGGGCTTGTTGGCGCAGGTGGAGCAATAGTATTTGCCATTGATGACATTGGCGCTCACCAGATCGATGAGTTTGCCGCAGCCCCCGGCGCAGAGGACTTTCTCATCGTTCCCGCCGAAAAGGCCCCCGGACACGGCGTCCAGCGCCTCGTCGGCCAGCTCCTCATAGGTCTTTTTCTTATTATCAGCCATGTTCGTGCTCCTTTTTTGTTTTTGTATCTATCCCTTTATACGGCCCGGCAGGGGAAAAGGGCTAAGGGGAGAGAAATTTTTTTGTGTTTTCTGGTGAGGGTATTATATCACACCCATGCGGGCCCGTCACCCCTTATTTTTGCCCAAAAAGCGGGGAGGCACTTTCTGTGCCTCCCCGCCGCTTTGTATCGCTTACTTCATCAGCGCCGCCGGGTCGGTATAGGGGATGTCCAGGGCCTCAGCCACAGCCTTAAAGGTGAGGCAGCCCTTGTAGGTGTTGAGACCGCTCATGAGGCAGGGGTCGGCGAGGCACGCCTTTTCCAACCCCAGCTTCGTGATCTGCACCCCGTGGGCCAGGGTGGAGTTCACCAGCGCCTCGGTGGAGGTGCGGGGCACGCTGCCGGGGATGTTGGCCACGCAGTAGTGGAGGATGCCGTCCACCTCGTAGACGGGGTCGGCGTGGGTGGTGGGCCGGCTGGTCTCAAAGCAGCCGCCCTGGTCGATGACGATGTCCACCAGCACCGCGCCCTTTTTCATGAGCTTCAGGTCTTCCCGGTGCACCAGCTTCTCGCACTCCCGGCCGGGGGCCAGCATGACGCAGCCTATCACCAAGTCCGCCTTCTGCAGGGCCTTCAAAAGATTGGCCCGGCTGGAATAGAGGGTCGTGATCTGGGTCCTGAACACCTCGTCCAGATAGGCCAGGCGCTGGTGGTTGATGTCCAGCACCGTGACCCGGGCGCCCAGGCCCACCGCCATGCGGCAGGCGTTGATGCCCGCGTTGCCGGCGCCGATGATGACCACGTCCGCCTTGTCGCACCCCGGCACGGCCCCCAGCATCACGCCCCGGCCGCCGTAGGTCTTTTCCAGGTACTTGGCCCCCTCCAGCACCGCCATGCGCCCGGCGATCTCGCTCATGCAGTAGAGGCAGGGCAGGCCTTTCCCGCCGGGGCCCAGGATGGTCTCGTAGGCCATGGCGGCGGTGCCGCTCTTCAAGAGCGCCTCGGTGAGGGCCTTGTCCGCGGCCAGGTGGAAGTAGGTGTAGATGATGAGCCCCTCCCGGAAGTATTTGTACTCGCTCTCCAAAGGCTCCTTCACCTTTACGATCATGTCCGCCTTGGCCCAGACGTCCTCCGCCTTATCCAGCAGCTTCCCGCCCGCGGCCTCATATTCCCTGTCCTCAAATCCGGCGCCCAGGCCCGCGCCCTTTTCCACGTACACGGTGTTGCCCGCGTGTACATATTCCCCCACGGCGTCGGGGGTCAGCCCCACGCGAAACTCGTTGTTTTTTATCTCCTTCGGCAGTCCAACGATCATGATAAGACCCTCCAGTTTTGTAGTTTTTTGTCCAAGGATGTCTGCATTTTGCAAAAGCATTCGTCGACTTTTTGATATAATTTTGTGTACTTTTACTAAAGTATACCATGGCCTTATCCGTTTGTAAAGATGAAATCCCGGCCCGTCACCCGGGGAACGTGACCGTTATCTCCGTGCCCTGGCCCGGGGCGCTCTTGAGGTCTATTTTGCCTCCATGGACCGCCGCCGCGTGCTTGACGATGGACAGGCCCAGCCCCGTGCCGGGTACGTCTTTGGACCGGCTCTGCTCCCCCCGGTAGAACCGCTCGAACACGTGCTCCTGCTGCTCCGGGGGGATGCCGGCGCCGTCGTCCCGGACCGTGAGCACCGCACCGGCGGGCGTCTTTTCCACCGACACGGCCACATGGCCGCCGGGATGATTGTACTTTATCCCATTCTCGCACAGGTTGAACACGATAGAATACAAAAGCGCGGGGATTCCCTCCATGGAGGCCGCCGCGCCGGTAAAGGTGAGCTCCACTCCCGCCCGCTCCGCCTCGGTGCGCAGGCTCTCCACGGCGGAGGCGGCTATGGCCGCCAGGTCCACCGGCTCAAAGGGCATGTCCCCCGCCCCCTCGTCCAGGTGGGACAGGCTGATCACGTCCTCCACCAGCTTGCCCATGAGCTGGGCCTCGTCGTATATCTTCCCGGCGAAGGGCCCCACGTCCTCCGGCTTCACCATGCCGTTTTGCATGAGCTCGGCATAGCCGGAGATGACGTGCAGGGGGGTCTTCAGCTCGTGGGAGACGTTGGCGGTGAACTGCCGGCGCATGGCCTCCGCCTCCGCCCGCTCCGCCGCGTCCAGCTCCAATTGGGCGCTCTGTATTTTGAGCTGCCGCTGCTGGGCGTCCAGCCGCCGGAGCAGGGGCGTCAGCTCCTCATAGCCCGGGTTTTCCATGGGCCGGTCCAGGTCCACCTCATTGAGGGGCGCCACGATTTTTTGGGAGAGCCGCCGGGCCAGAAATACGGACAGCGCCAGCGCCAGGAGTATCACCGCCGCCACCCCCTGGCCCACTCCCAGGAGCATGGTGAGGATGGAGCTTTGCGCGATGGCCAGACGCAGCACCGTGCCGTCAGAAAGCCGCTGGGCGGCATAAAGCATCCGCTCCGTCAGGGTGGCGCTGAGGCGCTGGTCCTGGCCAAAGCCGCCCTCCAGAGCCTGGCGCACCTCCGCCCGCTCCTGGTGGTCCGTCATAGCGGCGGCGTCCACGGCGGTGTCGTATAAGACCTTCCCGTCCGCGCCGATCCAGGTGATGCGGTAGTCTTTGACGGGCAGGCCGGAAAAATAGTCCCGACCGCTCTTCTCCACCCCCTGGGCGGCCAGCTGGGTCTGCATGCGAAGCTGGGTCTGCTGGATACGGGAGAAGTAGCCGTACAGCACCCCCATGATCAGCGCCACCGAGGCCAGAAACACCGCGATAGCCACGAAGCACAGGCTATGGAATATCTTTTTCGTCATGGCTTTTCCTCCAGCCGGTAGCCCACGCCCCGGACCGTGCCGATATACTCCCCGGCGGGGCCCAGCTTGGCCCGCAGGGAGCGGACATGGGCGTCCACGGTCCTGGTCTCCCCGGCATAGTCCATGTCCCAAACATCCCGCAGCAGGGCGTCCCGGCCAAATACCCGCCCCGGCTCCGCCATGAGAAGGCGCAGAAGGTCATATTCCTTCAAGGTCAGCGCCACCCGCGCCCCGTCCACGGTGACGGTGTGCTCCCGGTCGTTGAGCACAAGAGGCCCTATCTGCAGAACACCCGTCTTCCCCGGGTCCGACGCCCGGCGGAGGACCGCCCGAATGCGGGAGAGCATCTCCATCATACCGAAGGGCTTCACGAGATAGTCGTCCGCCCCCAGGTCCAGGCCCGCCACCTTGTCGTACTCCGTGCCCTTGGCGGTGGTCATGATGACGGGGATGGGCGCCCAGGCGGGGTTTCGGCGCAGCTTTGCCAGCACCTGCATCCCGTCCTCCCCGGGGAGCATGATGTCCAGCAGTATGAGCCGGGGCGTCCGCTCCGCCATGGCGGCCCAGAACGGACCGGCCTCGGCGAAGCCCCGGCCCTCAAAGCCCGCGCCGTTCAGGGTGTAGAGGATAAGGCCCCGGACGGCCTCGTCGTCCTCCAGGCAATAGATAAGGCTCATGCGCTTCCCTCCCATCGTTATATCCTCTGCCGCCATCATACCGCAGGAAGGGCCGCCGCGCCATCCCCCGCATGTAAAATCCACGTAAAATATCCGGGCCGAACATCTCTTGCGCGAAAGGACATAATATTGTATAATTGATTTGTTCAATCGTATTAATACCTGCCGGGCCGCATATAGTTTCCAAAGCCCACACAGAGGTATGCGTATGCTGTACTGGATCGAGAGGATCAATTCCGCCGTCAACGGCTTCATATGGGGCGTGCCCGCCATGATATGCATCATGGGGGTGGGCGTCTGGCTCAGCTTCGGCACGGGCTTCGTGCAGCTGCGCCATTTTGGCTATGCCATCCGCCACACCCTGGGCCGGCTCTTTGAAAGGACGGAGGCCGCCGACGGGTCCATGACCCCCTTCCAGGCGGTGTGCACGGCCCTCGCGGGCACGGTGGGCACCGGCAATATCGCCGGCGTGGCCGGGGCCATCGCCCTGGGCGGGCCGGGGGCGGTGTTCTGGATGTGGATGAGCGCCCTTTTGGGCATGTGCACAAAGTTTTCCGAGGTGGTGCTGGCGGTCCATTACCGGGAGCGCAACGCCGACGGCGACTGGGTGGGCGGGCCCATGTACTACATCAAAAACGGCCTGGGGCGCAAGTGGCGGTTCCTCGCGGTGCTGTACGCCCTGTTCGGCGCCTTCGCCGTGTTCGGCACCGGCAACGCCACCCAGGTGAACGCCATCGTCACCGCCATCGACACGGCGCTGGTGGACCTTTACCTCATCTTCCCCGACGACATGCACAAGTATGACCTCGTCTTCGGCGTCGTCATCGCGGTGTGCGTGGCCCTGGTGCTCTTAGGCGGCATCCGGCGCATCGGCCGGTTCACGGAAAAGCTGGTCCCCTTCATGGCGCTTCTCTACATCATCCTCTCCGTGGGCGTGGTCTGCTTCCGCATCAAACAGGTCCCGGCGGTGTTCGCCTCCATCTTCGCCGGCGCCTTCCAGCCCCGGGCTTTCACCGGCGGGGTGGTGGGCAGCTTCTTCATCGCCATGCGCCGGGGCGTGTCCCGGGGCATCTTCTCCAACGAGGCGGGCCTGGGCACCGGCACCATCGCCCACGCCACGGCGGACACCGCCTCCCCCGTGCGGCAGGGGCTCTTTGGCATCTTCGAGGTCTTCGCCGACACCATCGTCATCTGCACCCTCACCGCCCTGGTCATCCTCCTGAGCGGCGTGACCGTCCCCTACGGCGGGAGCGCCGGCGCGGAGCTCACCATCGGCGGCTTCTCCGCCTGCTATGGAAGCTGGATCACCGCCTACACCGCCATCGCCCTTATCTGCTTCGCCTTCTCCACCATCATCAGCTGGGGCCTCTACGGCGCCCGGTTCATGGAATACCTCTTCGGCACCAAGGTCATCCGCCCCTTCATGGTGGTCTACGCCCTGGTGGCCATCCTGGGCGCCACGGTGGACCTGGGGCTTCTCTGGGACATCTCCGACACCTTCAACGGCCTTATGGTCATCCCCAACCTCATCGCCGTGGCCCTGCTGTCCGGCACGGTGTTCAAGCTGACAAAGGAGTATTTCAAGGGCGGCAAATTGGAATAAGCCCTGAATAGAATGAACCCGCCGGAGGCGACGCCTCCGGCGGGTATTTTGTTGTCTTACCTCAGCACGCAAGGGAGCCGAAGGCGATGCATTTGCCGCTCCTGCGGTCGAAGAGCATGATGTTGTCCCCGCCGATGGAGAGCTTCACCTTCTCGCCGATGGTGAAGAGGGTGCTGCCGAACACCACGCCGGTGAGCAAAAAGTCGTCCACGCGGATCTTGACGGTGGACTCCATGCCGGTGGGCATGGCGCCGTAGATCTCCCCGTCCAGGCCGCCGGCGCCGGCGATGTGGATGAACTCGGGCCGGATGCCCAGCACCAGGTCCTCATTGGTGAGGATGGGCTCCTCCTGCAGGGAGAAATCGTCCTCCTCCACCTTGGCGATGTGGTAGCGGAAGGTCTCGTCCTTGTTGCCCTTTTCCACATAGCTCTTCTCGGCGCTGCGGCGCTTGAGCTCCGCCGCCGCGGCGGCCTCGGCCTCGTCCCGCTCTTTGAACCAGGCGTTGAGGTCGACCTTCTCCTTGGGGGTGAACACCGCCTTGCGGCCGTCGAACACCGTTAGCTCCACGGTCCCGTCCTGTTTCTGGGCGCCCCGGGCCTCCACGAAGTTGATGGAGGGGTTGCCCACGAAGTCTGCCACGAACAGGTTGTTGGGCCGGTTGTAGACCGTGAGGGGCACGTCGTACTGCTGCAGAACGCCGTTGTTGATGAGGCATATCTGGGTGGCCAGGGTCATGGCCTCCATCTGGTCATGGGTCACGTACACGAAGGTGGACCCGGTCTCCACGTGCAGCCGCTGCAGCTCATAGCGCATCTCCAGCCGCAGCTTGGCGTCAAGGTTCGACAGCGGCTCGTCCATGAACAGCACCGCCGGCTCCGGGGCCAGGGTCCGGGCGATGGCCACGCGCTGCTGCTGGCCGCCGGACAGCTCTGCCGGGTAGCGGTCCATGAACATGCCGATCTTCACGATGCGGCTCACCCGCCGGACGGAGAGGTCTATCTCCTCCTTGGTGAGCTTGCGGGTCTCGGTGACAACTTTTCCGTCCTTCACGAACCGGTACTCGTCGTCCAGGCCCTGATTTTTCTTGGCGGCGGCCGCCTTCTCTTTGAGGCTGGCCGCCTCGGCGGACACGTCCTTGCCCTGCTCCAGGTGGTAGCCGAAGAGCTTTTTCGCGGTGTACTGGGAGATGGTGAAGGCGTCGATGAGCTTGATG
>CANRKN010000061.1 GCA_947631215.1 uncultured Oscillospiraceae bacterium | reverse complement strand
GCGCCCTTTTTGAAGATGGCCATGGCCTTGAAGAAGGCGTGGATCTCCCGGGGCGCGCCCACCACGTTCACACTGTCGCCGGCCTTGAATACGAAGTCGCCGCCGGGAATGATCACGTCCTCCCCCCGGCGCACGGCGCAGATAAGGGTGCCGCGGTCAAACCGGCCGTGGAAGTTTTTGAGCTCCATCCCGCACAGGGGGTTGTCCTCCATGAGCTTGAACTCCACCAGCTCCGCCTGGCCCTTGGCGAAGGGCTCCACCTTGGCGGCGGAGGGGAAGCGCAGCACGCGGCTGATCTCCCGGGCGGTATCCTGCTCCGGGTTGATGGTCATGGACAGGCCCAGCTCCTCCCGCAGGAACATGACCGCCTCGAAGTGCTCCCGCCGGCGCACCCGGGCGATGGTGTGCTTCACGCCCAGCTTCCGGGCCATCATGCAGCACAGGATATTGGACTCATCCGAATTGGTGGCGGCGATGAGCAGGTCCGCCGAGGCCGCGCCCGCCAGGCGCAGCAGCTCCAGGTCCACGCTGCCGGTGATGGTGATGGCGTCCAGGGTGGTGTTCACCAGGCCGACGCGCTCCGCCTTGCGGTCGATGACCGTCACGTCATGGCCCTCCCGGGTCAGATACTGGGTCAGGGTGAAACCGATCTTGCCGGCGCCCACGATGATGATATTCATAGGCCCTCCCAAAAGCCAAATTCCCGCTATTTTGACGAATATATGATAGCACCAGCCCCCCTTTCCGTCAAGGGTGCTTGTAGGCCGGGCCGGAACGTGATATACTGTGCGGCAGGGGCTTTCCAGGCCCCTTTACCCCACAAAGGAGGTCCCCTTATGAGAACACGTATCACCGCCGCGCTGCTGTGCCTGATCCTGGCCCTGACCCTGCTGACCGGCTGCGGCGCCAACAAGATCCAGACCCTGGACGAGCCGGAGGCGGATACCGCCGAGGCCACCGCGGCCGCCGAGCCCACCGACGCGCCCGAAGAGGCCGACGCCGAACCGACCGACAACGCTGCCGCCGAGCCGACCGAAGAGCCTGCCGATGACGCCGAGGCCACGGATGACGCCGAACCCACAGAGGAAGCGGAGCCCACCGCCACCCCCGTCCCCGGCCTGGGGCCCGCGGCCTATGAGCCGGACACTGTCGTGGCGACTTTCAACGGCCAGGACGTGACCTGGCGGGAGTATTACTACTGGCTGAGCTACTATGTGGACTACACCGCGTACCTGGCCAGCATGGGCCTGATGCCCTTCAACGGCTGGGACAGCGAGGACATAGCCCCCGGCAACACCAACGCGGACGTGGTGCGCCTGAGCGCCTGGTCCAGCATGGCCCAGTACCTCGCCATCGAGGAGCTGGCGAAGGAACTGGACGTGTCCCTGACCGAGGAGGAGCAGGCCGAGATATCCACCACCTTCGAGACCGCTGCGGACAACTACGGCGACGGGGACGGGGAGTGCACCGAAAACGAGCTGACCGCCTTCCAGGGGTATCTGGACACCCTCTTCATGGATAGAGCCCTCTTTGAGCGCATGAGCAGCGCGGACGCCCTCTACCCCAAGTGCACCGAGGCCCTCTACGGCGCGCAGGGCGCGGACTATCCCGACGCCGACGCCCTGGCCTTCGCCGAGGCGGAGGGCGACCTTCGCTGCAAGCACATCCTCCTTATGACCATGGACCAGTCCACGGGCGAGGACCTTTCGGAGGAGGAGCAGACGGCGGCGAAGGAGAAGGCCGACGCCCTCTATGAGGAGCTTTCCGCCCAGGCGGACGACCCCGAGGCGCTGGAGGCGCTCTTTGACCAGCTCATGGAGGAAAATTCCGAGGACACGGGTCTCGCCGCCTACCCCGACGGCTATCAGTTCGCCCCGGGCACCATGGTGGCGGAATTCTCCGACGCCGCCGCGGCCCTGGAGGAATACGGCCTGTCGGAGACCGTCCAGTCCAGCTATGGCTGGCACATCATCCTGCGCCTGCCCCTGGACCCGGACATGGCCGTTATGCGAAACGGCACCTCCGCCGCCACCCTGCGGGCGGACGCCGCGGACCAGGCCATGCTGGACAGAATCAACGAGACCGTCCAAGCCGCCCAGGTGGAGTGGAAGGACGATTTTGAGACCGTGGATATTGCGGAGGTCTTCGGCGAGGCCCTGCCCCAGAGCTGATCTGACCGCACAGGAATACCGCCCCGTCCTCGCCGGACGGGGCGGTATTTTATGTTTTTTGGACGTCAGCCGTCCTCGGTGGGCATGCCTATGTAGTCCGACAGGAGGATGTTCTGCTCCTTGGCCTCCTCGTAGAGCTTGCGGTAATCCTGCTCTATGGCGCCGGGCAGGTCCTCCGCCACCGACAGCGAGCCGTTGCCGTGCCAGAGCATGTACCCGCCGGGGACGCCGGCGTCGTACACGCCCACGATCTGGCGCTGGATGTTCAGGGCATTATATTCATAGTCGTAGTCGTCCCAGGTCTGTATCCAAGTCCGCACGATGGCGGGACTGGCACACCCTTGCTGCCGGTCGAACACGTGCAGGGCCCAGTTGTGGAGTATGAAATAGGGCCGCTTGTAGGGGATGATCAAGCGGTTGTTCTCCATATACCGGTCGAAGTGGTCCGGATAGGGCATGCCGCTGATCACGTCCACCACGTCGGAGATGGCGGGCCAGTACTGGCCGTAGGTGGATACGTAGTCGTTGGAGGTCTCGCCGAACACGTCCGCCGCCACATAGACCCCGTGCTCATGGAGCACGTCGCAGGCATAGGTCAAAAACCGCTGCACCGCCTGGGCCATGGACTCATTCAGGGTGTTCTTCAGGTCCAGGTATCCTTCCTTTTGGTTGTCCTGGATGTAGTCAGGGAAACGGACGTAGTCGAACTGTATCTCATTGAGGGGGAAGCTGTCCGCCGCCTCCACGGCAAAGCCCACCTTCAGCTTCCACACGTCCCGGCTGTAGGGGGAGGGCCAGCTGCTGCCGCTCATGGTCTTGGGCATACCCGTCCCGTCGGTGATGGCCCACTCGGGCCGGGCCTCCGCCAGGGGGCTGTCCCGGAAAGTGGTGACGCGGCCGATGACGTAATAGCCCTTGTCCCGGAGGGTCTGGACCACTTGCTTGAAGCCCTCCATGGTGTTGTAGGCGTGGTACGCCTCCATGAGGCCGTACTGCTCTATCCAGGGGGATTCATAGGCCATCTCGACGCCGTCGTTCAGGGTGATGACGAAGGCGTTGATGGCGGTGCCCTCGGCTATTTCCAAATAATCGTCCAGGGTGTCCATAGTGGCGTGGCCCGCGGGCATGTAGAGGGCATACACGTCCTCGGGCATCACGTTGCCCTCGTCGGTGAAGTCGCCCTTGGCGTGGGGCCAGTAGTCCAGGTCCTTGGCCTCACCGCCGCCGTAGCTGTCCACGGTCTCGTGGATGTCGTAGCCCTCGGGGCCTATCCACACGTCCATAGCCGCGCCGTAGTCCAGCACGGCGTACTCAGATTTTATCCACCCGAACTCGTCGCCCACCTTCACGTGGTACATGTTCACGGTGCCGTCGGGCTTGAAGTGGTCGTAGCCCACCACACGCAAAAGCGTACCCTTCTGCACCAGGCTCCCAAGCTCGATGCTGTCCGGCTCCTGGAGAAGGTGCACCGGCGTGCGCACGTAGAGCTGCGTCTCCTGCATCAGCTCCGACTGGTCGTCGGTGATGTTGACGCAGGGGATGTAGCCCAGCTCGCCGTCCACATAGGCGTGGTAATACTCCTCGCCGGACTCGGTGACGAAGGGCTCCCAGCTCTCTATCTCCACCTGGGTGCCCCGGCCGAAGTTATCCACCACGGCAAATCCCTCGTTATAAAAGGGCGCGGTCAGCTCCCCCTCGCCCACCATGATGAACCCGGTGACGGGGCTCTTGAAGCCGGAGCCCTCGGCGGGGGGCGCCTCCATCTCCCGGATGGTATGGAAGTTCAGAAACAACGTGCTGCACACGGCAAAAATGGCGAGCAGGACCAGCACCAGCAGCATCTTCTGCCCTGGCCTGAGGTATACCGTCCTTCTCTTTTTTCGGGGAGCACGGGCCATTTTTACGCCTCCTGCGGGTCAAATCCCATAAAATAATACCATAAACGGCCCAAAATAGCAAGCATGTGGGGGATATGTCCCACATATTGGGCCAAAATAGGCTAGTATGATACAATACAATGTGTAGCAAGTTACATAATGCCCTTTTGAAGAAATTTCCAAAAATAAGAACGCTCCCCCTCTCGGGGGAGCGCCGGGGACCGGTTCAGGCCAGGATGGGCTGTAACTGTCTCCCCTCCCAGGCCGCCTGCACGGCGGGGGCTATCTGCTCATACCGGCAGCTCAGGCTCATGGGCTTGGCCGCCAGGTCGTCCTGGCCGAAGGGGACGAAATATATGTGTTTGCGGGCCAGGAGCCGGCCTATGTTCTCCGCGGAGCCGGCAAGCCCGTCGTTGGTGGACACGCCGATGACCACGGGCTTGCCGTTTCGCAGGTGCCCCTTGGCCGCCATGGTGACGGCGGTGTCGGTGACGCCCCGGGAGAGCTTCGCCAGGGTGTTGCCCGTGCAGGGCACGATGGCCAGCACGTCGATAAGGTTTTTGGGCCCCAGGGGCTCCGCCCCGGCGATGGACGTGACGGGGGCGTGGCCCGTGGCCTTTTCCAGCTTCGCCATCCATTCGGCGCCAAGGCCGAAGCGGCTGTCCCTCTGGGCGTTCTCGCTGAAGATGGGCAGCACGTCGAACGCCCCGCACAGGTCCGGCAGCACCGCCTCCAGCTTGGAAAAGGAGCAGTAGGAACCGGTGAGGGCCAGCCCCAGGCGCAGTTTATCTTCCATGGTCTTCTTCCTCCTCTATCACACGATATATGGCCTCCGCCATCACGTCGGCGGCGGCCTTGGGGGCGTAGAGCCCCGGCAGGCCCGGGGCTTTCAGCACCGGCGCGTCCGAGGCCCAGCCCCCCGGCGCGCTGGCCAGGTCCATGCACAGCGCCCCGCCGTAGTCCCCCGCCAGCACCGGGGCGGGGACGGTGTTCACCACCGCGTCAAATACAGGCGGTATATGCTCAAAGTCCACCGCCCCGCAGCCGTGGAGCCGGGCGGCGGCCCGGGCACTCTTACTGCGGGCCGCCACGGTCACGCGGGCCCCCAGACCGGTGAGCATCCCGGCGAGAAAGGAGCCTATGCGCCCGTAACCCGCCACCAGCACCTCCATGCCCGCCACGGCCCGGTTGGACCGGCGCATCAATAGCTCCAGGGCCCCCTCCGCCGTGAGGGCGGCGTTCTCGATGACGTATATCTCGTCCTTGTAGTAGGGCACCCCCTCCCGCCAGGCCGGCGGGGCTATCTTATGTCCCGCCGTGGGCAGGACCGCGTGGCCGTCCAGCTCCAGGCGGCGCTTTAAGTAGGGGAACCGGGGGTCGGTCCCCAGCAGGGTAAAATCCAATTCGCATCACCTCTTGTCATCCTATGCCGGATGGGGTAAAATTGATAAAGACTCTGTAAGCCCTACAACAATCCCCCCGGCCCTTCGGGCCAGCCCCCTTTGCACAAGGGGGTCAATAAGGAAAGGATTTATTATGACTGACATCTTCACCCCCGCGGATATCCTCCTGCCCAGGGAGGGCACGGACATAACCAAGTGGGCCGCGGTGGCCTGCGACCAGTTCTCCGCCCGGCCGGCATACTGGGAGACCATGAGCGCCTATGTGGGCGCCGCCCCCTCCGCCCTGCGGCTCATGCTGCCGGAGGCGTATCTGAACGCCCCGGACGTGGAGGCCCGCAAGGCGGCCCTCCGCAAGGCCATGGAGGACTATTTGGTGGGGGATGTATTCCGAAATATCCCCGATTCTTACATTTATGTGGAGCGGACGCTCCCAAACAGCAAGGTCCGGCGGGGTCTGGTGGGGAAACTGGACCTGGAGGCCTATGACTGGACGCCGGGGTCCACCTCCCCCGTGCGCTCCACGGAGGCCACCGTCCCCGCCCGGCTGCCCACCCGGGCGGCCCTGCGGCGGCAGGCGGCGCTGGAGATGCCCCACATCGTGCTGTTCATGGACGACGTCAAGGATACGGTCATGCCCCTGGCCGCCGGCGGGGAGGAGCTTTTATATGACTTTGACCTCTATGAGGGCGGCGGGCACCTGCGGGGCTTTCGGGTCCGCGGGGAGCAGGCCGACGCGGTGAAGGCAGCCATCGACGCCCTGCCCGGGCCCATCGTGTTCGCCATGGGGGACGGCAACCACTCCCTGGCCGCCGCCAAAGAGCACTGGGAGGCCCTCAAGGCCGCGGGCGCGGCCATGGACCACCCCGCCCGGTACGCATTGGCGGAGCTTGAAAACCTCCGGGACGGGGCCGTGGAGTTTTACCCCATCCACCGGGTGGTGTTCGGCACCGACACCGGCGGGTTCGTCCAGACCCTCTCCGGCGGGGACACCGGCGCACTGGTGGCGAAGGCCGACGAGCTGGCAAACGCCTATATCGCCGCCCATGGCGGCACGGTGGACTACATCCACGGCGAGGAGGAGGCCCGCGCTCTCGCGGCACAGCCCGGGAACGGGGCATGGCTGCTGCCCGCGCTGGACAAAGCGGAGCTCTTCCCCCACATTGAGACCCAGGGCAACTACCCCAAGAAGAGCTTCTCCGTGGGCCACAGCCTGGACAAGCGCTGGTATGTGGAGTGCCGGAAAATACGGTAATACCCGTTGCGTCCCGCCCCGGGACATGCTATAATTTACCTATCAACTTAAACTATAAGGAGGTCCCACCATGATCCTTTCCAAGCTCAACGGCCAGGACGATTTCTCTTACTATCCCGCCGCTATCCAGCGGGCCATCCAGTGGCTGAAGACCAACGACGTGATGGCCATGGAACCCGGCAAGGTCGAGATCGAGGGCGCCGATATGTACGCCAACATCTCCGAAATCACCACCAAGGCGGAGGCCAAGGCCGAGGCCCACGACAAGTACCTGGACCTGTTCTACTGGCCTGAGGCCGGCGAGCGCATCGGCGTGGCCCCCCGCACTGGCCGGGAGACCATCTCCGAGGCCCATCCCGAGAAGGACAAGATCAACTACTCCGCCGTGGAGGAGGAGACCGTCCTCACCGTCTACCCCGGCGACTTTATCGTCCTGTTCCCCTGGGACATCCACCGTCCCGGCCTGATTCTGGACGGCGAGCCCGCCACCTTCCGAAAGGTGGTCATGAAGATCGCCCTGAAGCTGCTGTAAACTGCCAAAATATCGCTTTTTTCGCCACAGAGGACGTTTTCCCGAAAACGTCCTCTGTTTTTGTTGAAATTGGCACTTGATTTTTCACCAATCTGGCACTATATTAATAACCTGTGTGTGCAGAGATATAAATTATATATAGGTAAATTAATTTCAGAAAAGAAATCAGGTAATAATTTCCATGACGACCCTACTCTCCGTATCCGTGGCCATCCTGGCGGGGCTTCTCATGACCCGCATCTCCCGGCTGGCCAAGCTGCCCAACGTGACGGCGTACCTGGTGTCCGGCGTATTGATAGGCCCCTTCTTCCTGGGGGCGCTGGGCATCGACTATCTGGGCTTCACCAGCTTCGCGCAGGTGGAGGCTCTGGAACTGGCCTCCGACATCGCCCTTGGCTTCATCGCCTTCTCCATCGGCAGCGAGTTCCGCCTGGCGGAGCTCAAGGCCATCGGCAAGCAGACCTTCGTGGTGGGCGTGTTCCAGGCCCTGACGGCCACGCTGTTCGTGGACGTGGCCCTCATCATCTTCCACACCCTGCGGCCCGACGTGCTCACCACGGCCCAGGCCATCACCCTGGGCGCCATCGCCACGGCCACCGCCCCGGCGGCCACCCTGATGGTGGTGCGCCAGTATAAGGCCAAGGGGCCTCTTACCAATCTCCTGCTGCCCGTGGTGGCCCTGGATGACGCCGTGGGCCTCATCGTCTTTGCCGTCTCCTTCGGCATCGCCAAGACCCTGGTCACCGGCAACATGGACATGGTGTCCATCCTGGTGAACCCCATTCTGGAGATCATCTGCTCCCTGAGCCTGGGCGCGCTGATGGGGTGGCTGCTGACCCAGCTTGAAAAGCTCTTCAACTCCAACACCAACCGCCTCAACATGACCATCGCCTTCGTGTTTTTGACGGTGGCGCTGTCCATGGCGGAGTTCCACATCGGCCCCGTGACCATCGGCTTTTCGTCGCTGCTTGTGTGCATGATGCTGGGCACGGTGTTCTGCAACTGCTGCCCCTTGTCCGGCGACCTCATGTACCTCGCCGACAAATGGTCCAGCCCGGTGCTGGCGCTGTTTTTCGTGCTGTGCGGCGCGGAGCTTGACTTGGGCGTGTTCGCCTCCGGCACCATCGTCCTGATCGGCGTGGTCTACATCCTGGCCCGGTCCGCGGGCAAGTATCTGGGCGCCCGGGCCTCCGCCAAGGCCACCCACTGCTCCCCGGAGATATGCAAGTATCTGGGCGTCACCCTCCTGCCCCAGGCCGGCGTGGCCCTGGGCATGTGCACCACCGCCATGCAGCTGGGCGAGCAGGGCGCCCTCATCCGCAACATCACGCTGTTCGCCGTGCTCATCTATGAGCTGGTGGGCCCGCTGATGACCAAGATGGCCCTGACCGCCGCCGGCGACATCCAGCCCAAGAGCGAGGAGATCACCACCCGCCGCCAGCGGAAGCTGGCCGTGGCCGCCGCCCACGACGACGTGGCCGGGCGCATGGACGCCCTGAAGCAGGCCGACCGGAAGGCTGAGGCCGTGGCCGCGTCCCAGTACAAGGACCGGCGCAAGACAAAGGCATCTTGAATAGGATAATGGAAAGCCCGGACCTCTCGGTCCGGGCTTTTCCATATGGAGGCGCCCTTGTGCAAAGGGAGCTGGTCAAGGCTTTTTTACTCTTTCCTCTTCCCCACCATCTCCACCGCCACGGCCAGGGCCGCGAACAGCACCGCCGCCACCGGCCAGACGATCCACGTGAAGTCCCAGCGCTTGGTGATGAAGCTCCAGGCCAGGTACCCCGCCGTGACCAGGCACCAGTAGACGCCCGTCACCGCCCGCCGCCAAGGGGCCTTCTTCTCCGGGGCATAGTCCCCCTCCTGCAGGAGCATCTGATACGCGCCCCAGGGGACGGACACGCTGACGATGAGATACGCCCCTGCCGCCACGATGGCCAGCAGCAGGCCCACGCCGCAGGTCAGCAAAAACTCGCTCTCTGCGGCCACGCATACCAGCATGGGCACCGCCGACGCCACGCACAGGCACACGCCCGTCACCATCCGGCGGCTGTGGGTCTCCCGGTCCCGGTCCATGCCGTCCCGGGCCAGCGCTTCCACACCCGGGGCAGGCGTAAAGACCTCTTTTTCCAGATACTCGTATTTTTCCAGCTTCATCCCCCAGCGCACGAAGACGGCCACCGCCGGCACCACGAAGGCGAACAGCACCGCCAGACCCGCCGCCATGGCGATCTGCTCCCGGACGGGGCGAATCGCGGACAGCCCGCCCAGCAGGATGAGGCACACCGGGGAGAGAATACACAGCGCCACGGCCAGGGCGAAGGGCTTGGCGGACGCCTCCTTGAGTGCCACGAAGGATCGGGCTTCCTCCAGCGTCACCTGCCGCAGGGCCGGCTCCTCCGGCGCGGGCTCTTCTGCCGTATCGGGCAGGTCTAGCTCGTCCTTTAATAAATAGTCGGTGCTGACGCCGTATAGCCGGCTCAGCTCCAGGAGCTTATCGATGGCCGGGGCTGCCAGGTCCCCCTCCCACTTGCTGACAGACTGGCGGGACACGTCCAGCTTTTCCGCCAGGTCGTCCTGGGTCCAGCACTCCCGTTTTCTCAGCTGTATAAGTTTTTCGCCCGTGGTCATAGGCTCGCGCCTCCTTTCCTGTTGCCCACAGCATACCCGTTTTTCCCGTTGCAGGCAAGCAAGAAGACTTGAAAATCCCGCAACTAAAAGTTGCGAATGCCCCGGAGAACGCGTCTCCGGGAAAATAATTCGTGCAATATATTGTATTTTTCGTGCAAATCACATATAATACAGATGCCGACAGAAAGGAGATGATACCATGCCGGGCACAACGACCAACATCAGCATCCGCATGGATACGGAGCTGAAAGCAAAGGCCGATGCCCTTTTTGGCGAGCTGGGCATGAATATGACTACAGCGTTCAACATCTTTGTCCGCCAGTCGCTCCGGGAGGGACGCATACCCTTCGATATTTCCCTGAATCAGCCGAACGAGGAGACGATAGCCGCCATGCTGGAGGCAGAGAGGATCGCAAAGGACCCATCCGTCAAGGGCTATACTGATCTGGACGAACTGCTCACTGATCTGAAGAAATGAGAAAGGCGAAATATACCGTCAAGCTCACCACGCAGTTCAAAAAGGACTATAAGCTGGCGATAAAGCGGGGATGGAAGATCAGCCTGCTGGACGATGTCATTGCCGCTCTTGCCATGGGCAAAACGCTCCCCGATAAAGCAAAAGATCACGCTCTTTCCGGGAATTGGGCCGGTCATCGGGAATGTCATATCCTCCCGGACTGGCTGCTGGTCTATCATATTGAAAATAGTGTCCTGGTCCTGACGCTGACCCGCACCGGGGCGCGCGTCGAAATACCCCTGAAGACGATGAGGACTCGCAAGCGGGTCCTCATTCGTCGGTCAGGGGCATTTCTCCTTTTTCCCAAGAGAACAGTTGTCAAGGGTAATATTTTTTGAGAACAAAAATTGTAACAACGCTGGGCTTCACAAATACGTGGAGCCCAACGTTTTATACTTTTCGCTGCGGGAGATGCCATTCAATCAAAGACGCCCCGAAGCCAGCCTAAGGCGTAGCCCGCATAGAGCGCCGCGCCCATGGGCAGCGCGTCCTCATCAATATCGAAAGCGCCGTTGTGGGCGGGCCCCTGGGTGCCGGGCTTGTCGGGATCGCCTGTGCCCAGGTATGCGTAAGCGCCAGGGACCTTCAAAAGATACTCCGCGAAGTCATCTCCGCCCAGGGACAGGGCCCTGTCGCTCTTCACATGGCCGGGACCGTAAAGCGCGTCCACAACAGAGGCGGCCTCCCTGGTGACCTGCGGATCGTTCAGAAGCGGCGCCGTGAAGTCCTCCCATTCCGCCGAGACCGTACCGCCGTAGAGCGCGGCGACGCTCTGCGCCGTCTGGTCCAGAAGCCGGCGTATCCGCGCCCGGGCGGGGACACTGACGGCGCGGGTCGTCCCCTCCAGCACGGCGGTCTCTGCCAGGGCGTTGTAGGCTGTCCCGGCCTGCAGCTTCCCGATGCCCAGGATCAGCGGCTCCACGGGAGAGGTCATGCGCGTCACCAGCGCCTGCGCGGCTATCACGATATGGCTGGCGATATACAGCGCGTCTATGCCCAGATGCGGCGTGGAGACATGAGCCGACCGGCCCTGCACCGTGATGGTGAAGTGATCCACCGAGGCGTTGTTCAGGCCGGGCTTGAGCCCTACGGTGCCGGTGGGGATGTCCGGAGCAGTATGCAGGCCGAAAATGCGCTCCGCGCTGCCCAGCGCGCCCGCTCCGATCAGCGGCGCCGCGCCGCCGCCCACCTCCTCGGCCGGCTGGAAAAGAAACCGCACCTCGCCGCCGAAGTCATTTTTATGCGCCGCCAGCAGCGCCGCCCCGCCCAAAAGACAGGCCGTGTGGCCGTCGTGTCCGCAGGCGTGCATGACGCCGGCGTTTTCCGAGCAATAGGGCCGATCCCGGTCCAGCTCCTGGACAGGCAGGGCGTCGGTATCTGCCCGGAGAGCCACGGTGCGGCCGCCCTCACCGAGCCCGTGCAGCACGCCCAGAACGCCGGTATCGGCCACACGCTGCGTCTCGATGCCCAGCTTCGCAAGCTCCGCCTCGATGACCACCGCGGTCCGGTATTCCTGATGGGCGGTCTCCGGGTGGCGGTGGAAGTCCCGCCGCCACTCGGTCAGCTGTGCCTGC
>CANRKN010000060.1 GCA_947631215.1 uncultured Oscillospiraceae bacterium | reverse complement strand
TCCTTTGTCGGGATGATCACCTCTTTGTAGGAGTCCATCTCGAACTGGACGCCGTGCTTGGTGCTGCGCGTCCATTTCCCCTGCATGTCATACCGAAGATGCCGGGAAATGGGCAGACAGTAGCCGACGGCTTTCACCTGAGAGATGGAGTGGCCGGTGCCGTCCAAGACCCGCTCACAGGGCCGGTATACGGCCACCATATAGCTTCCTGTCTCGGCGCTGCTGATATTCCGGGGATAGACCAGCCGCTCAAATTGACAAAGCATCACGCCACCTCCCCGCTGTCAGGTGTAATGCCATCCGGGTACTCCCTGACGAACTGCGGGTATCGGTCATCCAGTCGGACAAGGTATTTGTCTCCTCCACAGTCTGCCACGATCCGCCGAGCGCCAAGGTAAACGGCCTTGTCAAAGGCAAGTATCTTCATTTTCAGCTTTGCAGCATGGCGGATCTCTCCTTCCATGCCACAGCTGATACGGCTGCCGCATACGAGCAGGATCTCGCTCTGCTCCAAGAGCCGAAGGCCAAAGTCGATGGCCAGGGCGCGCTCTACCGGAACACTGTCATTCAACAGCAGCGGCAGATAAGCGTGCGGCGCCCGTGCGGCATAGCCCAGGTCCCTGTTGGCCAGAAACATATATGCCCGCGCCGTGCGAATGTTGGCGTGGAGCTGTTCCCGGTTATCTGCGCTGAGCGGCGAGCACACATAGGCTTTCGCCCCTTTGGTCCAGCCGTTCACGCACTGTTTCTCCAGCGTATGTTCCCATGTATTGCTATTTCCTTTGCTCATATCTATCTCCTTTTCTGCTAGGCAGACTCAACGGAGACCTTTAAGGTCCTGCTCTCACTCACCTTCAGGACCTCATCGTAAATCATGGGGTACTCCTTTTTGAGCCGCTTTGAGTCGGGTCTCTTGCTTGTTCTTGTAACGAAGTCGATAAGGATACGGTCTTTGGTCGTTTCGAGAACGCCATGCTCGTGATCCTTCATCAGCTCCGCGATCCGCACGGACTGTGCCTGCACCTCCTCGTTCAATCTTTTGAGTTCTGCGCTGTGTTCCGCGACTTCCCCTTGCAGGGCAATTAGCCTGCGCAGGTTCTTTTCATATTTCTTGGGCAATTCCACTGTGGGAAGGGTCGGTTTGCTCGCACCGTAGATCTTCGCGAGTGATTCCAGCGCCATCGCCGGCTTGACCCCTGACATCGTAGGAGGTTTATCGTTCTTCAGGCTCCAGATCCATTCATCCAGCCGTTCGAAGATCATGTCCTCCTTTACCGGGTCCCGCTCCAGGGAGGGACAGGCAAAATCGACATCCGGGTTGTTTCCCCAAAGCGCCGAAAAGGCGCCGATGTTTACGTCTGCGACCGCGAGATAGTACCGAAGTTGAAGCTCATAATACAGAGGATACGCCTCATCGGCCCATTCGCCCGCCTTGTGGAAACTGCAGCTCTTGCACTCCAGTATCCCCGGCTCGCCGTCCGCCTTTCGGATGAACCGGCGGTCAAAGTTCGCAAGCGCATATGGATGATCTGCGTGCTGGTACAAATAAGTGTCATCGGTGACCGTGTTCCCCGTGATCGACTGATACCAATGAGCGGCAATGGGCTCAAGAAGATGGCCCATCTCCAGCTGCCCGGCATTTGCCTTCGGTGCCGGCTTTGCTCTGCCCTTCTTGATCATCCAGAGCTCTAGCGGTGTTGTCCAGGGGGACACACCAAAGATCACGGCGACATCACTCCCGCCGACAGTGTACTCGATATCGCCCTTCGGACCGTGAGCGCGGCACTCCAGCCAGCGTTCATTGGTCATGCCTGCGGTATCGCAGAGAATGATGGGCGCTGACATCAGTACTCCACCGCCTTCGCGAGGTCGTAGTCGCTCCACTTGAGCGTAAGAGCACGGGCCATGGTCTCCTGAAGGGTGATCAGCTTGCTCTCCGGGGCTCCGTCCGTCTTCATGATGAACGGGATCTCCTGCATCGCCATGAATACGTCATGAGCTGTCGCCCGTCCGCCGCCATTGGCCATCTCATACATAGAGATCGCTTCGACGGCTGCCTTTTTGGGCATACTCAGCTTTTTGCATACGCGGGTCATGGCGTTTACCGGATAGTCCAGTTCGATCTCCAGCAGCGCCTGCAGATTCTCCACGCTGGTGGTGAACTGGGCAAACAGCTGATCCAGCGCGGCATCAAAGTCGGCCACCTTGGTCTGATGCCGGTGGTCTATCGCGATGCAGCTGCCGATATGAATCGGATACTGGCCCCCCACGAGCATCGCCGACACCTTTGCGGAAGACACACCGGTGTCTGACGTGGTGAACCGGACGCCAGGAACGAGCTTATCTGCCGTCTTGGTTTTTCCCTGGGCCTTCAGAAGGGCCGCGTAGGTCCCCAGGAGATCTTCCTTCTGCGCCGGCATCCGCCACGACGCGCTGGTGAGAGAGTGGTCTGTATACCCCCTCTCAAAGATGTTTCCAGGAAAGCGCTCGTCGAGCTTCCTTCCGAGGATGTCCAGCAATTCATCGATTGGAAGCACGGAATAATCCGTCATATCCCCCGAATGAACGGCAGACACCTTCTCGTCCCGAATGAGCACCAGGGCCTCACTGGAATAGATATTGAGGCATTCGTTCAGCACCTCCGCCAGCACCGGCCGCTTGAGCTTCGTCAGGGCGTTCCCACTGATCTTTGCTCGGTCAAGGAGGCTTTTGTATGCCGTCGTTCGGACGGGATACAATCCGCCGTTGACCAGGATCGCCAGGCCGAGGTTCTTCGCGGTATCCTCGACTGCATCGGTACTGGTCCCCGAGGCAAACGCCTCGGGAGCGAAGTAGAGCGGGGATGCCTCGTCCAGCGGCTCCACATGCAGCTCGTTCACTTTGCAGTGCTGCCATCTGCTTTCTTTCGTCAGTCCCTCGTGGTAGCTCTGCATGGCCTGTCGGTCGCTGAATGTAGTGCTATAGCTGTCCAGACATGTGTTGTTCATGTTTTTTCTCCTTTCTCTATCTGCATGTTTTATCAATTTTGTAATCTTTCATTGTCCACCCTCATCGGCGTGGTTATTTCGGTTGAAATTCTCTTCCGCGATCCGCTTTGCCTCTTGGAACATCAGCTTTTCCTTCTGCTGATACTCGCGTACCGGGCCGCCGTACTTGGAGAAGATGCCCATGCGAGCCGCCTCCAGCATTTCGATCACCCGGTCGGTAAAAATGGTCGAATCTTTCGACTGCTCCCGGAGTTCCCACAACTCCAAGAGCCGGTCCATTTTCCTTTGGGTTATGAATCCCCATCCGTAGGCATCGCGGATCTCTTCGCAGCTACTGTACTCGTCCAGGGCTTTAAAGGGGTCGGATGATTTTGCGCTCACCTTGTTTCTGACCCGGAGTTTCTTCTTCCTGTACCGCTCCACGGCGTCGTTTATCAGCGCCTGCGCGGTTTCTATGTCCTTTTTGAGAGCCTTCGCCTCAATACGCGCCAGGCGGGCCTTTGTTGACATGTTCTGCTCGAAGTGATCAAGCACTTCCTGGACTGTGATCAGGTCTGCCATGTCACCGTCCCCTCTGTTTGATGGCCTTCATTACTGCCTCTCTTTCTCTTCTGACTTGCATGGATGGTCTTGGTTGCCATTTGAGTTGCCTCCATTCTTATTTCATCTCGACTGTTCTTTACATCTATATCAAAAGACGGCGATCCCGAAGGACTGCCGTCTTGTTGCATTTTTTGCCAAGAAACAAAAAAGTGCCATCTGCATTGCTGCAAATGGCACTTCGTCACTCTGATATACTGTGCTCAGTGATACACTGAACAAGAAACTCTATATTATAATTATACCAGAGTTTGCCTCTCGCGTCAATCCAGAAATGAGACGGTCTCTTGCCGTACAGATACCTACTGGCTGAATTGCCGGGTTGGGTGCTTAGCGCCATATCCCGAACTCATGCAAGAGTCCTGTTATGCAGCGAGTTTCCATGCACCACACTTATCGGAACTGAACACATTGGGGTACACATACAGCGTCTGCCTTACCTTTTCCCTCCAGAACTTCGAATTCTCCGCCTTTTTGTGTCCTTCTACAGCGTGGTATAGATCGTTAAGCGTAGCCGGCCCATGCATGGTCCTCAAAACAGAAACCAGGACATCCTTCCATGTAGGCGCCTTTAGATCCCTGATATCGGACTGCGTGGAAACAGTCATCCGAAGTGGGACGAGCAGCGGCTCATCCTTTCGGCATATGAGCAGATACTCATGGATAATGGGTATGAATCGTCCGCTGTATGTCCTCGTATCGCTCCAGCAGTTATGCTGGGCCTTTATGACTATGTTCTCCATCGTCCCAGGCTTCACGATGTCGCACAGCATAGAATAGAGCTTTCCTTTTCTCTTCATATCACCCATAAGCACCGCGATCCGGCCGCCGGGCTCCAAGCTGGCGTACTGCTTTATCATGCAATAATTCATCGCCTCGACAAACCTCCCCCAGTCTTTCATGTGGGAAAGGTCCGACCTCAGCGCGTCTATGCCGTACTTCTTTTTGATCTCCTCAGCAGAATACTGGGAACCGGCATATACGACCATGTCTCCATAAGGCGGATGCCAAAAGATGAACTGGTTGCGCTCAGGGATATCCATCGTCAGCAAATCGAACCCACGGTTCAGGTCGTAACAATGGCTGGTGATGCCGCGCTGCCGGGCCACATCCTCTGTA
The DNA here is from genome assembly GCA_947631215.1 of uncultured Oscillospiraceae bacterium. The sequence continues at coordinate 7,628 of CANRKN010000060.1, read as the reverse complement.
GTTCCAGAACCGCACATGTAGTCGGAAATGTCCTTAATACTGAACTGATCGATCAGGTCGTTGATCAGCCGGGGACTGCAATTCCCCCGATAACTACTTTTTCCCCCAACACCTCGGTTAGGATAAGATACAATGCTCTGCATTTGCAAACCTCCGTTTCATAAACCCGTGCTATTTATAACCTTTTCTTATGCTCCTGATTGGTCTTCTGCCATTATAATCATGCCGTCAAAGACGGAAATCCCGCTGTACCAGACAAGTAGTAATCTGGTTCTGCACATATTTCGTCGTACTCTTTTTTTGTCTGAAAGCTATCCACAACCGCTCGGGACTCCTCATCCATAGCTTCATAAGATACTTTCCCGTAACAAGGAGGCAGCCAAGCTTTTTCCCTCCCGATCATGATATTCATACGATCGATCAACGGCTTTGCCTCCGGATAAAACTTGATGTGACATGTGCCTTTTTTGTAGAACGTAGCAGCGAAGTATGTGAACGAAACCGTTGTCTTCCCCATATTCTTCGCATGTTCTACAGCACTGCTAACATCAATATGACAGATACCAAATTTACCACCGTCCAGATAAGTCAGTGCCTTTTCCAGATCGCGAATGCCTGAGTTGATGCGGTAAACATCCAGTTCCTTTGTCTCTTTCCACCCTCTGTAATGTGTATCATAGCCGTTCACAGGGATGATTGCCTTCATTCCCACCTTATGAGCCTCATTTGTCCGCCAACCGTTGTAATAATGGATATTCTTCTCACTCTCCGGATACCATGAGTGTTTTTCACTAAGCTCGTGAAACAGCGAATGAATCGAATCGACCACCCCTTGGTTCAATTGGGCGCTGAGCTCTATTATGAATCGGCGTATGTTGAACAGGGTAAAGTCATAGGTACCTAATGTATCCAATTTCGCATAATACTGCTCACTGATTTTAGATGTCATCTTCCCGTTGATCTCTTGCCTGTCCAGAAGCATCCTCCAGTATTTATTACGTACACACCGCAGATACTCGTTGATCGTTCCTGAGTCAACTTTAGAAATATCACTCTCACTACCGACGGATATCCGAATCAGCGCAGGCCTCTCTATGTTTCCATCACTATTATCAGGAACAATATATGGGACTAATGCACCGTACTCTTTGATGAGCGCTACACCCGCGTCCACCTCCATGTCATACTGGGCCACCATCTGCTCTACCCAATCACCTGAAACGATGGCTGTCGGCTCTTCTTTTTCATACTTTTTCTGTCCCGCCTTCTTCAACGCATCCCAAATATGAGATTCAAATGGCTTTGAGGGTATATCCAGCGTTACCAGAGCGACCTCAACATCTGTTTTCCGCTCAGCGTGAAGGAACGCATTCGAATAAAACTCGATTCGCGCATCAAATTCCTTCAGCCGCTGCCCGAGCAGATAGCGCCCGTTCGTACACTGGTTACGGATCGTTTCTGCATTGAGAAGGCATACGATTTGTCCTCCTGTATCTTCCATCATGGAAATAGCTTTCAACAGATGCTTGTCTCCTTCATCAAATGGTGGGTTCATAATGATAAGGTCATAATTTTTCCGGGTCGAATACGTCAAAAAGTCGTCATGGACCAAATTGAGCCTCTTTCCTATCAGCAGCTGTTGCAGGTTCTCATCGATTTCGATTACATCAATATCCTTTGACCGGGATAACCTGCCGCTCATGTGGAGGCCTTTGCGGATTCTATGACCATAATACAACCTGTCGGGGTCATTGTCTTCCAAGGCGCTGATAATAGCGTCGACCAGATTTCCTTTACCTGCAGAGGGTTCAAGGATAGTTGTAACTCGTTTCCAGTCAATTCTACTTAGCATCATACCCGCCATTCTTGACGGCGTAGGATAGAATGAGCTATTGGGTTCCGCAGGTAGCAGACGCGCAGGTGCCTTGGTATGACGCCTGAAAGACGCTTGGTTTTCATCATACCATTGTTCTGCGGCTCTTTTTGCCTGCAATAGCGTGGCATATGAACCATGACTAGTAAAGGACCACTTACTCATACGGCGGGAGCTACTACTTCTTTCCATGTCTACCACTCGCAAACGAAATACATTATGTGGGTAGCGATCTCTGTCCCATCCTGATGGAGTCTCCTCATCAATGGTTGCGATTTTTACCCCGTTCACTTCACAATCGATGGTACGAACGGTATCTCTTTCCCGGGAATCAACCTTTCCAGTTTTGAAAATCATCATATGTATCCTTTCTCTCTTTCTGTGATATAAAGAAACCGGTATCCCAAGAGGATACCGACTTGTTGCATATTGCCTATTAAACTTGTTTATTCTCTATTGAGCCCAAATGGGAACTGATCTGGATGATTTCTTCCTTGCCCGTTTCATTATTAATGAGTACAGCATGGTCGAAACCGTTTCGTTTTCCCCGCTCGTGGATGAACACCCTAGCTGATGCTGGGTCCCGGGTCGTGGTATACTTGATAGCCTGCTTCTCACCTTTGTAAAAAATGATGTCAAAGCCGACCCAATTAAAATCATCCATGTGGGCATTAACAAAGTCCCGCATTGCGAAAACAAACTCCGTATTTAAGAGGGACATAGAGCTAAACGCCTCTTTATCTTCCAGCAAGGTCTTATATGTACCCAATTCAACGCGCTCATATGTGCCACCACCCATATCTCCTTCCAGACAAATATCAAGGTATATGCCCTCACTGGAGCCGAAAGATACTTTTCCGATGGTATCCCATGACATTGTTTTTACTGGCCGCGGTTCATGCGTCGGGAGCCCGTAATCAAGGATTTCCGGGAGTAGCCCCTCCTCTTTCAGTTTGCCATCGATCAGGCGGAACAGTTCGTCAGTTCTATACAGAGTCTTTTTCATTTTTATCTATCCTCCCTTGTAGAAATATTGCAAAATCATAGGTTGTATGTTCGCATTCTGATTTAGTCTTCCTCAACAGTGTAGTCGTCCCACACAACATCTTCGTCTGCGCTGATAGTACTGTCCTCGTCCTCAACTCCAATTAGTTTGTCCAAGGCCCCATTGCCCGCAAACTCCTGTATACCACCGAACTCCTCAGCGGCCTGCTCATAGAGTTCTTGCTCAACAATCTCTTCGCTATTATCAACATCAACATCTACAACTATAGAAACAGTCACAGTTGTATGTCCAAATACTTGAACCCGCATGGTTCATTCCTCCTTTTTGTGTTATTTTGATATTATATATAAAAAGACGGCGACCCAGAAGGACTGCCGTCTTGTTGCATTTTGCCCGAAAACAAAAAAGTGCCATCTGCATTGCTGCAAATGGCACTTCGTCACTCTGATATACTGTGCTCAGCTATATACTGAACAAGAAACTATGCATTTGGATTATACCATTGTTTGTTTCTCCCGTCAATCCAGTAATCACAGGCATCCGGGCAACCACAAATGGCCATTGATACTTCTCCTTTTTCAATTATTGTGGTGTTGGAAGGGACTGGAAGGACAGTCATAGCTGCCGCCGCAGCGCGAACACAAATCCGGTCCATCTGGACAGTCCACCATAGTATTCTTCTTGCTATCCACCTTCATCAGTTGGACGACATGGCGGCTCAGGTGTTCGGTTGGAAATGGTATTTTGTTCTGCGCCACAGGTGTGCGGAGGAGCACGACCATGGCATTTTCGGCAGCAGGTGCCTTGATTTTGCACTTCTCACGCAACGGGCAGGAATACTCGCAGAACCAGGACTTGCCCGCAAAGTTGCAGATAAAGTCCGCTATATCCTCCGCAGACATGGTACGTAACTTCTCTGCCCAAGTCAAAGGGTCAGTATCCACGCCCGCCTGCGAACGAAGGAATTTGCACTGAGAACCTCTATAATCGGCTGAACAGGCCTGCACCGGGCAGGACAGACAGCCGTCATGGCCAACACTCATAGGACCTCCTTTCGGTATGCATGTTATGGGCAGCAAACGAACTATGATACCAAGTTGAGTCTTCTTTTCGTCCCTATTCTTAGCTGTGACAGTCGACAACGACCAGAACCGTGTCGTCTGAAAGGCTGGCGATGTACTCATCAACAGCATCATGCCAGACTTCTTCCCGATCTCTGCCGCTTTTTTCACCGCCTGCATAACCATAGGAAGAAAACCATTCCCCGCCGGAAATGTAGTTGTAGAAACAGTCAGGATAGCGAGGATCGGTGCCATCAAGGCCGTACCGTGCAATAAAGTCCTCCTCGGTCTCCCCGCTCAGATACTCACGACCCGAAGGGCTGCGAACTCCATTTTCCAGAATGCGGCAGTATGTGCCGTCCGGGATTATTTTCGTCTCAAATACACTTTTGAGCATCTCATATTCCCTAACGGCCATCACTTTACGCCAGGAGCGCATGGCATCCCATTCGATATCTTTTTTGCGGGCTGCACTCACCCATATGTACCCTTCCGGCACTTCTCTGGGCGCACGGCCGCACTCTCCGATAGAGTATTCCTTGCACTGGTCGCTTACCAGAAATACATCTGACCAGCGTCCGCCGATAGAATACCAATCCCATTGGCCATTAGGATTCATCATATATCCAAACTTGGTTTCGTCCTCATTGCAACAGTACCCCTCCTCTTCGGCGTAGTCCTTTATGGACGGATACAGTTTCCGAACAGGATAGTCACTCAGAAGCGTCAGTTTCTTTGCCTTATGCGTTCTTTTTGGGCTGTGAAGCCGGCCTGCATTAAGCTCCCGGATCATCCCGCCATCTAAAGTGTATTTGGAACGGAACTCATGCGATCCCGCAAGTATAACTCTTCCTTCAGGAAGGCGGACACACGTGCGGGTATCTGAATTATACAAATCTTCGACCTCATCGGAATAATCTTCAAATTCAAGGTATCTGGAATCCTCTGTGTTTTCACAAAACGGATCCATTACCTCGTCCACTGCTTTGCTGACCGAACGCGAGAAACTTGTTCGCAGGGATTGAATCCTTCCCAGAAAGTACTCGTTCATGTAATCACTACCATCCTGCGCTTCAAGCGTATTTGCAGCAACTGCGATTATCGCATTCAGTTCCTCCTCTTCCTTAATATGAGGGATCTCAACGGTCGCCAATGTTACGTAATGCATTTATAATCCTTTCTGCAATTTGCACATGGGCAGCCGCTGCCGGCTGCCCATCAATATGGTTAAAAACTCTACAAATGGGTAGCCAGCTGAAGTTCGCTCAGATATGGATGTGACGCTTTACAACTGCGGTCAGTCTGGAAGGCAGCTGAGCCAGGTCCGTGATGTCAAGGAATGAGTCACCGTAGATCCTCTCAATGCTGGGTTTATCATCTCCTATGGCTGCTGCCACGAACAGGATGCCCTTACGCTGGTATTCCTTTCGGATGCCGCGCAGGTCCTCTTCTGCAGCAGTGCCATAGTATCCGGTATCTGCCGGCTGGCCGTCTGACACCAAGATCAGCAGCTTGACGTCCTCATTTCGCTTGCACAGCTGCTCAGCGACAAACCGCAAGGCAGCGCCGTCACGGTTGCTATCCCTGGCAGAAATATCCATCATCCGGTATCGGTCATCGTTATCGATGCTGTCAAACTCCGCATAGGAGTACAGCGCGACAGATGCTCCTTCCGTGCTGTGGCCATAGACCATCACGGGGATGTCCAGGCTGTGGCAAAAGTCATACAGGATAATGGCTGAGGCCCTGGCATAGGTGCATCGATCGCAGGAGCACATGGACCCGGACTCATCCAACAGCAAGGCCACTGCCAACTGCGGGACCTCCCGCGGGAGTGCATTTTTATAGAAGACCTTGCCGTCATTGCGGTGTAGTGAGTGGGAGTCCAGACGTCTGCCGAACAAAAGCCCTGTCTGTTTTCCTCCACGGCGGCTGTCCTGGAGCTGGCGAACCAGGCTCCTTTGAAGCTGTTTGGAGATGGTCAGCAGCGACGGAGCAACGCTCTCATACTGCTCTATGTAGCTTTCGTCCACGTTCGCCATGCGGTTCACGACGATGCTGACGCCGCTGTGGATATCCCCATAGGAGATGTTCTGGGCGGCTTCGTTCAGTTCTTGCAGGCGTTCATTTTCCAACTGCTCACAGGCAGCACGCTCTGCCATCTTGTCCAAGAGCCGGTCAATGTCTGCGGCCGCCCCTTCATAGGGGTCAGGAGCATAGTCATCGTTTCGCTCAGTTGTCCCGCCTTCCGGGGCGCTGACATGGTCCGTGTGATGCAACGGAATGCGGCCATCTTCAGTTTCGGTCGCGCCTCGGCGCTCACCAGATCCACCGTCAGATGAAATGTTTCCAGAAACCGATCCACCCTCGGCTCCAGCGCCGTCAGGCTCACCGCCTTCGCTGCTCTTTTCCTCGGGTTTGGGATCCTCTGTCTCCGGGCTGGCCTCAGCATCGTCCGCACCAGCAACCTCTGCAGATGACTCCTTGGCGTCCTCCTTGGTCTGTTTGCGGGCAGTCGCGGTTGCCGAGACCTCCTCGCCGCCCGCGTCTGGGACAGGAGTAGATGACCCTTCTCCAATTTCAGTAGCGCCAGCGATCTTGCTCAGCGCGCCTTTCAGCATCTCGCTTAACTCAGCAGATGATCCGGCTGCTGTCTCTGCCTTTTGCTGCTCCTTCATCACCTCCAGGTACGGCTGGATATACTCCCAGCAGCGCACCAGAATGACATTGGCAACATCGAGCCTCTCGCGAGCGTCGCGGGTAAGCAGGGCGCGGTCAATGTCATGGATCAGGCTGAAAACCACCTGGACCCGTTCATCCGTCTTGGGCTCGTCGCCGTACATGATCACCCCATACTTCGCATAGCTGAGCATGAGCTGCAGGATGCTGGAAAAGATGGGTTGATCCTCGGTTTCTTCTCTTTCGATCAGTTCTGTCACCGTGGGCATCTGTTTCATCTGTGATGCCCGGCGGTTCTCCAGCGCGTAGCCCAGGGTGCCCGGGAAGTTGTTCAGCATTCGATTCTCGATATACCCATCCTCCAAGACATTAAAGATGTGGCGGGCAACGATCCGGAGCATCAGCAGATTGTCTTGGGATGCTTTGGCATAATCCCACAGCGCAATCTCATTGGCCCGGTCCTTGACCGTCTTTAGGATAGGCGCCGCCGGATACCATCGATACCTATCCAAACTGTTGTCGTAAGTCTGGAGTGCCAGAAAGTCCGTGTAGAGGACATGCCCCAGTTCGTGGGCGAAAAGGCCCGTGACGGTCCAGTATCGGTTCTCCCTGCCGCGTACAGAAGTGACGATCTTATGGCCGGCATTGATAAATATACACTGATTGTCCGTGCCCGCCACCTGCTCATACTTTGGGTTCCAGATTATATTCACGCGGACCCGGCGGTTGTAATGATACCGCCGGGTCTGCGCTACCGCCATATCTTCAAAATGCCCCGCGAGAATGCGGGACGTGAAAAACTGGCGGTCCGTGATCTTGCTGCGCTTCTCATTGAGAAGCTGCTTGACTCTTTTGTGATTCACCCTTGCCATTCAGGGTAATTCCTCCTTCCTTTTCAAGATGCTTTCTTCCGACGGATCGGAGAGAAAATAGGCTCCAGCACGGCGCTGATGAGCGCCTCACGGTCGTTCTCATCCGAGGTCGCCTTGCTGATGACCGTATAGAGCGC